>DATGIN010000164.1:0-9976 GCA_035295705.1 Caulobacteraceae bacterium
GCTGACGGCCTTCACCAGGGAGCGGGTGTGCGCTTCGGGAACGCGAATGAACATCGGGAGACCTCCCGCACCGCCATCGATGCCACAAGTCATCTCACCGGGATCGGTCGGGCGCCAGACGTCCAATCTCTACAAATTCCCTAGGAGTGTGCAGATTTGCTCCTACAAGCGCCCGGCGTCCCGCAAGCGATCCCAAAGCCAGACACGGGCCGGCGGCAGCGGCGGGTTCATGGCGGCGAAAACGAAGCTCTCCAAAAAGTGACCGGTCAGCGTCAGGCCATCGCCGATATCGCCGTCCCGCAAGCCGCCCTGCGCCGAGAGCAGGAAGGCCGGCAACCGCAGCAGCCGATCCGCATAGGGCTCGCCTGCGGCGCGACTGACCGCCCGTCCGGACTTCGGGCTCACGTAAACGAGGTCGTCGGTCGCACCCGTGGCGGCGCAGCGCGAGAGGTCGAGCGCGAACCCGAGCTCCTGAAGCAGCCCGGCCTCGAACCGGACGTAGACGGCGGGCCAGATTTCGGTGTCGCCGAGCACGGCCGCCAGCGCCTCGAAGGCGTCGAAAGCGCCCGAGTGCGGCTCTCGCTCCGGCAACGCGCCCGCCGCCACCGCTGCGGCGGCCGATAGGCCGGCGAGCGCCAGCGGCTGGTCGAAGAGCGCCGCCGGGCCCTCGCCCAGCGCCTCGATGCGCGCCGACCCCAGCTGCTCGGCGACGCGGGCGCGGTAGCGGGCGATGACGCGCGCGCCGGGCTGCATCGCCGGCTTCATCCGCCGTGACGCGCCGCCGGCGACGTGCGCGACGAAACGCCCGTGAGTGCGGGTCAGGATGTCGACGATCGCGCCGGTCTCACCGTGCGGCCGCGCCGCCAGCACGAAGGCCTCGTCCTCGAACTCCATCAGCGTCGTCGCACGCGCTCAGACATCGAAGTCCAGGCCCACTCCGGTGTAGAACTCGCGGGCTTCGGACCAATTCTCCTTCACCTTCACGGTGAGGAACAGATGCACCGGTCGCCCAAGCAACTCGCCCAGCTCCTGCCTTGCCTGCTCGCCGATCCATTTCAAGGTCTGGCCTTGCTTGCCGAGCACGATGCCTCGCTGTCCGTCGCGCTCGACATAGATGGTCTGTTCGATGCGCAGCGCGCCGCGCTTTGCGCCCTGGAAGGCGGTCGTCTCGACGGCGGTCGCGTAGGGCAGCTCCTCGTGCAGGCGCAGGTAGACCTTCTCGCGCGTGATCTCGGCCGCCAGCAGGCGCTCGGGCAGGTCGGCGACCTGGTCGGCGGGGTAGAGCCACGGCCCCGCGGGCATCCCCCCGGCCAGTCTCGACTTGAGGTCGTCGACCCCCGGCCCCGTCTTCGCGGAGATCAGGAACACTTCCGAATAGGCGCCGGTCGCGAAGAGCCGCTCGGAAAGCCCCAGCAGGCGCTCGCGCCGGACGCCATCGATCTTGTTGAGCGCCAGGATCGCAGGGCGCCCCGCAGTCTTGAGTCCGTCGCGGATCGCCGCCGCGTCCTCGACGGCCAGACGGTCGGCGCCCTTTGCCGCGCCTGCTTCGACGGCGAGCTCGGCGTGGACGTCCACCAGATGCACGATCACGTCGGCGTCCTCGGCGCCGGCCCACGCGGCGCGCACCATGGCGCGGTCGAGGCGGCGACGGGGCTTGAAGACGCCGGGCGTGTCGACCAGCACGATCTGGACGTCGCCGGCGATCGCGACGCCTTTCACAGGAAAGCGGGTCGTCTGCACCTTGCGGGTGACGATCGAGATCTTCGCGCCCACCAGCCGGTTGACCAGGGTCGACTTCCCCGCGTTCGGCGCACCGAGCACGGCGGCGAAGCCGGCGTGAGTCTCGCTCAAGCGAGCCCCTCGCGCGCGAGAAGCGTGGCTGCGGCGGACTTCTCCGCTTCCTGCCGCGAAGGGCCGTCCGCCTCGGCCGGCGCCAGCCCCTGGACGCTCACCGACACCCTGAACCGGGGCCGATGGTCCGGGCCCGTGCGCGCGACGACCACATAGTTGGGAAGCGGGCGGCCGACGCCTTGCGCCCACTCCTGAAGCGCTGTCTTCGGATCGCGGGCGGGTGTCTCCGCGAGCGATGCGATGGCGTCGGCCCACAGATCGAGGAAGGCGGCGCGCGCCGCCGGCAAGCCGGCGTCGAGGTAGAGCGCGGCCAGGACGGCTTCGATGGCGTCGGCGAGGATGGAGGGACGCGTGCGGCCGCCGCCGCGGGTCTCGCCGCCCGCTAGCCTCAACGCCTCTCCGACGCCGGCAGCCTCTGCGACGGCGGCGCAGGCCTTGCCGCTCACGAGCGCGCTCAGGCGCAGCGACAGCGCGCCCTCGGTGGCCTCCGGGTAGAGCTCGGCCAGCCGCTCGGCGGCGAGAAGCCCAATCACCCGGTCGCCGAGGAACTCGAGCGCCTCGTTGTCCCGCACGCCTGCACGCCGTCCCGAGACGCTGGCGTGCGTCAACGCCCGATCCAGCAGGTTGCGATCCTTGAAGGCATGACCGAGGCGGCGCTCCAGACGCGTGAGCGCCTCGGCGCGCTCGTTCATCTCAGGGCGTGGAAGAAGCGGTCGGGCCGGATCGCGATCCAGGTCCAAGGCTTCAGGAGCGACGCGCCCGGCTGCCACGAGGCGAGGATGAATTGCGCCTTGCCCACGAGGTCCTCCTCGGGAACGAAGCCGACGCCGGACTCAGGCGGCAGGTACTGGTCGAGCGCGGAATCCCACGGGCAGGTGGCGAGCCCCGAGGCGTCGGGCGGATAGGCGGGGTCGAAGCGGCTATCGAGGGAGTTGTCCCGGTTGTCGCCGAGCATGAAGTAGCAGTGCGGCGGGACGACATAGACCCCGGTGTTGTCGGCCTGGCTGCCGGTCGGCGACTTCTGAATGACGTGTTGGCGGCCATTCGGCATAGTTTCGTCGTAGCGCAACACCGGCAGGTCGTTGCCTTCCGGCAGGTCGCCGACGCCGCCGGCGAGCGGGACGCGCGGCAGGACCTTGCCGTTGACCAGGAGCTGGCCGCCCTTCACCTGGATATGGTCGCCCGGAAGCCCGACCAGGCGCTTGATGTAGTCTTGGCGGCCGTCGCGCGGCAGCTTGAAGACGACGATGTCGCCGCGCTGGGGCGCGTGGAAGAAGATGCGGCCGGAGAAGAGCGGCGGGCTCAGCGGAATCGAGTGGCGGCTCCAGCCATAGCTGAACTTCGAGACGATGATGTAGTCGCCCTCGTAGAGGTTCGGCTCCTCCGACGCGGAGGGGATGGTGTAAGGCTGGAAGATCACGATCTTGAGCGCCAGCGCGATCAGCAGCGCGTAGACGATCGTCTTCACGATCTCGACGGTTTCGTGGACGAAGCCGCCCTTGGCGGCCGGGCGCGCGGCCTTAGCGTCTGCGGTCATCGGGGAGTTCGAGTCTTTCAAAGTAAGCCGCCAACGAACGCGGGCGGCGCCTTGCTAGACGTAAGCTGCGGCGCGAGCAAGGCGAGCGGCGTGGCCGAACCCATCAGCTCGGCAGCGCTTCGATCACCACGAACGCCTGGGCGTACGGGTGGTCGTCTGTGAGGCTTAAGTGCACATGGGCGGTCAAGCCGGGCGGCGTGATTTCGACCAGCCGCTCGGCCGCGCCGCCGGTCAGCAGCAGTGTGGGGCGCCCAGAACGAAGGTTGACGACGCCCATATCGCGCCAGAACACCCCGCGCTTCAAGCCGGTGCCGAGCGCTTTCGCACAGGCTTCCTTGGCGGCGAAGCGCTTCGCATAGCTCGAGGCGCGATCGCCGCGCCGCTCCGACCGCTGGCGCTCCGTTTCGGTGAAGATGCGATTGGTGAAGCGCTCGCCAAACCGCTCCAGCGTCTGTTCGATGCGACGAATGTCGGCGAGGTCGGAACCGATGCCGACGATCAAGCCGCGGCCTCTTTGCGGGCGGCATCCATCAAGGCGCGCATGCGGCGAATGGCGGCGTCCAACCCCGTGAAGATCGCCTCCCCGATCAGGAAGTGGCCGATGTTGAGCTCGGCGAGCTCGGGGATGGCGGCGATGGCGCCGACCGTCTCGTAGTCGATGCCGTGGCCAGCGTGCACTTCGAGCCCGAGCGAGGCCGCGAGCCTGGCGCCGTCACGGATCTCGGCGTGCAGACGATCCGCCGTTGGATGGTCGCGTTCGCGGATGGCCGTGCAATACGCGCCGACGTGCAGCTCGATCACTTGTGCGCCGATCGCCGCAGCCGCCCTGATCTGACGTGGGTCGGGGTCGATGAAGAGCGAGACTCGGATGCCCGCGGCCCGCAGGCGATCGACGGCCGGCTTCAGCGTATTGTGCTGGCCGGCGACGTCGAGGCCGCCCTCGGTGGTCACCTCCTCGCGCCGCTCGGGCACCAAGCAGGCGGCGTGCGGATGGGCCCTGATGGCGATCTCGAGCATCTCGTCGGTCGCCGCCATTTCGAAGTTCAGCGGCCGGCCGCGCTTCTTGGTCAGCCCGGCCAGCGTGTGCATGTCGGCGTCGGAGATGTGGCGGCGATCTTCGCGCAGGTGGGCCGTGATGCCGTCCGCGCCGGCGGCGATGGCTACCTCGGCGGCGCGCGCCGGGTCGGGATACGACTCTCCCCGGGCGTTCCGGATGGTGGCCACGTGGTCGATGTTCACGCCCAGCCGAAGTTCGTTCATGCCGAGAGCCTCCGGCTGCCCGGCTCCTCGGCCGGCAGCGCAGCGAGGTCGGGCGGCAGGGCGTCGGCCGGATAGGCCGGCACGTCGAGGCTCGCCAGCGCAACCAGCGGCGCGCCGCAGTCGGCCTCCCCATTCGACCGATCGACGATGCAGGCGGCGCAGAGCACCCTGCCCCCCGCGGCTTCCACCGCCGCCACGCTCTCGCGCAGCGAGAGGCCCGTGGAGACGACGTCTTCGACCACGGCGACGCGCGCGCCCGGCTTTATCGAGAAGGCGCGGCGAAACTTCAGCTGGCCCTCTTCCCTCTCGAGGTAGATGGCCGGTACGCCGAGATGCCGCGCCGTCTCGTAGCCGGGGATGATCCCGCCAACCGCCGGCGAAACGACGACGTCGACTTCGCCCACCGCCCCTCTGATCTTGGCCGCAAGGGACCGGCAGAGCCGCTCGCAGCGCTCTGGGTGCATGAAGACCAGGTTCTTCTGCAGGAACATGCCCGAATGCAGCCCGGACGAGAGGATGAAGTGCCCCTCGCGCAGCGCGCCGGAGTCGCGGAACTCGGCCAGGACATCGTCGGTGTTCATGAACCCCGGATGTAATTCACGCGGCGGGATTCTTCCACCCGGACGCCCTACCCTTTCGCGCGCTCCACCGTCTCGATCGGGGGGCAGGCGCGGAGCGCCGCGGCGATGTTGGTGAGGTGGCGGGCGTCGCGCACTTCGAGGTCGAAGTCGACGTCGAAGAAGTCCGACTGGCCGCGATGGTCCATGCGAAGGCCGATGATGTTGCCGCCGGCGTCGCCGATGATCGTGCAAGCCTGGCCGAGCACGCCTGGCGCGTCGCGGATGGTGGCGGTGAGCCGCGCCTGCGAAACCGTTCCGTCCTCCGCCTGCGGCGTCCACTGCAGGTCACGCCACAGGTCGTCGCGGTCTTCGAACTCGGCGAGCCTCGGACAGTCGATCGTGTGCACCGTGAGGCCGGCGCTGCCCGGCTCCAGGATTCCCACGATACGGTCGCCGGGCAGCGGGTTGCAGCACTCGGCAAAGTGCAGCGAGACCCCCGGCGTCAGCCCGCCGCCGCGCACGAAGAGCCTGGCCGTTGCGCCGTCCTCGATGCGCCGGCGCGCCGCGGCGCGCGCCCTCTCGGGTTCTTTCAGGCCGGGGAACAGGACCTGCAGCACCTGGCCGGGCGTGAGGCGGCCACGCCCCACGGTCTCGAACAGCTCGTCCTCGGTCCCGACGGCGAAGCGCTCGAACGCGGGACGCAGCGAGAGGTTCGCCCGCGACTTCCCCGCCCGATCGAGGGTCTGGTCGATCGAGGCGCGGCCGAGGCGAATGAACTCTTCCTTTTCGGTCTGACGGATGTGCCGGCGGATCGCGGAACGCGCGCGGCCGGTGATGGCGAGCGAACGCCACTCCGGGTGCGCCGGCGCGGACGCGCCGCGGACCACCTCGACCACGTCGCCGTTGGCCAGCGGCGTGCGCAGGGGGCGAAGCTCGCCGTTGATCTTCACCCCGACACAGGTGTCCCCGACGTCTGAGTGCACCGCGTAGGCGAAGTCGAGCGGCATGGCGCCCGCCGGCAGGCTGATCAGCTGCCCCTTGGGGGTGAAGACGAACACTTGGTCGAGGAACATCTCCAGCTTGGCGTGCTCGACGAGGTCCTCGGCGTCGCCGCCGTGCTCCAGCACCTGGACCAGCTGACGAAGGTTGACCAGCGGATCGCGCCCGCCCGCGGCCTCCATGGCCTCGGCGTCGTAGCCGTATGACTCGTCCTTGTAGCGCCAGTGGGCGGCGACCCCCTCCTCCGCCACCCGGTCCATCGCCTCCGTGCGAATCTGCAGTTCGATGCGCATGCCGCGCGGCCCGACGACGGTGGTGTGCAGCGAGCGGTAGTTGTTCCGCTTGGGCGTCGAGATGAAGTCCTTGAAGCGCTCAGGCACGCACGGCCACAGGCGATGGATGGCGCCCAGGGCGCGGTAGCAATCTTCGTCGGACTCGACGATCACCCGGAACGCATAGATGTCCGCGAGCTGGGAGAAGCTGATCGACTTGCGCTGCAGCTTCCGCCAGATCGAGTACGGGTGCTTTTCCCGCCCATAGACGCGCGCCGGCAGCCCCTCGGCCCCCAGCTTGGCGACGATCTCGTCGGCGATCACCGACACCGCCGGCCCTTGCGTTGGTCGCAGGGCCTCCAGGCGGCGGACGATCGCGTCGCGGGCGATGGGGTTCAGGTGCTTGAACGCCAACTCCTCGAGCTCGGTGCAGATGCGGTGGCAGCCGATAGAGCGGGCGAGCGGGGCGTAGATATCGAGCGTTTCGCGGGCGATCCGCTCCCGCTTGGAGGGCTCTCCGATGAAGCCCAGCGTGCGCATGTTGTGCAGCCGGTCGGCTAGCTTGACCATCAAGACGCGTACGTCCTTCGAGATGGCCAGGATGAATTTCCTGAGGTTCTCGGCCTGGCGCGTGTGCTCGGCGGTGAGCTCCAGGCGGGAGAGCTTGGTCACGCCCTCGACCAGTTCGCCGATCTCGTCGCCGAACATCGCCTCGATGTCGGCGCGCGTGGCCGGCGTGTCCTCGATGACGTCGTGCAGTAGCGCGGTGACGATGGAGGCGGCGTCGAGCCGGTAGTCGGTCAGGATGCCGGCGACTTCGATGGGGTGGGCGAAGTACGGGTCGCCGGACGCGCGGGTCTGCGAGCCGTGCGCGCGCATGGCGTAGACGTAAGCGCGGTTCAGCAGGGTCTCGTCCGCAGTCGGGTCGTAGGATTTGACCCGCTCGATCAGCTCGTATTGGCGCAGCATCGAAGGCGCGCGGCGGCCGGCCTTCGGCGTGGTCGGGGGTTCGGCGAGCTCAGGCGGCGTCGCGACAGAAGCCGGTTCTTGAGCCGCGGGGCTCAGTAGCGCTCCTCTTGACCGCCGTCGCGGTCGCTCTGCAGCGCGCGCAGCAGCTCCTGTTCGCTCATGTGCTGGTGCTGCGGATCGGCAAGCAGAGCCAGCGTTTCGGCCTCTTCCTCCGCGTCGGCATGCTCGTCGACGCGTTGCAGGCTGGTGATCAGGCTCTCGCGCAGACCTTCCGAATCGACAACGTCGTCGGCGATCTCGCGCAGCGCGACCACCGGGTTCTTGTCGTTGTCACGCTCGACCATGAGCGGCGAACCGGCGGAAATGGCGCGCGCGCGATGGGCGGCGAGAAGAACTAGGTTGAAGCGGTTGGGAACCTTCTCGACGCAGTCTTCGACGGTGACGCGGGCCATTGACGCTCTCAGGATGTGGTGAAGGCCAAGGAAAATAGTGGTTTTGGCGTCTTGTTGCAATGCCGCGGACAGCGGCGGCCGAGCCTGAGACAGGATTGACATTAGCCGCCGCGCGGCGGGAGCTGGTCGCCGCACGCCTGGCGGCGCCGAACGGAGGCTTCAGGCGTCGCTGGGGCGGCTCACGGTGACGTTCAGGTCGTTGATGAGGCCGTCAGCCAGGGAATAGACCCAGCCATGCACGCTGAGCGGCTGGCCGCGCGCCCAGGCGTCCTGGACGAAGACGTCGGAAGCGACATTTGCGACCTGCCGTTTCACGTTCAGCTCGCAGAGGCGGTCGAGC
Organism: Caulobacteraceae bacterium; assembly: GCA_035295705.1. GTDB lineage: Bacteria > Pseudomonadota > Alphaproteobacteria > Caulobacterales > Caulobacteraceae > Poindextera. The sequence goes on from DATGIN010000164.1 coordinate 8,241, forward strand.
CTGGCGTTCTCGTCGCCGATGGCGGCCAACTCCGAGGCGTGGTGGTGCGCCACCTCGCGGATCGGATGCAGCCAATGGTCGACGAGGCCGCGGCGCTGGCCGTCGACCGCGGCGCGCACGCCGCCACAGCCGTAGTGGCCGACCACGATCACGTGCTTCACCTTCAGGACGTCCACCGCGAACTGCAGCACCGAGAGATAGTTGGCGTCTTGCGGCGGCGCGAGATTGCCGACGTTGCGGTGGACGAACATCTCGCCCGGGTCCAGGCCGACGATCTCGTTCGCCGGAACGCGGCTGTCCGAGCAGCCTATCCAGAGGTACTCCGGCGCCTGCTGGCCGAGCAGGCGCTTGAAGAACCCGGGATCGCGGGCGACCTGGCGCTTCGCCCACGCGCGATTGTTGGCCTTCAGCTGATCGAGCATGGCGGGCACGCTTATGGGGCCCGCGGGGTTGCGTCCAGGCCGACGGTCGCCAGCGCGGCGAGCTCGGCGGGCGTCTTGCCAAGCACAGGGTGCGTCCAGTCCGGGGCGATCTCGGCGAGCGGCCCCATGACGAACAGCCGCTCGTGCGCACGCGGATGCGGCAGCGCCAGATCGGGCTCGTCGATCACCGTTCGGCCATGCGCGATGAGATCGAGGTCGAGCGTTCGCGGCGCGTTGGCGGGGCCGCGTCTGCGGCCAAAAGCTTGCTCGACTCGCCGCAGCGCGCCCAGCGTCTCGCGCGGCCGGAGCGTCGTCTCGACAAGCACGAGACCGTTGAGGTACTCAGGCAGGCTCGGGTCGGGCCAGGACGCAGATCGCCACCATGACGATCGTCGCACAACCGTCAGCTTGGCGTCCGCGAACCGGTCCAGCGCGGCTTCGAGCAACGCTTGGCGCCCGGCAAATTGGCCGGCCAGGCTGCTTCCCAGCGCGATCACGACGGCCTCATCCAGCGGCATCAGGGCGATGAACTCATGACCTTCTACCCGAACGATCGCATCGCCCTCTTCATCGACGGCGCCAATCTCTATTCGGCGGCGAAGAACCTGGGCTTCGACATCGACTACAAGAAGCTGCTGGCGGAATTCCGCACCCGTGGCGTGCTCATCCGCGCCTACTACTACACGGCCCTGGTCGAGAACGAGGACTACTCGCCGATCCGCCCCTTGGTCGACTGGCTGGACTACAACGGCTATGCGCTCGTGACGAAAACCGCGCGGGAATACACCGACCGGGAGGGCCGCAAGCGCTGGCGGGGCGACATGGACGTCGAGATCGCCGTCGACATGATGGAGCTCGCGGCGCACGTCGACCACGTGGTGCTGTTCTCCGGCGACGGCGACTTCCGCCGGCTCGTCCAGTCGGTGCAGCAGAAGGGCGTGCGGGTGACCGTGGTCTCCACCGTCAAGTCCCAGCCCCCGATGGCGTCGGACGACCTTCGCCGCCAAGCCGACAGCTTCGTGGATCTGCAGGATCTGGCTTCGATCATCGGCCGCCCGGCCAGGCCACACATGCCCAAGTTCATACAGGAGCCGGCGCAGGCCCCGGCGCCGCGTTCGGAAGACGCCGACGCTTGAACCGCGCCGAGCCGTCCAGGGACTGTCCGCTCTGCCCCCGGCTCGTCGAATACCGCCTCGCGAATCGGCGTGAGCATCCCGACTGGTGGAACGGGCCGGCCCCCTCGTTCGGGGATGACAACGCGCGGCTGCTCGTCGTCGGCCTTGCGCCCGGCCGCGCGGGCGCCAATCGGACCGG
>DATGIN010000165.1:0-4532 GCA_035295705.1 Caulobacteraceae bacterium
CGCATCGAGGCGCAGCACAAGCGCGGCAAGCTCACCGCCCGCGAACGCCTCGAACTCCTGATGGACAAGGGCTCGTTCGAAGAGTTCGACATGTTCGTCGAGCACCGCGGGACCGATTTCGGCATGGCCGACCAGAAGGTGCCCGGCGACGGCGTCGTCACCGGCTGGGGCACGATCAACGGCCGCGTCGTCTTCGTTTTCTCAAAGGATTTCACGGTTTTCGGCGGCTCTCTTTCCGGCGCACACGCCAAGAAGATCGTCAAGCTGTACGAACAGGCGGCCAAGGTCGGCGCGCCGATCATCGGCCTCTACGACGCCGGCGGCGCCCGCATCCAGGAGGGTGTCGAGGCGCTCGCCGGCTACGCCGACATCTTCCTGCTGAACACGCTCTGCTCGGGCGTGATCCCGCAGATCGCGGTGATCATGGGGCCTTGCGCCGGCGGCGACGTCTATTCGCCGGCGATCATGGACTTCATCTTCATGGTGAAGGACACCAGCTACATGTACGTAACGGGGCCCGACGTGGTCCGCACCGTGACCAACGAGGATGTCACCCACGAGGAGCTCGGCGGCTACCGGGTTCACGCGCTCCGCTCAGGTGTCGCCGACGGGGCCTACGAGAACGACCTCGAGGCGTTGGCGCAGGTTCGGCGGCTCATCGACTTCCTGCCGCTCTCCAACCGCGAGAAGCCGCCGATGCGCGCGAGTTTCGACGCGGTCGACCGCTCCGAGCCATCGCTGGACACCCTCGTCCCTGCCAGCGCCGAGAAGCCCTATGATATCAAGGAGCTCATCCTCAAGGTCGTTGACGAGGAAGATTTCTTCGAAATTGCAAAGGACTGGGCCAAGAATCTCGTCGTCGGCTTCGGTCGCATTGACGGCGAACCGATCGGAATCGTCGCCAACCAGCCGCAAAACTTGGCCGGGGTGCTCGACATCGACGCCGCGCGCAAAGGCGCGCGCTTCGTGCGCTTCTGCGACGCCTTCTCCATTCCGCTGATCACCTTCGTCGACGTCCCCGGCTTCATGCCGGGCACGCGGCAGGAGCAAGGGGCGCTGATCAAGCACGGGGCGAAGCTCCTGTTCGCCTTCGCCGAGGCGACGGTGCCCAAGGTCACCGTGATCACCCGCAAGGCCTACGGCGGGGCCTACGACGTCATGAGTTCGAAGCATATCCGCGGCGACATCAACTACGCCTGGCCGACCGCCGAGATCGCGGTGATGGGCGCCAAGGGCGCGGTCGAAATCATCTTCCGCGCCGACATGAACAAGCCGGGCGCGATCGAGAAGCGCGAGGCCGAGTACAAGGCGCGCTTCGCCAATCCCTTCGTGGCTGCGGGGCTAGGCTATGTCGACGACGTCATTCGGCCGCGCGACACCCGCAAGCGGATCGCCCGGGCGCTGAAGAGCCTGCGCGGCAAGACGCTCGAGAATCCCTGGAAGAAGCACGACAACATTCCGCTCTGAGCGCGCTCAGCCAAGCGTAGCTGTGCGGCCGCGGATGGCTTAGCATCCGGCTGTCCGATCGGCGGCGGGGGGCGCAGCGTGGCGCGGTGGCTCGCGATTGTGTTGGCGCTGGCGGCAGCCGCCGGCGGCGCGGCGGCGCAGACCGCGCCGGGCGACCAGCAGCAACCCGGCCAGCCGGGCAGCGACGCCGGTCATCCGACGACGCCCATTGGCCAGCCAGCCACCCAGCCGGGCCATCCAACGGATCAAGGGCAGACTGGCGGCGGCGACAACAAGGCGGCGCCGCCGGCAGTAAGCGCCACCCCGGACCTGAGCTATACGATCGAGAAGCTCGGCAAACCCAGCCTCGGTCTTGGAGGCTATGGCGGCTACGGCGGTTCCGGCGGTTCGCACTATGGCCACGGCCTCGGCTATGGCGGCGGGTTGGGCCTGCATCACGAAGACACGGGCACGGGGTGCAAGGTCGCGCCGGCCGGCGGATGGATGCAGCCGGTGCAGGGCGTCTTCCAGGACGACCCTGCGCCGCAGGTCACCTACGACTACATGCACGGCGCCAAGCCAAATCCGGTGATCAATCAGGTTTCGCCGGGGGTCTTCACCGCGGACCTGCCGATGATCGCGGCTCGCAAGACCGTGATGATGGGCGTCCAGCGGTTTCGAACATCCGGCGGCGTCGAGCCGGGCTTCACCTGGTTCACCATCGTCTTCAATGGCATCGGCAACTGCGACGTCGACGCCGACGTCAAGTTCCGGCTCCGGCTGACCGACATCAACGGTAGCGAAACCGTCTGGACCAGCCCGGCCATCGCCAAGGCGCCGATCCACGGCTCGCCCGGCGCAAAGTCGGAGCCGTTCCAGGTGCTGGTGCCGGCCTACGACGGGCTGCCGCCGAGAGACGTCGGCGCGTTCTCTATTCCGGGGCCAGGCCCGTACACGCTGACGGCCGAACTGCTGGACGCGAAGAACGACGAGCCGACGGGGCTGAAGCTCGTGGTCAGCGGGCAGGTGGTTTCGACTGACCCGCCGGTGGTCGAGTTCGTGCCGGTAACGCTCAGTGGTGCGCCGTCGGCTGCGGACACCGCGTCATTCCAGCGTTTTGTCCTGCAGGTCGCGGCGGCGTCGAACGCCATCCTTCCGGACTATTTCCCCACCTTTGCCTATGGCCTGCCGACCTACTCGCGCAGCCTGCTCGACCTCAGCGACCTCGATCCGCACGAGTCATCCCCAGACTGGAACCGCTGGCATTGGCAGGCGGCGGCCGCAGACCGGCTGGGCGCGGCGGGCGTGCTCTCCGGCGCGACACGCGTGGTCGGTATCGTCCGCCAGGGCGCGCAGGGCGCGAACGACTTCGCAAAGATCGCCGAAGCAAAGACCGCGGCCATGACGCCCTCAACCAAGGCGATCTTCGTCGGCGCCGGCGGCGGCGCCGACGCGGACCATCCGTTCAGAGACCTCGCGCCGCCGACGGGCGCGGACGGCTACCCGGAGGCCGGCCTGGTGGAGACCGTCGGTCACGAGCTCAATCACTCCGAGCCGGACCACATCTGGAGCGGCGACGGTGACGAGCGGCACAACGAGAAGCGCGATTGCGGCATCTTCGACCACAATCTCACCGTCCGGACCGGCCATGGCGAGCGGATCACCATCGCCAGCGAGGAGACCAAGCGCATCTATCACGAGAGCTCGGTCTCGATGATGGGGCCGGCGGAGTCCTACGGTCTGTGGATCACCCAGTGCGCTTACGCACACCTGATCTATTCGTTCGGGCACGGCGTCGATCCGAAGGTGCTGTTCGTGCGCACCATCCTGTCGAACCGCAACAGAACCATGCGTGCAACGCTGCCGCCCAGCTACGATCAGCTGGGCGAGATCGACGCCGTGGAGGGACCGGCCCCCGACTGGGCGATCGTCGTGCGGCAGGGCGCGGCGGCGAAAACCTACCCGATCGAGCCGCACTGGTTCTCGGAAGAGGACGCTCCGCGCGACACGCTGTCCCTGATGGCGCACATCCCCGACCCCGACGGCGCCGCCACACTGGAGGTGGTCTATAAGGGAAGGGTCTTGGCCTCGCGCCAGCTCGCGGCTCAGCCGCCGGCGCTCGCGGTGACGGCGCCCGCCACCGTGGCGAAGGGCGCGACGGTGCATTTGACCTGGACGGCCAGCGCCGCGAGCGGCGATCCGGTGCTCTCCTCGGTGTTCTACTCGACCAACAAGGGCCGCTGGTACGTCGACACCCTGTTCGAGAGCAGGGTCAACCAAGGCGATGTGGTCCTCGATGCGCACGCCAAGGATCACGTGATCAAGGTGGTGGTGACCGACGGCGGCCGGTCGTCCGAGCGGCTGATTCGCTACTCGACGCCCTAGGCTCGGCCGAAGGTCAGAGGCTGTCGCCGCGGTGAAGCGGGTCCGGCAACGGCTGGCCATCCGCAACGAAGCTCAGCGACACCGAGTTGATGCAGTAGCGCAGCCGGGTCGGCGGCGGCCCGTCCGGAAATACGTGGCCCTGGTGGCTGTCGCAGCGCGCGCAGCGAGTCTCGATGCGCACCATCCCGTAGCTTGTGTCACGCACGGCGCGCACGTGAGCCTCATCGATCGGCGCGAAGAAGCTCGGCCAGCCGGTGCCGCTCTCGAACTTCGTCTGCGCGCGGAAAAGCGGCAGGCCGCACAGGCGGCAACAGTAGACCCCGGCCTCTTTGTTGTTCAGCAGGCCGCCGCAGAAGGGCGCTTCGGTGCCGTGATGCAGAAGGACGTCGCGTTCTTCGCTGGTGAGCCCGGCCTCGAGTTGCTTTTCCTCTTCCGGGCTGGGCGGCGTGAGGTCGAAGCCGAGGGCGGAGCGAACGGGGGAGGTGGGGGCGTCTGTCATGACGCGAGCATGCGCCCATCGGGCGTGCGATTCCAGCGCAGGCGGCGGCGCTGGCCCAACCAGGATTTCGGCGCTAGCCTGCCCGCTTCCTGATTTCCTCAGGGGGGAAAGCCAAAATGAACATCATGCACCTGCTGTTCAGCTTCCAGGGCCGAATCCGGCGCCTGCACTACTGGCTGGGCGCCATCGGAGCCGGCCTCGT
>DATGIN010000166.1:0-4433 GCA_035295705.1 Caulobacteraceae bacterium
CATCATCGCCTACGTGCTCGCCAACGCGCAGGCGAACGCCAAGATCGCCGGCGCCATCTGGCTCGCCGTCGGCGTCCTGGTGCTGGTCGTCATCAAGCTCCGCGGCGGCCGTCCAGGCCTGCTCGAAGAGGAAGAGACCTAGTCCATCCGCTCCTCGGTCTTGCCGCGGTGCCGGGGCAGCGCCTCGGCGCCTTCGATCCAGCCGACGTGCTCCTCCCAGCTGACGTGCGCTGCGGGCGCGTCTGGCAGCGGCGAGGTGAGGCTGCCGGCCGAGACGTAGACTTGGTTCACGCGCACGCCGTCAGGGCGCGGCTGCTCGGCGATGTAGAGCATCGGGCTTGCGCATCGGCGGCAGCCGCCCCAGCGCACGCCCGGCGAGGAGCTGTGCCAGACCACGTCTTGCTCGCCGGCGTCGAAGGCGAACTGCTCCGGCGGGACCGACGTCCAGGTCACGAACGCCGCGCCGTGGCTCAGGCGGCAGGACTGGCAGTGGCAGTGCGTCGTCATCCCCAGCGGCGGGGTCAACCGGAACCGCACCGCCCCGCAGAGGCACCGCCCCTCGAGATCGGCCATCTAGTCCCCGCCGGCGCTCGCCATGGCCGCCGCGGCCGCGGCGCCGAACTCCTTGCGGACCGCATCCGTGTGCTGACCGACCGTGGGGGCCATTCTGGGCTGCGCCTTGGGCTCGCCCTTGATGTTGAATGGGCTGTCCAGCGTTTTCAGGCCGAGGCCGTCGGCGAACTCGGGTAGGAGGCCGTTCGCCTCCAGCTGCGGGTCGCTGGGGTGGTCGGTGATGCGGCCAACCAGGCCGAAGGTGAGGCCGGCCTCGCTCAGCCGTTGACTCCAGTGGCTCCAGGGCTCGCCACCGAAGACATCGCCGAGCAGCGTCGCCAGCAAATCGCCGTTCTGGAAGCGGGCGAGCGGCGTGGAGAACAGCTCGTCGTCGGCCCACTCCGGCTTGCCGACCGCCTGCAGCAAGAGCGGCCACTCGCGCGCCATGTTGACCATCGCCAGCGTGAACTCGCGCCCATCGGACGTCGTGTAGAACTCGACCAGCGGGTTGCGCTGGCCGCGCTCGGCGCGCGGGACCAGCTCGAGGTCGCAGAGCGCCGCCTGCACCTGGCAGCCGTTCGCCCACAGCCCGTTGGCCATCAGCGAGGTGGTCACCTCCGAGCCCTCGCCGGTCTGCTGGCGCCGATAGAGGGCGGTGACGATGGCGGCGTACATGGCCATCGAGGTTGGATGGTCCCCCATGCCGGGCACGCTCATGGCGAGCTCGGTGTCGCCTGTGGCGCGCACCATGTCCATCAGCCCGGAGCGCGCCCACCAGGCGGTTGCGTCGAACCCGGTGCGGTCGCGCTCCGGCCCCGCCTCTCCGTAGGGGCTGAGCGAGGCGTAGATCAGCCGCTTGTTCAGCGGCATGACGTCCTCGGCGCGGAGCTTCAGGCGCTCGCGCACGGGGAACGGATAGTTGGTGATGAAGACGTCCGCCTTCTTGATCAGCACGTCGAGGAAGGCGCGGCCCTCGGGGTCTTTCAGGTCGAGCGCGACGCTCTCCTTGTTCCTGGAATCGAGGGCCCAGAAGTAGTCGATGCAATCCTCGACGCCCCGGTACTTGATCAGCGTGCGGTAGGCGTCGCCTTCTCCCGGCGGCTCGATCTTGATCACCCGCGCGCCGAAATCCGACATGATCGTCGCCGCCGCCGGGCCGGCGACGTAGCTCGCGCAGTCGACCACCAGAAGATCGCCGAAGAGCCCGGTTCCCATGGCCTGGACCTCCCATTTCTCGGCCTCGAGCTAAGCGCGGTCAGCCCGGCCGGTCGAGTCTGTCGCCTTCAAGGCGCTGCGAAGTAGCGCGCCGGCGTGGCGCCGAATACCTTGCGGAAGGCGGCGACATAGGCGCTGGCGGAAGCGAACCCAGCCGCGGCGGCCGCTGCTTTTACCGGCTCGCCCGACGCGATCCGCTCCAGGCTGATCATCATCTTGCGCTGCTGGCGCCACCGGCCGGGCGTCAGCCCCGTCTCCGCGTGAAAGCGCCGCTCCAGCGTCCGCGCGCCAAGGCCGACCACGCGGGCCACTGCGGCGAGGGTTGGCGGCGCGTCGCTCGCCAGTAGCTGCGCCGCCCGGCGAGTCTGGTCGCTGACCGGCTGCGGCAAGGTGAACGGCGGCGGACCGGCCCGGCTCAACTCCGACAGGATCAGAGTGGCCATGGCGGCCTCGACGGCATCGCGCTGGTCGAGCATCCCCACCTCGATCGTGCGCGCGATGAGCTCGCGCAGCATGGGCGAGACGGCGAGCGCGCAGCATTGCGTGGGGAGGTCGTGCGCCGGATCCGGCCGAACGTAGAGCGTGCAATAGCGGCTCGCGGAGACAATACGCAGCGCGTGCACGGCGCCAGCCGGCGCCCAGAAGGCCCAGGTAGGCGGTGCGAGCCACGAGCCGCGCTCGGTGTCGGCGGTTAGGAGTCCCGCGAAAACGTAGATCAGGTTGTGCCAGTCTTCGCGCCGGTGTCCGGTGATGCGCCGCCCGGTGGGCGAGTCGGACGGGCTCGACCGAATCAGGAGGAACGGTTCGTCGGCGGCAGATCGACGTTTTCGCAACATCGATTGTCGAAATAGCGGCATTGCGGCGCCGTTGCCAGCGGCGGTAAGACCCTCGGGCGTCACAAAACGGGGTCACACCGCATGCCCAACCACCTCTCCTCGTTCGCCATTCACGCCGAAGACCCCGACCGCGCCCGTGCCTTCTACGAGGCGGTGTTCGGCTGGCGCTTCGAGCCTTGGGGGCCCCCGGGCTTCTATCTGATCGACACCGGCGACGGCGCCCCGCAGGGTGTCCAGGGCATCATGCACGGGCGCGTCCAGCGAACGGTCACGCCCGGTGTGGAGGTCACCTTCTCCGCCTCCGACCTCGACGCGATCATCGCAGCGGTGGAGGCCAACGGCGGCAAGATGATCATGCAGAAGTCGGCCATCCCGACCGTCGGCACCCTGATCCGCTTCCTCGACCCCGAAGGCAACGACATCGGCGCAATGAAGCGCGAAACTCCGGCCCGAACCTAGGGTCCGCCGCCCAAACACACCCCGAGCGGCGCAAGGGGCCGCCGGGGGGCCGTTGACGGACGCGCTTGGGGCGCGGAAGCTCAAGGGGCCACCGACGCGGACGACCCGAGCCATGAACATCGCCGTCAAAGCCGAGCCAGCGGAGGACTTCGCGCCGCATCCGGAGCTGAACCCGGCGCGCTTCGACCGCTTCAAGGCAGACGCGGTCCTGCCGATGTTCGCGCGGCTGCGCGCCGAAGACCCGGTCCACTTCACGCCTGACTCGGAGTTCGGCCCCTATTGGTCGGTCACCCGCTGGGACGACATCATGGCGGTCGACACCGACCACGAGGCGTTCTCGTCGGCGATCGAAGGCATCTCGCTGCCGATCAAGGCGAACATGGAGGCGCAGGACGCCGCCATGGCCGAACTGGGGGTCAAGCGCAGGCGCGGCGCCGCCGGCTTCATCACCATGGACGAGCCGGAGCACTCGGTTCACCGCAAGGCCGTCAGCCCGACGCTCGCTCCGGCCAACATCGCCAAGATGTCGCCGATCGTGCGCGAGCGCGCCGGGCTGATCCTCGACTCGTTGCCGATCGGCCAGCCCTTCGATTGGGTCGACCTGGTCTCGAAAGAGCTCACGGCCATGACGCTGGCCACCCTGTTCGACTTCCCGTTCGAGCAGCGGCGCAAGCTGACCTACTGGTCGGACATGTTCGTCATGCCGCCGGGCCACGCTGGCGTGAAAAGCTGGCGGCACAAGGCGGAGGCGGCCAAGGAGTGCTTCGACGCGTTCCACGGCCTTTGGGACGCCCGCCTCGACGCCGAGCCCGACATCGACCTCATCTCGATGATGACCCACCACCCCGACACCCGCGAGATGTCGGCGGAGCAGTATCAGGGCACAGTCATCCTCCTGATCGTCGGCGGCAACGACACCACCCGGAACACCATCTCCGGCAGCGTCTACTGGCTGAACCGGTTCCCGGACCAGTACGCCAAGCTGCGCGCGAACCCCGCCCTGGTGACCAACATGGTCTCCGAGACCATCCGCTATCAGACGCCGCTCGCCCACATGACCCGCATCGCCAATCGCGACGTCGAGATCGGCGGCAAGACCATCAGGAAGGGCGAGCGAGTGGTCATGTGGTACATCTCCGGCAACCGCGATCCGTCGGTGATCGCCGACCCCGATGTCTACGACATCGAACGCGAGCGGCCGCGCCACCACATGTCGTTCGGCTTCGGCATCCACCGTTGCGTCGGCAATCGCCTGGCCGAACTGCAACTGACCATCATCTGGGAAGAGATCATGAAGCGCTTCCCCGAGATCCGCCTCCTCGAAGAGCCCAAGCGCAGCTACTCCATCTTCATCAAGGGCTACGAGGAACT
>DATGIN010000167.1:0-4073 GCA_035295705.1 Caulobacteraceae bacterium
TCGTGCCGCACTTCGGATAGGTGGCGACGATCACGTCGCCCGCCCGCGGCCGGTAGCCGTCCCAGCGGGCGCTGTTCATGATCATCGAGCGGTACGGGCGCGTCGGCCCGTTCACCGGCGCCGTGGCCGTTGCGATCCCCGCCTCTGTGCTCATGTCCTGCAATCTTCCTTTTGCGAACCTTCCGCCACGAAACGCCCGGCTCTACAAGCGCCGCCGCCTCGATCGCGCTCTTGCGGCCGCCCCGCGCCCCGAGACGGACGAGGCCCAGGCTCGCCTAGTAAGGCGGAGGCGTGCCCTTGGGCACGCCCTGGCCATTCCTATACATGTTGTCGAGCTCGCCCTGGGAGAACTTGTCCCCCTGCGCCGCCGCAAGCCGATACCAGTACAGCGCCTTGGTGAAGTTGCGCGGCTCGCCGACCCCGACGCCTTCCTCGTAGAACACGCCCATCATCCCCTCGGCGTCGGCGTAGCCCTGGGCGGCGGACAGCCTGCACCAATGGGCGGCGTTGTTGAAGTTCACGGACACGCCCAAGCTGGGGACGAAGGAGGGGCCCTGATAGTACGAGCGGCACAGGACATCCTGGGCCTTGGCGTCGCCAAGGTTGGCGGCCTTGAGGTAGTCCGCGAACGCCGTCTTCGAATCTCCGGCCCGGGCGGCATCGTCGCCGGCGCTGATCGCGGCGGCGGCGGCGCTCGGCGCGGCGGCGCCCGCTGAAGCCGGGCTCGCGCTGACCGAAACGGCCGCGCTCGCCGCGGTGCTGGCGGCGTCCGACGCCGGACCCGACGGCGGGACGGGGGCCGGGGACGTGCTCTTCAGAACGAGAGCGGCGACGCCGCCGAGCGCCACGACCGCACCGGCGACCTGGACCCACACCGGGATCGACCTCTTCGCGGCGGCCGCCGCCGGCGCGGCGGCGCGGGCCGGCTCCGGCTTCGCGGCAGCGACGGGTTCGCTCACCGGGCTGGCGGCGGCTGTGTGCGGCGGCGGCGCCGGGGCAGGATCGGCCTCCGCGGCCGGGCTGGGAGCAGGCATCGCCTGTTCGCTTTCCGGCGGCGGCGCCGGCGGGTCGAGCGTGTCCGAGAACAGCTTCTCCAGATCCGCGGTCGCACGTGACAGGCCGCGCGAGGCGGCGCTCAGCCGCCCGTTCGCCGCGCGCTCGGCGGCGTCCGCCTCGGCTTTGGCGGCGCGAGCCTTGTCGAGGTCGTCTTGCGCCGACCGCAACACCGCAGACCCGGCGCCAAGGTCGACGACGCGCCGGTAGACCTCCTCGGCGTGCGCAAGCTCCGCGTTCTCCCGGGCGGCGGCGTCCGCCGCCTCGGCGGCGCGGCCTTGCGCTTCCTGGAACGCATCCCTGGCCCGCTCCACGCCAGCCTCTTTTCGCCGCACCTCGGCGTCGCGGCGGGCCAGCGCCGCTGTGAACGCGCCCTTCTCGACGCCGCCGGATCGGACGACCAGCTCTTCGATCGTCTCCACCGCGCGCGTCCAGCCGGCGTGCGGCGCGCGTCCGGTCCAGCCGTCCAGCGGCAGGCCATTGATGGAGTCGAAAGGAAACGGCGGCTTCGGCACGCCGGCCATGACGTTGACCAGCTTTCCGTTGTCGCGTCCGAGGCGCGCCTCGTCCTTGACGTGCATGCTCCCCACCGAGTGGGCGGTCCACAAGACCATGACCGCGTCGAGGGCGCCGATCTGCCGCTCCAGCTCGTCCTGCCAGTCGACGCCGCGCATGTCCTCGTCCCACCACACCTCGGCGCCGAGCGCGCGAAGGCCGCGAACGATCTGGCCGGCGAGCACCCGGTCAGCGCGCGAATAGGACAGAAAGACCCCCGACATCCCCGTTTCCGTCGTCCAGAGGAGACGACACGATAGCTGGGGAGCGGGCGCATCGCCAAGGTTGCCGCCGGCAGGGGTTCGGGCGGCGATGCGGCCGCCTTCCGGCGGACTCTATGCGGTGGCTTCGCTCCGCGCGCGGAAGACCAGCGCCGGCGCCGGCTGCCCCAGCCGCAGGCTGCGGCCCTCGAAGACGGCGCCCGGCTCGATGATGAGCTGCTCGTGCGAGATGTCGCCCTCCACGTTGCAGCCGGTGAGCAGCGTGACCTGCTTGGCCGATATCGACCCGAGGACGCGGCCGCGCACTTCCACCGACTCGGCCTTGCTCGCGCCCTCGACCTTGCCGCTCTGGCCCACGGACAGGTACGGCACCTCGACGTCGCCGTGGACGACGCCGTCCACCTGCAGCGGGCAGTCGCCGGTCACGCCGCCGTTGATCCTAGTGCCCGCCGCAATAAACGAAGCCGTCGTGCCGGTCATTGAGCCACTCCTGATGGGCTGCGTGCTGGCCCCCACCGCCCACGAACAGGCTAGATGATGGCTCGCGGCGGGTCCACGCACGAGCCTGCTACCTTCAGGCGCACCGCCCCCGCTCGCAGCGGCGCGGCGGCGCCGACGCTTGGCCTCGGTGGCGAGAGCGCTGGAGCAAAGCTTTAGCCTGATCCCGCCGGTGATCGACGGAGTGCAGCGCCGTGCCGTGACGTCGATCAGGCGCCTGTCAGATCAAAGAAGCAGGCAGCTTTTCCAGGTTGGCGCGCCCGGAGCGATTCGAACGCCCGACCCCCAGATTCGTAGTCTGGTGCTCTATCCAGCTGAGCTACGGGCGCGCGCTGGCCTTGGAGGCGAAGGCGCGGAACCTAGTCGCGGCGCCCGCCAGGCGCAAGCCGCTGCCCCTCCTGACGAGGTTGCGTTGGTCGGCGGGCCGGACCGTGTTTCACTTCTGAAAAGCGAGGAACCGGAGCGGCGTCATGCGCGCGCCTTTGCTGTCGGCCGTCGCCGCGGCGGTCATCACACTCTGCGCAGCCGGGCCGGCGGGCGCCCAGGGGCCGCGCGGGCGGGCGGTGGAGAACACCGGCACTCCGGCGGACACTTGCGCCCAGCTTCGATCGCTCCCGAATCCGCCGATGAGCTACGAGCAGTGCCTGCAGATGATGCAGGCGCAGCAGCAGATGCAGGCGGCCACGACGGACTCATCGGCGGCGCGCCCCGGCGACGAGGCCATGACGTGCGAGCAGATCAAGGCCGAGTTCGTCGCCAACGGCGGCCTGAACGTCAACAAGCAGGAGATCACCAAAGGCCAGGCGGCCGCCCAGGACTTCCAGGCCAAGAACGCGGAGATCCAGACCGAGGCGAAGGCCATGGCGGCGAAGGAGACCGTGACCAACGCCGCGGCCGCCGCGGCCGCCTATACGCCGCTCGGCGGCGCCGCCGCTGCCGCCGCGCAGGCGCAGAGCGTCGCCGATCAGACCGCGCTCAACGCGCGCGCCAAACAGGAGTTGCTGCCCGCGCAACAGCGGCTGACGAGCGCCGCAGTGGCCGAGACGTCAGACATCGCAGCCCAGATCCAGGCCAATCCGCGCCAGGCGCGCCTGATCGGGCTGGCCGAGCGGAAGAACTGCCACTGACCGGTCAGCGGCCGGCTTCCGCCCGGGCGCTCAGCGGGTCGAGCTTGGCGCGATCGAAGTCGGGCCGCACTTGCGGGCCGTCGTCCCCGAACTCCATCACGACGTCGCCCGGCTCGGCCCGCGGCCAACGCGGCCCCCCGGCGGCGTCCGGACGACCGGTCTTGCCGAACGCGACGATATAGGCGTGCATGGCCTTGGCGATCGCCTCGTCAGCCGGGGTGGCGGCCGGCATGTGGAAGGCGCCGTAGCTGACGTCGGTCTTCGGCAGCGTGTCGAACACGTAGCCGATCTCGCCGCCGTGGCGGACCCCCATCGCCGTCGCGCGCTGGGCGTCGGGAAGGTAGCTGAAGTAGTAGAGGTAGGCGGGGATCCCGCGCTTGGCGTTCTGCCGCGCCAGGTACCGGTCGGGCTCGATGACCGTCCTCAGCGTGGTCAGGGCCGCCACGGCGCGGGCGGGGTCGCCGCCGCCGTAGGGGGCCACGGCCGCGTCCTTGGCGGCCCCCAGGCGGTCCAGCACCGCCTCCGGATGGCTGGCGACATCCGGGAACAGGCTGGCCTCGTAGCTGTTGCCGCCGGCGAGGTAGGGCACGCGCGCCTGGTCGCCGCGGGCGAACCCTTC
>DATGIN010000168.1:0-4897 GCA_035295705.1 Caulobacteraceae bacterium
CGACGAGGTGTGGTTCTCCGAAGTGAGCCCGCGACCGCACGACACGGGGCTGGTGACGCTCGTCTCGCAGCAGCTCAGCGAGTTCGCGCTGCACGCCCGCGCCATCCTCGGCCTGCCGGTCGATGTCTCTCTGCGCGGACCGGGCGCGAGCGCGGTGATCTATGGCGGCATGGATGCGAAGGGGCTCGTCTTCGACGGCGTCGGCGAGGCGCTCGGCGTGCCGACGGCGGAGCTGCGCCTGTTCGGCAAGCCTGAATCCTACGAGCGGCGGCGCATGGGCGTGGCGCTGGCCCGCGGCCAGGACGTGGACCAGGCCCGCGCCCGCGCGCGCGACATCGCTTCGAAGGTAAAGCCGGTCGCGGAATAGCCTCTCAGGGCGCCAGGCTCGGAGTCGTGTTCGGCTCGCCGGCGGCGTCGGCCTTGCTCTCTTCGGGCAGCACCTCGCCGTGCACCGCAAGCCGCGGTCCGATCCACAGCGCATCGCTGAGGTGGTCGCGGCGGGGGTTGGTGGTGTTCGGGTGGATGAGGATGCTGAGGTCCCCGTGGTTCAGCATCAGGAACGGCACCAGGGTTTCGAACACCTCGGGCTCGAAGGCGACCTGATACATCGCCTGGTCGTGCGGCCCCACGCGCACGTCGTGCCAGCGGCCGAGCCGCACCTTGAAGCGCTCGCCGATCCGCTCGCGAAGCTGCTCGGCGACCGCCCGCGTCGAGGCCGGATCGTAGTAGACGTGGGCGTGGTAGCTGGCGATCTCGTCGATCGGCCTCGTCGCCTCGTTCATCTCGCGCGCCCTTCGCTGATCCGCAGCAGCCTCAGGCACTATTTGGCGGCTCGCCTGGCGCGTGCAAAGGGGCGCAACCCTCCCCGGGGCCTCGGGGTTGACTTGGCGCGGCTCAACCGCAAAACCGCCCGCCAAAGCTTCACCGCCGGAGGAATCAACAGCGCGATGACCGTGCGCGTCGCCATCAATGGCTTTGGCCGCATCGGCCGCCTCGTCCTGCGCTCGATCGTCGAGTTCGCCCGCCGCGACATCGAGGTGGTGGCGATCAACGACCTCGGCCCGGTGGAGACCAACGCGCATCTACTGCGCTACGACAGCGTGCACGGCCGCTTCCCGGGCCTGGTCGAGGTCGCCGGCGACACCATCGACGTGGGGCTGGGGCCGATCAAGGTCACCGCCCTCCGCGACCCCGGCCAGCTGCCGCACAAGGATCTCGGCGTCGATGTCGCGCTGGAGTGCACCGGCCTCTTCACCTCGAAGGACAAGGCGAGCGCGCACCTGGCGGCCGGCGCCAAGCGGGTGCTGGTCTCCGCGCCGTGCGACGGCGCCGACCGCACGGTCGTCTTCGGCGTCAATCACCACCAGCTGACAGCGGACGACCGGGTGGTGTCGAACGGCTCCTGCACCACCAACTGCCTGGCCGCGACGGCCAAGGTGCTGGTGGACGCGTTCGGGATCGAGCGCGGCTACATGACCACCGTGCACGCCTACACCGGCGACCAGGTCACCCAGGACACGCTGCACCACGACCTGCAGCGCGGCCGCGCCGCGGGCCTGTCGATCATCCCGACCTCGACCGGCGCCGCCAAGGCCCTCGACCTCGTCATCCCCGAGCTCAGCGGCAAGCTGGACGGATCGGCCATGCGGGTGCCGACCGCCAACGTCTCGGTGGTGGACCTGGTGTTCAGCTCCGGCGGCGAGCTCGACAAGGCCGCCATCAACGCCGCGTTCGAGAAGGCCGCCGCCGAGGGCCCCTTGCGCGGCGTGCTGGCGGTGAGCAGTGAGCCGCTGGTCTCGATCGACTTCAACCACATCGCCGCCTCGGCCACAGTCGCCCTGAACCACACCCAGGTCGTCGCCGGCCGACTGGGCCGCGTGCTCTCCTGGTACGACAACGAGTGGGGCTTCTCGACCCGCATGGCCGACATCGCCCTCGAGCTCGGCAAGCTGGGCTAGCCGGTGGCCGGTGCTGCGGGTTCGATCCTCTCCCGCGGGGGAGGGGGACCGTGGGAAACGCGGTCGAGCGGGGCCGCCAACGCCCGTTTCCGGCGTCGCGCGAGCAAACGTGCAGGCGACCGGCCGCGGCTATTGGCGGACCCCCTGCCCGCGGATGGTCCCCTTCCCCGTCCGGGGGGATCGGCACGGGGCGTGCGCTGATGGCGTTTCGGACCCTCGACCAGGTCGATCTGAAGGGAAAGCGGGCGCTGGTGCGGGTGGACTTCAACGTCCCCATGCACGACGGGAAGATCACGGACGACACGCGGCTCCGCTGCGCGCTGCCGACCATTGCGCTGCTGCGCAAAGGCGGCGCGAAGACCATCCTGATCAGCCACTTCGACCGGCCGAAGGGCAAGCGCGTGCCCTCGATGAGCCTGAAACCCGTGGTCGAACCGCTCTCGAAGCTGCTCGGGACCGAGGTCGCCTGGGCGGACGACTGCGTAGGCGAGGCCGCCGAGCGGGCGGAGGGATTCCTCAAGCCCGGCGGGGTCCTGCTGCTGGAGAACCTCCGCTACCACGCGGGCGAAGAGGCGGACGACCCGGCGTTCGCCAAGCAGCTGGCGGCGTTGGGCGACATCTACGTCAACGACGCCTTCTCCGCCTCCCACCGGGCGCACGCCTCCATCGACGCGCTCGCCCACCTCTTGCCCGCCTACGCCGGCGAGGACATGCGCCGCGAGCTCGCCGCGCTCGACCGCGCGCTCGGCCATCCCGACCGGCCGGTGATGGGCATCGTCGGCGGCTCGAAAGTGTCGACCAAGATCGATCTCTTGAACCACCTGGTCGGCAAGCTCGACAAGCTCGCCATCGGCGGCGGCATGGCCAACACCTTCCTCTACGCGCAGGGGTGGGAAGTGGGCGCCTCCTACTGCGAGAAGGACCTCGCCGAGGAAGCGCGCGGCATCGTACGCGCCGCCGGCAAGAACCACTGCGAGCTCTTGTTGCCGATCGACATCGTCGTCGCCGAGCAGCCGCAGCCGGGCGCCGCGGCGCGCGTGCGGGGCCTGGGCGAGCTCGACGACCACGAGCGCATCCTGGATGCGGGTCCGAAGACCGTGGAGCGGCTCGCCAGCGCCATGGACGCCTCGAAGACGCTGGTCTGGAACGGCCCGCTGGGCGTCTTCGAAGTGCCGCCGTTCGATCGCGGCACGGTGGAGGCGGCGCGGCACGCCGCGCGCCTGGCCAAGGCCGGCAAGCTGGTGGCGGTGGCCGGCGGTGGTGATACGCTTTCGGCCATGAGCGCAGCTGGCGTGACCGGCGACTTCACCTTCGTGTCGTCGGCCGGTGGCGCGTTTCTTGAGTGGATGGAAGGAAAGACGCTGCCGGGCGTGGCGGCGTTGGAACGTTGAAGGGGTGCAACGCACGATGGACCTGCAGGCGCTGAACGCCGTCGCGAACCAGATGGTGGAGCCGGGAAAGGGCATCCTGGCGGCCGACGAATCCACCGGTACGATTCAGAAGCGGTTCGACGCGATCGGAGTGGAGAACACCGAGAAGAACCGCCGCGACTATCGCGAGCTGCTTTTCCGCGCCGGCGAGGGGATGAAGCACGTTTCCGGCGTCATCCTCTTCCGCGAGACGCTCTACCAGGACGCCGCCGACGGAACGCCGCTCGTCGAGCTGATCACGCGGGCCGGCGCCGTCCCCGGCATCAAGTGCGACGCGGGCGCCAAGCCCATGGCGCTCTTCCCCGGCGAGACCCTGACCGAGGGCCTCGATGGCCTGGGCGACCAGCTGGCCAAGGACCGCGAGCGCGGCGCACGCTTCGCGAAGTGGCGGGCCACCCTCTTCATCGGCGGCGGCAAGCCGAGCTGGGGGGCGGTCAAGGCCAACGCCATGCTGCTCGCCCGTTACGCCGCCATCTGCCAGGAGGTGGGCCTTGTCCCCATCGTCGAGCCGGAAGTCCTGATGGACGGCGACCACACGGTCGAGGCCTGCGAAGCGGCCACGCGCCTTGTGCTGCACGCCGTGTTCGCCGAGCTGTTCGAGCAGCGGGTGGCGCTGGAAGGCATCGTGCTGAAGCCGAACATGGTCGTCTCCGGCCAGGACTGCCCGACCCAGGCTTCGGTCGAGGAGGTCGCCCGGCGCACCGTCGCCACGCTCAAGGCTTGCGCGCCTGCCGCCGTGCCTGGCATCGCCTTCCTCTCCGGCGGCCAGAGCGACGAGGCGGCGACCGCGCACCTGAACGCCATGAACCGCCTCGGTCCGCTGCCCTGGAAGCTCACCTTTTCCTACGGCCGCGCGCTGCAGCATGCGCCGCAGACGGTGTGGGCGGGGCGCCCCGAGAACACGGCGGCGGCGCAGCGCGCCTTCGCGCATCGCGCCCGCATGAACAGCCTCGCCACCTTCGGCCGCTGGGACGAAGCCCAGGAGAAGGCGGCTGCCTGACCGCAAGTCCGGTCGCTCACCGCGATCCTCCCGCGCAAGGGAGGATCTTGGCGCCAGCCGGGTGAGCGTCCCGAAATCCTCCCCCGTAGGGGGAGGGGGACCGCGGGGACCGCGGTGGAGGGGGAACGGGGCCGCCAACGCGCGTTTCAGGCATCGCACGAGCAGACGTGCATGCGACCGGCCGCGCTTGTCGGCGGACCCCCTCCACCATGCTTCGCATGGTCCCCCTCCCCCTCCGGGGGAGGATCTCAACAGCGCCGCGGCCTAGGTTTCCCGTGCCCAGCTGCCGCCTCTATCTGATCACGCCGCCGGCGATTGAGGATCTCGACGCGTTCGCGAGGGTGCTGGAGGCCGCGCTGGACGCCGGCGACGTCGCCGCGCTGCAGATCAGGCTGAAGCCGGCGGCCGATGCGCTGATCGTCCGCGCCTGCCGCATCCTTGCGCCGATCGCCGAGGCGAAGGGGGTCGCGGTGATCCTGAACGACCGCCCCGACCTCGCCGCCCGGCTC
>DATGIN010000169.1:0-4586 GCA_035295705.1 Caulobacteraceae bacterium
TTCTGGGCCGGCGTTCCGACCGACCCGCTCGGGCGGATCATCGGCGCCGAGGCGTTCGAGCGCGGCTGCCGCGAGTGGCTGCCGAGCGAGGCCGACCGCGCCTTTGTCCATAGCTTGATGCGGCCGGTCACCGAGCCCGGCAAGGTTGCGGCCTGGCTCGCGCCGCCCGACAGGGGCATCAACGGCCAGCCCCTCGACTACGAATATGTCCGGCTGGCCTGACGCAAGGATGCCGCTCGCGCGCGCGCTCGAGGATCTGCCGGTGGCGTTCAACGCCGCGGCCGACCTGCTCGCCGGCGCGGGCTCGGACGCGAGCGCCCGCCGCGTCGCCTATCTCGACGACCGCGGCGCATGGACCTACGGCGAAATCGCCGAACGCGTCGATCGGTTCGCCGGCCTGCTGACCGAGCTCGGCGTCGAGCGCGAGCAGCGCGTGCTGCTCTGCCTGCAGGATTCGGCGGACTTCCCGACCGCGTTTCTCGGCGCCATCAAAGCCGGCGTCGTCCCCGTGCCGGTCAACACGCTGCTGAAGGCTGACGACTACGCCTACGCGCTGGCCGACAGCCGCGCGCGGGCCGTTTTCGTGTCGGAAGCCCTGGCGCCAACACTGTACGAGGCCGCCGGCGGCGGCCCGATCGTCATTGTCGCAGGGGATGGCGAGGGCAGGTTGGAGGCGCGTCTCGACGCCGCCACGCCTCGCCGGGAGCCCGCGGAGACCTGCCGGGACGAGCCGGCGTTCTGGCTCTACACGTCGGGCTCGACGGGGCGTCCGAAGGCCGCCATCCATGCGCACGCTTCGCCGCGGCTGACCGCCGATCTCTACGCCCGCGGCGTGCTCGGCCTGCGCGAGGACGACGTCGTCCTGTCCGTGGCCAAGCTCTACTTCGCCTACGGACTGGGCAACGGGCTTACCTTCCCGCTCTCGGTGGGCGCGAAGACGGTTTTGCTCCGCGAGCGCCCGACGCCTGCGGTCGTATCCAAGCTGATGCTCGAGCACGGCGTTACGGTGCTGCAAGCCGCGCCCACCTTCTTCGCCGCCATGCTCGCCGACCCCGGGACGCCGGAGCGCCTCCCGGCGCTGCGCATCGCGACCTCGGCCGGGGAGGCGCTGCCCGCTTCGATCGGCGAGGCGTTCACCGCCCGGTTCGGTGTCGAGATCCTGGACGGCCTGGGCTCGACCGAGATGCTGCACATCTTCATTTCGCAGCGGCCAGGCGCGGTGCGCTACGGCGTAACCGGCAAGCCTGTGCCGGGATACGATCTGCGCATCGTGGCCGAGGACGGAAGCGACTGCGCCGACGGCCAGCTGGGCGATCTGCACGTGCGCGGTCCGACCGCCGCGCTCGGCTACTGGAACAACCGCCCGAAGAGCCGCGAGACCTTCCTCGGGCCGTGGACGCGCACCGGCGACAAATACGTGCGGGACGCAGAAGGCTGGCACCGCTACGCCGGCCGATCCGACGACATGCTGAAGGTGAGCGGCCAGTACGTCTCGCCGTTCGCGGTCGAGGAGGCGCTGGCGGCGCATCCCGATGTTCTGGAGGCGGCCGTGATCGGCTGTGCAGACGAGAACGGCCTCACCAAGCCCAAAGCATTCGTCGTTTGCCGCGACGCGGCGGCCGCCTCGCCGGCGCTCGCGGCGGCTCTTCAGGCGCACGTGAAGGGGCGGCTGGCGCCGCACTGCTACCCGCGCTGGATCGAGTTCCGGGCCGAGCTCCCCAAGACCGCAACCGGCAAGCTCCAGCGCTACCTGCTCCGCGCGGAGGGGCCCGCCGGCTTGCCTTGAGCTGACCGCGCGCTAGGTGCGCCGGTGGCGCAAGCGACCGGCTCCCCCGATTCAGGCTTCGATCAGCCGGCGCAGCGCCTGCTGCACCACCTCGGGCCGCTCGATCGGCAGGAAGTGGGTCGAGCCCGGGACGGTGACGACGCTCACCTGGCCGCTGGGGCGCGGGAAGGCGTCTGCGGTCTCGATCGAGCAGGTAGAGCCTTCCTCCGCCCGCCAGATGTGGACGGGCGCCTCGACCCGCGCCATCGCAGCCCAGATGTCGTGCGCGTGGGCGGCAAAGACCGCGGCCTCCCACTCGGGCGCACAGGCGAGCTCGACGGTTCCGTCCGCGAGGTCGCGGAAGCCGGCCTGGACGTAGTCGCGAAGCGCCGCCTGCGGCCAGGTCTTGAATGCGGACCGCTGGCGATAGGTCTCGAAGGCCGCTTCGCGCGACGGGAAGTGACGGCGGCGCGAGCGCGCCTTGCCGATCAAGCCGCCCTCCGACTCCGCGAAGCCCCGGCGCTCGATGGCGGCCGCGGTCGCTGCTCGGCTGAGGATCACCGGATCGAACAGCGCCAGCGCCCGCACCTGGGCTGGTGCCTCTGCGGCGGCCAGCAGCGAGACGCACCCACCCATCGAATGACCGCCAAGGACCACCGGCGCGCCGGGTCCAATCGCCTCGAGCAGGCCCAGCAGGTCGTCCCGCATGTCGAGCGCGTCGGTCTTCTCCTCGATCGCGCTCTGTTGCGGCGTCGCGCCGTGACCGCGCTGATCTGCGATCAGGATGGCCATGCGGTCGGCCAGCGGCCCCAGCGTGTTCAGGTAGGTGCGCGCGTTGAAGCCGTTCGCGTGCAGCCAGATCAAGTCCGGCCTCGCGCCCGGCGCATAGTTGGCGAGGCCTGCCATGACCAGCCGCTGGGGCGGGCGGCCGACCTCGATGCTGATACTGGAGAAGCTGGGCGCAAGGGCGCTGGTCATCCCTCGGTCATAGCCCGGCGCCCCGGCGGAAGCGAAGAGCGTTCGGCGTTTGCGGCCATTGCCGCCTGCGCGAGTCACGACAGGATATCATGTCGATACGGCAACAATTCGGGTGATGTTGCTAAGGCTTTTGCAATAGGGTCGTGGCGATGAGTCTTGACGCGGAACAGTTGAAGGGCCTTGCGGGATTCCGCTTTGCCCTGCGGCAGTTTTTGGCCGCGAGCGAGGTGATCAGCCGCAGAAGCGGCGTCACGCCCCAACAGTATCAGGCGATGCTGTCGATCGCCGCCCGAGACGGCGAACCGATGAACATGAAGGAGCTGTCCGAACAGCTGCTGCTGACCCACCATGCGGCGGTCCAGCTCGTGGACCGCATGGCCAAAGCCGGTCTCGTCGAGCGCCGCCCCTCGACCACCGATCGGCGGAGCGTGCACGTCGCGCTGACCGGCGAAGGCGGGCGGCGACTGGAAACCCTTGCCGCCCAGCATCTGGAACAGATGCTCCAGCGCGAGCCGCAGCTGTCGGACTCCCTTCGCAAGCTTCGCCAGGTCCGCCGCTGACGACCGCGCGACGCCCACTGGCGTGGGCGCGTCCCGTGAGCCGGATACCGTGAGGCTGGCTCCCCGGGCAGGACTCGAACCTGCGACAAGTCGGTTAACAGCCGACTGCTCTACCAGCTGAGCTACCGGGGAATGCGCCGAAGGACGGGGCTATTACGCGCGCTCGCCTACGCGATCAAGTTGACGGGCTTGCAAGAAAAAGAGCCCGGCCGGAGCCGGGCTCGCAAGTGGGTAATGGTGGGGTGTCTTCAGGAAGACGACCGCGAGGCTCTGCTGTTATGGTTAATCAACCGTTAACGCCGCATCAGGGGATCAGCAGCACGCGTCCGACAGCCTGGCGGCTCTCGATGTAAGCGTGCGCCTCGGCCGCTTGCGAGAGCGGGAACGTCTTGTCGATCACGACCTTCAGGTCGCCGCGCGCCGCCGCGTCGATGTGGCGCTGAATCATGTTGTAGACACGGTCCGTGCCGATCTCGGCGCCCAGGAAGACCCCGGACAGGGTCCGGTTGCCGCCCATCATCGAGCCGACGTCGACCACCATCGGCTCGCGGCCGGCCGCGCCAACCATGGAGACCCGGCCGCGGTAGGCGAGGGCGTTGATGCTGCCCTGCAGCGTCGAGCCCCCGACCGAATCGACGACCAGGTTCACGCCCTTGTTGTCGGTGAGTCGCATCACGGCGCGGACGGCGTCGTCGGTCTTGTAGTTGATGCCGTGGTCGAGCCCGAGCGGCTTCAGCGCTTCCAGCCGCGCATCCGAGGAGGCGGTGGCGAGAACCGTCGCGCCCGCCTTCTTGGCCAGCTGTATGGCCGCCACCCCCACGCCGCTCGCGCCGGCCTGCACCAGGACCGTCTCGCCAGCCTGGAGGCGGCCGAACTCGAACAGGCACTCGTCGGCGGTGCCGAAGGTGACCGGAATGGGAGCGGCGAGCTTGACGTCGAAGCCCTCCGGCAGCGGCCAGCAGGAGCGCGCCGGAACCGACCGCAATTCGGCGTGCGAGCCGAACGCGCCGGAGGTCGCCACCTTCTGGCCGACCCTCAGGTTCGTGACGTCCTCGCCCACCGCGACGATCTCGCCCGCCGCCTGGTAGCCGACCACGTGGGGCCGGGTCGCGAGCGCGCCGCGCGCCCGGTTGAGCGTATCGCCGCCCTCGATCGAGACCGCCTCTACGCGGACGATCACGCCCTTCGGATGCAGGGTCGGATCCGGCACGTCCTCGTACTTGAGCACCTCCGGGCCGCCGTTTTCGTAATAGACCGCCGCTTTCATCGTCCCGCTCCTCGAG
>DATGIN010000170.1:0-6483 GCA_035295705.1 Caulobacteraceae bacterium
TGAGAGTTTGCGCGGCATGTACGCGCTTGCGCTGCACGACCCGGAAGCGGGCAGGCTCGTGCTCGCGCGCGATCCTTTCGGCATCAAGCAGCTCTACCTCGTCGAGACCGACGCCTATCTGGCGTTCGCGTCGGAGGCGGCGGCGCTGATCGCGGCCGGGCTCGCTACCGTTCGCCTGCGTCCCGCCGCCCGCGCCGAGCTCGCGCAGCTGAAGTTCACCACCGGGCCGCAAACCATCATCGACGGCATTCGTCGGGTTCTGCCCGGCGAGCTGCTCATCATCGAACACGGCGAAATCTGCGGGCGGCGGCGCAGCCGGGCGCTTCCCCTGGGCGAGCGGATCGGCGGCGATGACGAGACACTGCTGAAGCGGCTGGATGCGGTCCTGGTCGACACGGTGGCGCACCACCTGCGCTCGGACGTGCCGTACGGGCTCTTCCTTTCCGGCGGCATCGATTCTTCGGCGCTCGTCGCGCTCATGGCCCGGCTCACGGACCAGCCGGTCTACGCACTGACCGCCGGCTTTGCCGCGAGCGGCGGCGCGGACGAGACGGAGCTCGCCGCCCGGGTCGCCGGCGCGGTCGGGGCGGAGCACCACGTCGTGGAGGTGACGGAAAGCGACTTCTGGACCTGCGCGCCCCAGGTCGCTGCCTGCCTCGACGATCCCACCACCGACGCCGCCGCTTTGCCGACCTGGCTGCTGGCGCGCGCCGCTCGCGGGGGCATGACCGTCGTGCTGAGCGGGGAGGGGGCCGACGAGATGTTCGGAGGCTACAGCCGCTACCGGCGAGCGGGTCTACTGGGCGCGCTGGCTGGGCGCTCGCGCACCCGCGGGGTGTTCCGCGGAGCGCTGGCAGCGGCGCCAGCGCTCAAAGGGTGGCGTGACGGCCTGGCGTTCGCCGAGGCCGGCGAGCGCGATCGCGCGCGCACCACCATGCAGCGGCTGCAGGCGATCGACTGCGCCGAGTGGCTGCCCAACGATCTCCTCGTCAAGCTCGACCGCTGTCTGATGGCGCACAGCCTCGAGGGCCGCACCCCCTATCTCGACCCGGTTGTCGCCGAATTCGCCTTTCGGCTGCCCGACCGCGCGAAGGTGAGAGGCCGGTTCGGGAAGTGGCTGCTGCGCGAGTGGCTGGCGAGAAACGTGCCCGCCGCCGAGCCCTTCGCGCGCAAGAAGGGATTCAACCCGCCGGTGGGCGGCTGGATCGCCGCGCGCGCCGCCCAGCTGGCGCCCGCCGTCGCTGCTCAGCCGGGCGTCGCCGAGTTCCTGCCTGGAGACGCCGTTCGCGCGGCGATCGCGGACGCGGCCAACAACGGCCAGGCCGCCTGGAGCCTGGTCTTCTACGCTCTGTGGCACAGCCACCACGTACTCGGCGTCCCCGCCGAAGGCTCGATCGCCGACGTGCTGGCGGCGGCGTCGCGCGCGGGATGAGCCGCGCCGGACGCGCCCGAAAAGTCGTGCATCAGGGCAAATTCGGGTAGCCTCGCGTTTGCATGCCGCAGAGCGCACAGGCGCGGGTCGTCCCGCTGAGCGAGGCCCCCGGCCGCAGGACGCTCAGCCTCGTCGTCCCGTTCTTCAACGAAGCCGAGGCGCTCCCCAGCCTCGTTCGGGCGATCGACGCCTTCGCGCGCGCAGCGCAGCCCGCGCGCGGGCTCATCATCGACGCGATCTTCGTCGATGACGGCTCGAGCGACGACGGCGGCGCCGTACTGACAAGGCTGGCCGAGGGCGAGCGCCTCGGCTTCGACCTTCGCCTGCTGCGTCTTAGCCGCAACTTCGGCAAGGAGGTGGCGCTCACCGCCGGCCTCTCTGCGGCGGATGCCGACGCTGTCGTCATGCTGGATGCGGATTTGCAGCACCCGCTCGAGCTGATCGATGCGTTCCTCGCCGGTTGGCTCGAGGAAGGCTACGACGTGGTGTTCGCCTACCAGGCGCCCGACCGGCAGCTCGCCTGGTGGGTGCGGCTGCTTCGCCACGGCTTCTACCGCGTGATCAACGCGACCTCGGAGGTCGACATCACGCCCGACGCCGGCGATTTCCGGCTGATGACGCGGCGCG
This sequence comes from Caulobacteraceae bacterium, assembly GCA_035295705.1. Classification (GTDB taxonomy): domain Bacteria; phylum Pseudomonadota; class Alphaproteobacteria; order Caulobacterales; family Caulobacteraceae; genus Poindextera. The sequence goes on from DATGIN010000170.1 coordinate 2,060, forward strand.
CATACCAGGCGCTGCGCATGTTCGGCGAGCGGCAGCGGCTGATGAAGGGCCTCTACGGCTGGATCGGCTTTCGCCAGAAAGGGATCTCATTCGTTGCGCCCCCCCGCGCTGCCGGCAAGACGCACTACTCGCCGCTCAAGCTCAGCGTGCTGGCGCTGGAGGGGGTCACTGCCTTTTCGGTTGCGCCCCTCAGGCTTTCGGTCTGGGTCGGGGTCCTGCTGGCGATCTTCGCCGGCGGCTACGGCCTGTGGACGGTGTTCGAGACGCTGTACTGGGGCCATCGCCCGGCCGGCTATCCAACGCTCGCGGTGCTGATCTCGATGATCGGCGCCGCCCAGCTGATCTTCCTGGGCGTGATCGGCGAATACCTCGGACGCGTCCTGGTGGAGGTGAAGGGCCGGCCGCTGTTCGTGCTCGAGAGCGACACGCGGCATCCGGGGCAGCCAACAGCCGATCGATCCCTGATGGATGCCTGATCTTACAGCGAATTAATTTGCCGCACAGCGCGCTGCGGTTGCGAATGCCCGCGACGGTCGAGCCTGTTCGGCGGCCGTTCAGCAGGGGAGACGCAACGACAATGATGCTCCGTACAGCTCTCATCGCCACGGCCGCGCTTGCCGCACTGGCAGGCGGGTCGACAGCAGCGGCCAACGTGCTCCACGCTCGCATGCAGCTCGCCACGCCTGACGGTCCCGGCGCCGATGTCGGCACCGTGACGATCAGCGACTCCTACGAAGGCGCGCGGATCAGCGTGAACTTGCACGGGCTTCCGCCCGGCCAGCACGGCTTTCATGTGCATACCAATCCGTCGTGCGCCCCAGGGATGGTGAACGGCGCCATGGCCGACGCCGGCGCCGCCGGCGGCCACTTCGACCCAGGGCACAACATGAGCCACGAGGGGCCCTTCGGCTTCGGCCACCTGGGCGACCTGCCATACCTCACGGTCAGCGCTGACGGCGGCGACCACGAGACGCTGCTTGCGCCGCAGATCCACGACGTCCTCGGCCTTAAGAACCGCAGCCTGATCATCCACGCCGGCGGCGACAACTATTCGGACTCGCCCAAGCCGCTCGGCGGCGGCGGCGCGCGCATCGCGTGCGGAGTGCTGGCCTGAACCAAACGGGCGTCGGCGATAGCGCGGGCTTGCGCCCGACAGGTGATTGACGTTCACTTGGCCGCCCCATCCGGCCGGAGAGCGACATGAGCCTCGACACGCTTGAGCCCGCGCAGCGCGCGGAGCCGCCCCTCGATTTCGACCCCGACGCGTTGCGCGCGAAGTATCGCGCCGAGCGCGACAAGCGCCTGCGCGCGGATGCGAACGAGCAGTGGACCGAGGTCAAGGGCGACTTCCGGCACTACATCGACGACCCGTACGTCGAGCCCGGCTTCAGCCGCGCGCCGGTTTGCGACGAGATCGACGCCTTGGTGATCGGCGGCGGCTTCGGCGGTCTGCTCGCCGCCGCCAGACTGCGCGAGGCCGGCGTCGAGACGATCCGCATCGTCGAGAAAGGCGGCGACTTCGGCGGCACCTGGTACTGGAACCGATATCCCGGCGCGCAATGCGACATCGAGAGCTACATCTACCTGCCGCTCCTGGAAGAGACGGGTTACGTCCCGAGGGAAAAATACAGTTTCGCCAAGGAGATCCGCGAACACTCGCGGCGTATCGGCGAGCACTTCGATCTCTACAAGGACGCCCTTTTCCAGACCGAGATCCGGGCGCTGACCTGGCTCGAGGGCGAGAACCGCTGGCTGGTCGAGACCAGCCGTGACGACAAGATCAGGGCGCGGCACGTCGTGATGTCGAACGGGCCGCTCAACCGCCCCAAGCTGCCGGGCATCCCCGGCATCGACAGCTACAAGGGGCACAGTTTCCACACCTCGCGGTGGGACTACGGCTACACTGGCGGCGACTCCGAAGGGAACCTGACCAAGCTCGCAGACAAACGGGTGGCGGTCATCGGAACGGGCGCCACCGCCATCCAGTGCGTGCCGCACCTCGGCAGGCACGCCCAGCACCTGTACGTCTTCCAGCGTACGCCCTCGTCGGTCGACCTGCGCGGCAACCGGCCGACCGACCCGGACTGGGCGGCGGCCCTCCAGCCCGGCTGGCAGAAGGCGCGGATGGAGAACTTCAACACGCTGGTCTCGGGCGGCGTGCAGGACGAAGACCTGGTCAGCGACGGCTGGACCGACATCATCCGCAGCCTGATGTCGGTTGCGGCCGTGCGCGGCGACAAGCCGATGACCATGGAAGAAGTCGCCGAAGCCATGGAGTTCGCCGACTTCCGGAAGATGAACTCGATCCGCGCGCGGGTGGATTCGGCGGTCGAGGACGAAGCGACCGCCGAGGCGCTCAAGCCCTGGTACCGGCAATTCTGCAAGCGGCCGACTTTCAACGACGACTACCTGCCCACCTTCAATCGCCCGAACGTCACCCTGGTCGACACCGGCGGGAAGGGCGTCGAGCGAATCACGGAGAAGGGCCTTGTCGCCAACGGCGTCGAATACGAGGTCGACTGCATCATCTTCGCCACCGGGTTCGAGGTCGGCACCGACTACACCCGACGCGCGGGCTTCGAGGTGACCGGCCGCGGCGGCCGCACGCTGACCGAGCACTGGCATGGCGGGGCGAAGACGCTGCACGGATTCATGAGCCACGGCTTCCCCAACTGCTTCCACATGGGGGTGAACCAGTCGACGCTGACGCCGAACTTCCCGCACCTCTTAGCCGAGCAGGCGCGCCACATCGCCGACGTCGTCTCGGAAGCGAACCTCAGGCAGTCGAGCCGCGTCGAGCCCACCGCAGAGGCGGAGGCGGCCTGGGTCAAGGAGGTGAAGGACACCGCCCGCAACAACCTCGCCTTCCGCGAAGCCTGCACCCCCGGCTACTACAACGGCGAGGGCCGCGCCGGCGCCGGCGAGGGCCTGTTCGACAACCTCTACGGTCCCGGTCCGGTGCGCTTCTTCGAGATGATAAAGACCTGGCGCGAGACCGGCATGGAAGGCCTGGCGTTCAGCTGAGGCGTGGGCGCGGCTAGCCGCGTCCGACGAACGGCATCTGGTTGGCCATCACGGTCAGGAAAAGCACGTTGGCGTCCAGCGGCAGGCCGGCCATGTAGAGCACTGCGTCGGCCACGTGGCGGACGTCCATCACCGGCTCGGGCCTTATCTCGCCGTTCGCCTGCGGCATGCCGGCCGCCATCCGCCCGGTCAGCGGCGTCTCGGCGTTGCCGATGTCGATCTGCCCGCAGGCGATGTCGAAGGCGCGCCCGTCCAGCGAAAGCGACTTCGTGAGCCCGGTGATCGCGTGCTTGGTCGCAGTGTAGGGCGCCGAGTTCGGCCTGGGCGCGTGGGCGGAGATCGAGCCATTGTTGATGATCCGCCCGCCGCGCGGAGCCTGCGCCTTCATCAGCCGAAACGCGCCGCGCGCGCAGAGGAAGGCGCCCGTCAGGTTGGCTGCGACCACGCGCTCCCAATGGGAGACGGGCAGCTCGTCGATCGGAACCGGCGGCGCCCCGGTCCCGGCGTTGTTGAACAAGAGGTCCAGCCGCCCGAACGCGTTTTCGATGCGCTCGAAGAGGGCGTCGACCTGCGCGGCGTCGCCGACATCGGTCGCGACGGTGAGGGCGTGGGCCTGGGCTTCCCCGGCCAGCGCCGCCGTTTCCGCCAGCGGTTCTGCTCGCCGCCCGGCCAGCGCCACCCGCCACCCATGTTCGAGCAGCGCGAGCGCGACGGCGCGGCCGATTCCGCTGCCGGCGCCGGTTACGAGCGCGGTCTGCGGCATCAGTTGTTCTGGTTGCCGCTGGCGCTCGGGTCGGCGCCGAAGTGGTAGCCGGCAAGCTGCGCGGCGCCGCCGCGGAGCACGATCGTGACGCGCTCGTTGAGAGGCCCGTGCGCACAGTCGCGGGTGTATCCCTGGGTGCGGAACACGCCCTGGCCGTTCATATCGATGTGGATGTCCAGGCGCTTCTTCGGCGGCCCGCACGCGCCCATGTTGGCATCGATCCGCTGCATCATGGCGACGAAATCCTGGCTCGAGATGGTGTTCCTGAGGTCTGTCGCCGCGCCGTCATAGATCGCCTGGTACTGCTTGGCGGCCACCTCCTGGTAGAACTGCGCGGTCGCATCGTCGGCCTTCTTGGTGTCCGCGGCTTTCATGCAGCCGACCAGCGTCAGCGCCATCAGCGGATAGAGCCCGTGTCGCTTGCCCATAGCCCCTTCGCCCCCTGACCGGAATCAGTTAGCCGACTTCAGCCCGCTCCGCCACGACCCGGATCGAGCCCGCGCTCCTGCGCGTCACGACGCCGGCAGCCGGATCGGCGTGAGGTCGAGGAAGCGCGGCGGGTCGCCGCCGAACGTGATGCGCGCGCCCTCGCAGGGCGCGAAGACCCCGCCCCAGGCCGCGTGATCGGCGTCAGGAA
>DATGIN010000171.1:0-4061 GCA_035295705.1 Caulobacteraceae bacterium
TCTGCTGCGGCGTCGCCGAGCGGCTGATCGCCGACGCCGTCGCCTACACCCAGGAGCGCAAGCAGTTCGGCCAGACGTTGTCGTCCTTCCAGCTGGTGCAGGCCATGATCGCCGACTCCAAGACCGAGGCGATGGCGGCCAAGGCGCTGGTGATGGAGACCGCGCGCCGGCGCGACGCCGGCGAGAGCGTGACGCTGGAAGCCGCCGCTTCGAAACTGTTCGCCTCCGAGATGGTCGGCCGCGTCGCCGATCGCGCGGTGCAGATCTTCGGCGGCGCCGGCTATGTCGCCGACCACGGCATCGAGCGCTTCTATCGCGACGTGCGCATCTTCCGCATCTACGAAGGCACCAGTCAGATCCAGCAGCTGGTCGTGGCGCGCGAGACGCTGAAGCGCGGGGGCTAGGGTCCAGTGGACGACGCCGCCGACGTCGCGCGACCAGGCGAGACCGCAGTCGGGACGCGCCTTGCGGAACAGCGCCGCGAGCAGATGTTCCCAACCCTCTCGACCGGCGAGATCGAGCGGCTAAGCAGGTTCGGCGCCGTCCGCCGTTTCGGCGAGGGAGAAGCGCTCGAACACGTCGGCGAGGGCGGCCACGGCATCACCGTCATCCTGAGCGGCGAGGTTGCGGTCAGCGTGACCGACGAGGCCGGCGCGAGGACCCCGCTCGGCGTGCACGGCCCTGGCGCGTTCCTCGGCGAGCTCGCCCAGCTCAGCGGCCGCCCGGGGCTTGTGGATGCGCACGCATCGACGCCGGTCGAGGCGCTGGTGCTGACGCCGGACGGGCTGCGCGGGGCGCTCGTCGCCGAGGCCGACCTCGGCGAGAAGATCATGCGGGCGCTCATCCTCAGGCGGATGCAGCTGCTGGAGGTGGGCGGAGTCGGTCCGGTCGTGATCGGCCCCGGCCACGACGCGGGGGTCAGGCGGCTCGAGGAGTTCCTCCAACGCAACGGCCACCCGGTGCACGTGCTCGACTCGGTGGAGGACGAGGAGGCGCGCGCGCTTCTCGAGCGCCTGCACGTGACGCCGGGCGAGTGGCCGGTGGTGCTGTGTCCGGGAGGCCAGCTGCTGCGCTGCCCCACCGAGGATCAGCTTGCCCGGACGATCGGGCTGGTGGGCGCGATCGATCCCGACAAGGTCTACGACGTCGCGATCGTCGGCGCCGGCCCGGCCGGCCTCGCCGCCGCCGTCTACGCCGGGTCGGAGGGGCTGTCGGCGCTGGTGCTCGACTGCCGGGCGTTCGGTGGGCAGGCAGGGGCGTCGGCGCGCATCGAGAACTACCTCGGCTTTCCGACCGGCATCACGGGTCTTGCCTTGATGTCGCGCGCCTTCAACCAGGCGCAGAAGTTCGGGGTCGAGATGGCGATCCCCGACGAGGTGACGGCGCTCTCGGCGCGGGAGATCGGCCGTCCGATCGAGCTGACGCTCGCTTCGGGCGAGCTCGCCCGCGCGCGCAGCGTCGTCGTCGCCACCGGCGCGCTCTATCGCAGCCTGGCGGTTCCGGGGCTGAAGACGTTCGAAGCGTCGTCGGTGCACTACTGGGCCTCGCCGGTCGAGGCGCGCCTGTGCGGCGGCGAGGAGGTCGCCCTGGTCGGGGCCGGCAACTCGGCGGGCCAGGCGGCGGTGTACCTGGCGGCCCATGCCAAGAAGGTCTGGATGATCGTACGCGCGGCCGGCCTTGCGGCCACGATGTCGCGCTACCTGATCGACCGCATCGCCGCCCAGCCGAACATCGAGGTCGTGACCCAGGCCGAGATCGCGCGCGTGGAAGGGAAGGGCGACGATCTGGAAGCGGTCGTGTGGCGCACCGCCGGCGGCGGCGAGACGCGGCGGCCCATCCGCAACCTCTTCCTCTTCATCGGGGCCGCCCCCAACACCGATTGGCTGGTCCCGTCCGGGATCGCGCGCGACGACAGAGGGTTCCTGATCACCGGCCAAAGCGAAGCCCATGCCCTGGAGACCAGTCGCCCCGGCGTCTTCGCTATCGGCGACGTCCGCGCCGGCTCGGTCAAGCGGGTCGCCGCAGCGGTCGGCGAAGGCGCACAGGTGATCGCCGCGGTCCACGCGCATCTGGCCAAAGCCACGGCTGCGGCCGCAGCCTAGCCGCGAGGAACGTCGCTTCGGCCGGGCGAGTTGAGGTAGAGCAACCCTCGAGCCGCCATCCGGGCCTGGATGTCGCGGCCGGCGCGTGGGCTTGGAGCAGGACACTGGCTGAAACGTTCGCATCCGTTCGGGCGTTAGCGCTCGTCTGCAAGGGCGGCGCCCAGGCATGAGCGCGCCAAGGCCGTCGCGGTGGCGGGCGGGGCCGCCATCCGAGACCGAGGCTCAGCCCCTCGACCGCGGATTCATCATCACCATCATCGCGGCCGCCGGGGTGGTGATCTTCCTCTACATGGTGCGTCAGATCCTGCTGCCGTTCGTTGCGGCCGGCATGGCGGCGATCGTGTTCACGCCGCTGGTGACATGGGGCGCGAGGCGATCCGGCCTCCCGCGCGCGCTCTGCGCTGTCGTCGTGTTCCTGGTCCTGGCGGGTCTGGGCGCCGCGGTGGGCTCCCTCATCGGGCCGCCGATCGCCCGGCGCGTCGGCGGCGTGATCGCCGACCTGCCGCGGATCGTTCAGAGTCTGGTCGGCGGCCTGCTCGGCGGGCGCACGATCGAGGTGGCCGGCCAGCCGCTGGGCGCGCAGCAGCTCAGCGCGGCGATCCTCCAGCAACTGGGCGGCATGGCGCAGCCGTCGGGTCTGGCGTCGACCGCGGGGGCGGGTGTCGCGGGCGCCACCTACTTCATCCTCAGCTGGGTCCTGCTCTGTTACTTCCTCATCAGCGGACCGCGGCTGGCGGCCGGCCTGGCCTGGATGGCGCCGCCGCCGCATCGCGCCTTGGCCAGCGAGATCTGGCGGCGGCTGGAAAGGGTCCTGCGCCGCTACTTCATCGGCATCGGCCTGGTGGTCGTCTACGCATCGATCGCCGCCTATCTCGGCCTTGGCTTTGCGCTGCGCCTGCACGATGCGCTGCTGCTGGCAGTCATGACCGGCCTGCTCGAGATCGTTCCGGTCGCCGGACCGATCACGTCGGCGGTCATCGCCGGCGTGGCGGCGGTGGGTGAGGCAAAGAGCGGAACGGCGATCCTCGCCTACCTCGCCTATGCGATCCTGCTGAGGCTCTCGATCGATCAGTTCGTCGGGCCGCTGGTGCTCGGCCGCGCGGCGCGGCTGCACCCGACGCTGGTGATCTTCTGCTTCCTCGCCGGCGCGTTGCTGTTCGGGATCACCGGCGTGATCATGGCCGTCCCGGTCGCCCTGGCGGTAAAGGTCACGCTTGCAACGCTGTACGGCGAGGAGGATCCCCACGCGGCCGCCCGAGCCCTGGAAGCCGACGCGTGAGGCGACCATCGTGAACCGCGAGGCGGCGGCCGGAGCCGAGTCAGCGCCCATGTCGCTTCTCGGACGGTTCGTTTCCGGGATAGACACCCGGCTGAGGCGGGCTCAGCAGGTGTTCGAGTACAGCGACCGCCCGGACTGTACGTTCCGAATCCGGCGCACGACGTCGCGATCGAGCTATGTCCTCTCCGACGGCACTGTGGTGCGCAAGGGCGACCCGATCGTCGAACTGCATCTATGGAACGAGCAGCTGCCCAAGCTCGAGAGAAAGAATGGCGGCATCGGCTTCGGCAGCCGATTGAGCCACGGTTTCCGCGACTCGCTTGCCGAGCTGAGCGCCTACCTGGACGCGCGCCCCCAGTTCGACGACGTCAGGGTCGTCTATGCCAACATGGCGCTGGGCGACGCGGGGCGGACCAGCGAGCTGGTGGTGCGGATGTGCCGGAACCTGGGCTTGGAGCCGGTTCACGACGGTCATCGGCCCGGCCTTGGCGAGCACCTGCATCGGCTTGGCGAGAACATCCTCAGCCTCATGACGGCGGCGGTGACCAATCCGCCGGCGGCGCGCCTCGGCATGCTGCTGCGCAGCAGGGCTCAGATCGCGATGTCCCGCGACGAGCTGAGGCGCCGCCGCTCGAGAAGCCAGGCCCACCGGTGATCGCGGCGACCGTGTTCCTGGCCGG
>DATGIN010000172.1:0-38546 GCA_035295705.1 Caulobacteraceae bacterium
TGGTGCAAGATGAAGATCGGGACCGAGCCCGCGAAGGACCCGCACCGCGCCGAGGTCGCCAAGCGCGCTATCGACGGCGCCGCCCTCTTCGTGGACGCCAACGGCGCCTTTTCGGTCGAACAGGCCCTGGCGTTCGCCGAAGCGGCCAGCGACCTCGACATCCGCTGGTTCGAAGAGCCTGTGACGTCTGACGACGAGGCTGGGCTGGCGCTGATGCGCGAACGCACGCCGCCGGGCCTCGAGATCGCCGCCGGCGAGTACAACTACACCGTCGACGACGCGCGCCGGCTGTTTGCGGCCGGGTCCGTCGACGTCATGCAGGCCGACGTGACCCGTTGCGCCGGCGTGACCGGTTTTTTGCAGATCGCCGCGCTGTGCGAGGCCAACCATATCGACCTCTCCGGTCATTGCGCTCCGGCCATGCACCGCCACGCGGCCTTCGCCGCCATCCGGCTCAGGCACCTCGAGTGGTTCCACGATCACGTTCGCATCGAGCAGATGCTGTTCGACGGCGCGCCGGTGGTGGAAGACGGCGCCATCGCGCCCGACCTCAGCCGGCCCGGCCATGGCCTTGCGTTGAAGGCCGCCGACGCGGAGCCCTTCCGCGTGGGGGCGGGGTGATGCGGCTGAGATCGCGGCGGCCAGCCCACGACGCGGGCCGGACGCTGAACTTGAGCGCGGCCATTCTGGCGCTGGCGGTCCTGGCCGACAGCGGCGTCGAGCACTACCGCGGCTCGTTCCACAACAAGACGATGTTTGCGCCCCTGGCCGCGGCGGCGCTGGCCATCGCAGCCAGCCTCTACGGAGTTTCCGACCGCAGGCGCGGGCGGCATGGCGGCCGCGATGCGATCTACGCAACCGCCGCGGCGGTCGGCGTCGCCGGGCTGGGCTTCCACCTCTACAACGTCACCAAGCGCCCTGGCGGGTTCACCTGGCAGAACCTCTTCTACGCCGCGCCCATCGGAGCGCCGGCCGCACTGCTGCTCTCGGGGCTGTTGGGGCGCGGGGCCGAGCGGGTCCGCGACGCCGGTCGTGGCGCTCCGACGTTTTTCGGCGCCCCCGCCGGCAAGGTGCTCGCCGCGACCAGCGCGGTCGGCCTTGCCGGGACGGTCGGGGAAGCCGGGCTGCTGCACTTCCGCGGCGCCTTCCAGAACCCGGCCATGGCGCTGCCGGTGACGCTGCCGCCGGTCGCGGCCGGCTTGCTGGCGGCGGCGGCCGTCCGCCCCGGCCGGTGGCTGCGGCGGATCGCCGGCGTATGGCTCAGCCTTACCGCGGCGCTCGGACTGGCCGGCGTCGGCTTCCATCTGTTCGGCGTGCAGCGTGGCATGGGCGGCTGGCGGAACTGGAGCCAGAACCTTCTGAACGGGCCGCCGCTGCCCGCCCCGCCCAGCTTCACGGGCCTGGCGCTGGCTGGGCTGGCGGCTCTCTCCCTCATGCCGGAAGACGCCGATGGGTGACCGCTACCCGGGCTACGACGTGCTGTCCAAGCGTCACTCCCCGTCCTGGAACGACCAGACCCGGCGGGTCATCGACCAGCGCCTGGCGATCGATCCGGATGCGCACCGGTTCCTGAACGAGCTGGAGTGGCGGACGCTGAAGGCGATCTGCTCCCGGATCATCCCGCAGCCGACCGCGCGTGAGCGGCCTGCGCCGCTGGCGGCCATGATCGACGAGCGCCTCGTGAAGGGGGCAAGCGACGGCTATCGCAACGCCAGCCTTCCTCCGCTCCGCGAAGCATGGCGGCGCGGCATCGCCGCGCTCGAAGCGGAAGCGCAAACGCGGCATGGGCGCGGCTTCGCCGAGCTCGAGGGCGCCGCGCAGGACGGCCTCCTGACCGCGGCCCAGCGCGGCCTCGCCGCGCATCCAGCGTGGGATGGGATGCCGCCCGACCTCTTCTTCGCCGATCGGCTGCTGTTCGACATCGTCAGCGCCTACTACGCCCATCCGCACGCCTGGAACGAGATCGGCTTCGGCGGACCGGCCGATCCGCGCGGCTACGTGCGGCTCGCGTTCGACCGCCGCGATCCCTGGGAAGCGGCGGAAGCGCGCTCCGGGAACGAGGCCAGCGCGCGCCGCGAGAACGCGCATGTCGGACGCCGCTGACGCCCCCCGCGCCGTCGGCCGCCGCGCTCCCGACGTCTTCCGTGTCGGCGGATGGGTTCCCATGGCGCAATACGCGGACAGCGAGGCGGTCGATTTCGCGATCGTCGGCACCGGCGCCGGCGGCGGGACGCTGGCCTGCAAGCTCGCGGAGTACGGTTTCTCGGTCGTCGGATTCGATGCCGGTCCCTACTGGCGCCCGCTTGAGGACTTCGCCTCCGACGAGCGTCACCAATCCAAGCTCTACTGGACGGACGAACGGGTGGTCGACGGCGAAGACCCGTTGCAACTCGGCTCGAACAACTCCGGCCGCTCGGTCGGCGGCTCGACGGTGCACTTCGCGATGGTTTCGCTGCGTTTCCGTCCGGAGTGGTTCAAGTCGCGCTCGCTGCTGGGCTACGGGGCCGACTGGCCCGTCGATTGGCGCGAGATGTGGGGCTACTACCGCGAGGTCGAGCGCGCCTTGTGCGTCTCGGGGCCCGTTACCTACCCCTGGGGCCCGCATCGGCCGGCCTATCCCTACCGTGAGCATGAGCTCAACGCGCCGGCGCGCGCGATGGCGCAGGGATGCGAGGCCCTCGGGCTGAAGTGGACGCCCACCCCGATCGCGACGCTTTCCGCTCCTCGCGGCCAAGCGCATCCGTGCGTCTACCGCGGCATGTGCGTGATCGGCTGCTCCACCAACGCCAAGCAAAGCGTTCTCACCACGTGGCTGCCGCGGGCGCTCGAAGCCGGCGCAGAGATCCGTGATCTCGCCATGGTATCGCGCATCGAGCATGACGACGCCGGCCGCATTACCGGCGTCCACTATCACCGGGACGGGCAGTGGCGGTTCCAGCGCGCCAGAAACGTCGTGGTGGCCGGGTATGCAATCGAGACGCCCCGGCTGTTGCTCAACTCCGCTTCCAGCCGCTTCCCGGACGGCCTCGCCAATTCCTCGGGACTGGTCGGCAAGAACCTGATGGTGCAGTCGAACCAGGCGGTGTGGGGCTTCATGAAGCAGGACGTCAGGCCCTACAAAGGTCCGCCCTCCTTGGCGCTGACCGAGCACTGGAACTACGCCGACGACGGCAAGGACTTCTTCGGCGGCTACTGCTTCATGAGCCAGGGCGTGCTGCCGACGACGCTGGCCAACGTCCACGCCAAGCGCGGGCTCTGGGGCCAGCCCCTAGTCGAGGCCATGCAGCGCTACAATCACACCGTCGGCGTGAAGCTGGTCGGCGAGTGCATGCCGCAGGAAGGCAATCGCGTGACGCTCGCCGACGAGAGGGACGCCTTCGGCCTGCCGGTCGCGCGCGTGACCTACTCTTACGGAGACAACGACAAGCGGATGATCACCCATGCGCTGGCCTCCATGCGCGAAGTGATGGCCGCGGCGGGCGCGGGCGAGCTCTGGGACGAGACGAACGACACGGCGCACATGAACGGCACCGCGCGCATGGGCGAGGATCCGGCCGCGAGCGTCGTCAACGCCGACTGCCGCGCGTGGGACATTCCCAATCTTTGGGTGTGCGATGGCTCGGTGTTTCCGACCGTCGGCGGCGTAAACCCGTCGCTCACCATCCAGGCTATCGCCTGTCGCACGGCCGACCGCATCAAGGCCCTGGCGGCCAGGGGGGAGCTCTGACGACTGCGGCCTACCGGCGCGCGAGCACCGCGGTCGCCGCGCCAAGTCCGAATGCGAACAGCGCGCCGGCGGCGACGACGCCCAGCCGGGCCGCTTCGCCGGGCGCCAGGAGGGCGGCGTGTGCGGCCTCGCCGCTGAATGAGCCGTCTGTCCGGTGCAGCGCGGCCACCGGCGCCGCCAGGTTGTCCTCCCGGCCCGGCGGTAGAGCGCGATCGGTCTGTTGGCCTGACACGGCCCGCCGCGCAAGGTAGCGGTCCAGGAACCCGGGCGCGATCGCGTTGCCGAGGATCGTCTCGAACGTCGAAAGGCCGAGCCAATATTCGCGCATCCGTCCGTCCGCGGCGCGCAACACCGCGTCGGCCACGACCTCCGGCTGAATGGGCCGACCCATGGGCCGCGGCTCCCGGTCGATGTGGACGCGCGCCCAGTCGAATTGCGGGGTGTTCACCGCCGGCAGGTCGACGACGGCGATCGAAACGCGCGAGCCCTCGTGAATCAGCTCGGTCCTCACCGAGTCGGTGAAGCCGCGGATGGCGTGCTTGGCGCCGCAGTAGGCCGATTGCAGGGGGATGCCGCGGTAGGCGAGCGCCGAGCCCATTTGCACGATGCGGCCGCGGTCGCGCGGGCGCATCGACTTCAGCGCCGCCATCGTCCCGTACACGAAGCCGAGGTAGGTCACCTCGGTCACGCGCCGGAACTCATCGGGCGTCATCTTGGCCAGCGGCGAGAAGACCGTCTCCATCGCATCGTTGATCCAGACGTCGACGGGCCCCAGCGCCTGCTCCAGCCGGTCGGCCGCCGCGAAGACGGCGCTGGCGTCGGCCACATCGGCCGGCTCGAACGCCGCCTCGGCGGCGCCGGACGCCCGCGCTTCCTCGGCGGCGGATTGAAGCGCGGTCGCGTCGCGCGCGATGACGCCGATGCGATCGCCGTTGCGGGCGAACCGCTGCGCAATGGCGCGGCCGATTCCGGCGGAGCCGCCGGTGATCACGATGGTTCGGGGGGACACAGCGGAAGGCATGACCAAGACGCTGGGCTAACCCGCCACGGCGCGCCGCGGTTCCGAGCCGGCTCACGGCAGCGCCGTCGCAAAGGCATGCGCGTCGGCCGCGTCGGCGTCTCCTGGCCCGATCACCCGCAGGCCGCTGTCGTTGTGCGACACATCGAAGCCGCAGCGCCCGCCTTGGTCGCGGAAGACCCTCAAGGTCAGGCGGCCGGCGCCGACCGCCACGTTCTCGAGCAAGAGTTCCGGCAGCCACTCCGGAAGCAGCGGATCGACGATCACCGCGCCCAGCGGGGCCGCCGGCCGCACGCCGGCCAGGGTGGCGACCAGGAGGATGATGGCGCCCGCCGACCACGCCTGCGGGCTGCAGGCGTCAGGATAGAGGCCCGGATGGGGGTGCGCTTCATCGCGAGCGTGGCCGCCGAAGAGCTCGGGCAGTCGGTGGTCCTCGAACAACTGCGTGGCCTGCAGCGTCGCCGCCGCCAGCTTGTGCAGCGGCCCAATCATTCCGTATCGGGCGAAGCCGCGCGCGGCGAGCGCGTTGGCGAACGGCCAGACGGAGCCGATGTGGTAGCCGAGCGGATTGTACGACGGGTGCCGGCGGCTGAGCGTCCGGATGCCCCAGCCGGTGAACATCTCCTCGCTCATCAGCCGCTCGGCCACCTCCTTCGCCCGCTCCGGCTCGAGGATGCCGTAGGCAAGGCAGCCGCCGGGATCGGAGGCTATGGTTCTGATCTGTCGCTTGTCCGGATCCAGCCCAAGCGCGACGAAGGACTCGTCCTGCATCCAGAAGCGTTCATGAAAGGCTTGCCGCAGCGCATCCGCCTGCGCCTCGAGGTCGACGGCCAGCGCGTCTTCGCCGAGCGCTCGGAACACCAGCGCCATGCCTCGCTTCGCCGCGTAGAACAGCCCTTGGATGTCGCAGAGCGCGATCGGGTCCGGCACGATTCGGCCGTCCGGGTAGAGGATGGCGTCGCTGGCGTCCTTCCAACCCTGGTTCTTCAGCCCACGGCGGCCGGCGAAGGTCTGGTACTCGTAGAGGCCATCGCCATCCAGGTCGCCATCGCGGTCCATCCACGCCAGCGTGCGAAGCGCCAGATCGCGAAAGCGCCGGACGAGGCCAAGATCGCCGCTCCAGGCAAAAGCCGACGCCAGGCCGGTGAGAAAGAGGCCGGACGCGGAGTGGTCGCCGTAGTAGCGGAGGAACGGCGTCTTGCCCAAGAGTGCGCTCGGGCCGAGCTCTCGCTGGTGCAGCACGCGGCCGGGCTGCGCATCGTGGGTCGGATCGTAGGCGGTTGCCGTCCAGCGTCCGACAAGGCCGAGCGCGCCCTTAAGGATCGCCGGGTCGAGCAGCAGGCTTTGCCATCCGGCCATCAGCGAGTCGCGGCCGAACAGCGCTATGTAGCGGGGCGCGCCGGCGGTCGGGGTGAGACGTTCGTCGCCCTCGCCATCGCCGAGGCGCAGCGCGGCCAGATCGTGCGCCGCCCGTCGCCAGGCGTGCGTGACCAGTTCCGAGCGGGTGGAGAGCCGGCAAAGGGCCGCACGGGAGAGGTCCCGACTGGAGGACGACCGGTCCGGAAGTTCCGCTGCGAAGGCCGGGTCGAACAGCGGCTCGATCGCGACCCGGACGCTGGCCTCCTGCTGCGACGGCAGCTCCAGGGTCAGGCGCAACTCGCCCGCATGCCAACTGGAGGGCGCGGGGCCTTCGACGCGCACTCGCGTCGCGTGGTGCAGGGCCGGATGGCGACAACGCAGCACCAGCTCGCCGCCGCCGGCCCAGCTGAACGCCACCGGCGCGAACCCGGGGCGCCGGCCGGCCTTGGCGGCAGCCTGGTCGGCGTAGTCGGCGCGCGGCCGCCAGCTCAGCCGCAGCCTCGCCGTGGCCGCCCCGTGGTTGGCGAGATGGTATTCGTAAACCAGCCCATCCTCGACCAGGGAGGCGACCGCGCGGATCTCGATCGCGCGGCGAACGCGCTCGTCGTCCGACCGCCCCGATCGCCGCGCGGCCGGGAGCGGCGCAAGGTAATAGGCCAGCAGCCGGTCCGCGCCGATCCGCTCCGCGTTGGCCAACTCCGGCCTCCGCCCGTCGATGCGGAAGTCAAGGCGCGAGAGAAAGCGCGTGCGGTGATAGAAGAAGCCGGTCGCGCCGCCGCGGATCTCCGCCGCCGGGTCGACCAGCAGGCATATGTGGCCCCGATAGACATAGGCGGGACCGCCGCGCAGCTGAGCCACATCCCATGGCGTTGTCGCGCCGAGTCCGTCGGCGCCAGCCCACTCCACCTTCGCCGAGTCCTCCATCCCGGGCTTGAACGCGCAAAGCGGCGAAGCGGCGCCGTCGTTCGCGGCGCGGCGCGTTAAGCGCGTCCGAACATCGCCCTCAGAACCAGGGGACGACGGTTGCGTTTGTGATTGCGACTGATTATCAAACGCGAACCCCGCGATGACCGCCGCACCCGCCACCCAGCGTTCCGTACGCGTCCCTCGCCCGCGCCATTGGCTGGCGATCGCCGGTCCGGGCCTGCTGGTGATGCTGGCCGACACCGACGCCGGCAGCCTGATCACCGCGGCCCAGAGCGGAGCGCAGTGGGGCTACAAGCTCTTGGCCTTGCAGCTCATCCTCATCCCGATCTTGTTCGTGGTGCAGGAGCTGACGGTCCGTCTCGGCCTCATCACCGGCAAGGGGCACGGCGAGCTGATCCGCGACCGGTTCGGCAAGGCCTGGGCGTGGCTCTCCGTCTCGACCCTGATGCTCGCCTGCGTCGGCGCCATCGTCACCCAGCTCGCCGGCATGGCCGGCGTTGCTGCGCTGTTCGGCATCCCGACGCCCTTGATGATGGCGGTCGTGATCGGGCTGATCCTCTTGATGGTCTGGACCGGCTCCTACAGGTCGGTCGAGCGGGTCGCGATCGTGTTCGGCCTCTTCGAGCTCGCCTTCGTCGTCGTCGCGTGGCGCGCGGCGCCGCATTTCGGGCAAGTGGTTCGACAGCTCGGCCAGGCGCCGCTTGGCGACCCGAAATATCTCTATCTGGTCGCCGCCAACCTCGGCGCCGTGATCATGCCCTGGATGATCTTCTACCAGCAGTCGGCCGTGCTCGATAAGCAGCTCGGGCCGGCGGACCTGAAGGTCGCGCGGATCGACACCGCGGTCGGCGCGGTGGTCACCCAGGCGGTCATGATCGCGGTGCTCCTGGCCACGGGGGCGACCATCCACATGGCCAACCCCAACGCCTCGCTCAGCGATGTCCAGCAGATTGCCCACGCGATCATCCCCTTCCTCGGCGATACGGTCGGACGGCTGGTGTTCGCCGCCGGCATGACCGGAGCGGCGCTGGTGGCGACCGTCGTGGTGAGCCTGGCGGCGGCATGGGGCGTCGGTGAAGTGGCCGGCTACAAGCGCTCGCTGGAGGACCACCCGCGCGAGGCGCCCTGGTTCTACGGCATCTTCTCCGCCTGCCTCATCGCCGGCGGCCTTCTGGTCGCGTCGGGCGTCAACCTCGTCAATCTCTCGATCGCGGTCGAGGTGATGAACGCGCTCCTGCTCCCGATCGTGCTCGGCTTCCTGTTCATGCTGGGCTTAAAGGCGCTGCCGGACGCCTATCGGCTGAAAGGGATCTACGCCTGGCTGACCGGCGCCATCGTCGTCGTCAGCGCAGGTTTCGGTGTCTACGCGGGCATCACGGGCGCTCTTGCCGGCGGCAATTGATCACCAGACCGCCGCGGCGGTCGAGACATAATTCCATAGCGCCCCGAAGCCCGCGCCCGCCGCGCTGGCCACCCACCACACGTGGACGAGCTCGAGCGCTTTCGAAGCCACCGCCACATTGGCCGCCAGCCCGATGGAGCAAAGCGCGCAGAACTTCAGGTAGCCCGTCAGCAGCGCAGCGCCCGTCTTGCGCCGATCACGGTAGGTGACCTCGTTGTTGATCAGGTAGTTCGAGGTCATCGCGACCATCGAACCAAGCAGTTGGGCGAGCGAAAACGCCAGCCCCGCCACCAGGAAGCCCTTCACGGCGGCCAGCTGCACGAAGACGCCGGTCGCGCCCACCAGGCCGAACATGAGTGCGCGCGTGGGGATCAGGCCGCGGGTCAGCTTGTTCAGGAGCAGGCCCAGATAGTCGATCACCATGCGACGATCGAGCTTCGAGCCGCCGGCCGCACGGGCGCGAAAGACGTAGGCCAGCTCGGCGATTTTGAGCGGCTCGCGCTGCGAGGCGATGATGTCGAACAGCACCTTGAAGCCGACGGTGGTCAGCCGGTGCGCCACCGCCTCCACCCGGCCCCGCTCGATCATGAAGAAGCCGGAGACCGGATCACTCAGCTCCTGCCGCAGCACCAGCCGGCCCAGCCAGTTCGCGAAGCGGCTGCCGAGGCGGCGGGCCGGGTCCAGCGCCTCGACTTCGCGCGCGCCGCGCGCATAGCGGCTGGCGACCACCAGCTCGGCCTCGCCAGCGCGCAACATCACGAGCATCGCCGGCAAAAGCGTCTCGTCATGCTGTAGATCGCCGTCCATCACGGCGACAAAAGGCGCGGCCGAGGCCAGCACGCCCTCGACCACCGCGCCCGCGAGACCACGTCGTTTCACGCGTCGCAGGCACTGCACGCGAGGGTCCTGCGCGGCGATGGCCTTTACCGCCTCGGCGGTCCCGTCCGGCGAGTCGTCGTCGACGACGATCAGCTGCCAGGCGACGCCTTCCAGCACCTGGTCCAACCGCTCGACCAGCGCCGGCATATTCGGGCGCTCGTTGAACGTCGGTACGACCACGCTCAACTCATAGCCGGCGGACGCGACGCTCGCCGCTGGCCCGTCGCGGCCTGTGGCCTTTGCGCCGCGCGTGCGTTCAAGCACCGTTGAATGGCTCCTGGCTGAGGGCTTGCGGGGTCCGCTGGCTCCGCCCCGCTGGCCGTGCGCTCCCGCGCCTAGCATACCGCGCTTCGCCTGTCGCGACGCCGCGCCGCGCGGCCGACCATTGCCCGCACCCGGCTTTGCGCCCATACCGACGAGCGCCGATGACGCACGCGCCCGACCCAGCGCCAGACGAATATTCGATCCCGGACAACCTCGGGGAGATCAGGCTCTTCCCGCGCCCCGTCGTCTGGGCTGCGGCGGCGGTGATCGCGGCGATGGCCGGCGTCGGCCTCGTGCAGGGGTTGCGCGGGGCGATCGCGGGGGGCGCGGCAGGCAGCAACCAGGAAGAGATCAGCACCTCCGGCGCGGTCTCGGCGCAGGCGGCGCAGCCGCTCTCGGCCAACCCGCAGTGGTCGGCGCTCAGCGGCGCGGCCATGGCGTCGTCCAGCGCGGCGTCCTCGGCGGCCTCGTCCTCCGCCGAAAGCGAGCAAGAGGATGTGACCAGCGAGAGTGCAGGCGAGGAATCCGCTGCGGCGCCGCCGCCGATCGTCCAGGTCCCGAGCGCCGGGCCAGCGGCGCCCGCTCAGCCGCCGGCCTCGAGCCAACCCGACACGATGCCGCCCACTTAACCGCGGCGGCGCCGTTCCGCTCAGTTCTGCTCGGGAGCGGACGAGGCGCCGTCCGCGTCGCCGGTGTGCGACCGCGACGTCATGCCGGCGGCTGCAGCGTCGTCCTCGACGTCCTCGTGGCTCGGCGACGAAGCTTCGGTGTTCACCGCCGGGGTCGAAGAAACGGGTTGGACCGTCGGGGCGGGCGGCGGCGGAGGGACCGGTTGCGTCACGACGGCGACCGCGGCGCTGGTGGGCGGCTGTTCGGCCTCGCCGGCGTGGCGGGCGCTCATCAGCGTCTGGATCGCCAGCGTCCCGGCAACGCCGATGATGACGCCGAGAATCGTCCACCCGAAGGCGCCGCCGCCTCCACCGCCTTCACGCGCCATCTATTGGGTCTCCGGTCGTCGGTCTTTTCAGTCTCAGCCGTACCACGTGCGGACGGGACCGACGTCCACATGGACGAAGTTCGAGTAGGGATAGTAGCCGACTCCGCCCCGACCGAGGCTGAGCGCGGCCGCGTGCAGGCGAGAGAGATCGACGTCCGGCAAGCGGATGTCGATGGCCATGCCCGACATGTGGAAGCTGTGCTTGGCGACCTCTTCGCTGCGCTCGCGCAACAGTGCGTTGGTCGCCGCCGATCGATAACCGGAAATGACCTGGAACTTCGACCGCGTGCCCGTCAGCGAGTTCAGCGAATCCAGGAGGTCGAGCAGCTGCGGATGGATCGGGTAGACATCGCCGGTGCGGAAATCGCGCAGCTGGACGTTCACCGCGTCGAGTACGTCGGGAATGTAGTCCCCATCAGCCCAATACACGGCTTCCATCTGCTCGCCGGTGTGCAGGTTGGAGAGCGAGACGCTGCGAGTCGATGCGATGGGCCCGCTGGAGGCGATCGACGGCGTCGGCGGGCTGGTCAGCGACCGCGGCGCCGTGCTGACGGTCCCCTGCACCGACGTGAGAGTCTGGGCGACGCCGATGAGCGGCGCGGCGCTCAGGCCCGCGCCAACGGCAACGCCAAAGCCAGCCCTGAGAAGGGATCGTCGCTCAAGCAAAACTGTGACCCACCGCCGGATTCGCCCCCCGACTGTCGCGGATAAGGGGTTAAGCCGCCCTTTACGTCAAGTCACGGAGTGGGGAACTGCGTCGATGCGCTGCATCAGCAAATGATCCCAGCTGTAGGGGTCTCCGCGGAAGCTCATCTGCCCATCGGCGCCCGCGAAAGCAGTCCAGTAAAGCAGGAAAACCGAGATCGGCCGCGGGATCGGCGCTCGCACCGTCTGACCGGACGCGATCGTCTGGTTGATCTCGTCCGACGTCCACTTCGGGTCGCCCTGCATCACCGCGTCGGCCAGCACGACCGGCTTCTCCAACCGTACGCAGCCGTGGCTCACCATGCGCGCATAGCGGCCGAAGGTGCTGTGGGTCGGCGTGTCGTGCAGGTAGACGCTGTAGGGGTTCGGAAACTCGAATTTCACGTGCCCCAGGGCCGACATGTCGCCCGCCTTCTGCTGCAGCCGCGTGCCGCCGTCCGGCGTGTGGATGACCACGAATTCGTTGCGCGCGAAGTACCCGGGATGCGCCCGCTCCTTAGGCCAGAGCTCCTTGGCTGCGATGTCGGCCGGAACGTTCCACGGCGGATTGAACAGCACGTCGGAGATCACGCTCGAAAGCATCGGCGTCTCGTCGCCGGGACGTCCGGTCACCGCCCGCATCGCCAGCGTCGGCGTGTCGTTGTGGAAGACGGTCAGGATGGCGGCGGCGATGTTGACCTGGATGCGGTCGGACGGCAGCTCCCGCGGCAGCCACCGCCAGCGCTCCATGTTGGCGATGATCTGCGCGACCCGCTGGCTGACCGGCACGTTCAGGGCGGCGATGGTCGACTTGTCCAGCTGCCCGGTGGGCTCCAGCCCGTAGCGCTTCTGCGCACGGCTCACCGCATCGCTCAGCGCCTGGTCGTAAGCGTCTCCCGCCGTCGGCACGGCGGAATCTTCGATCGCCAGGCGCGCGCGAAGCGCCGCAACCGACGGTCCCCTCGCCCCCGGCGCCAGGGCGGTGTCGGAAAGCGCCGGCCACCCCCCGTGCGCCGCGATGCCGCGGTAGATGGCCAGGCCGCGCCGCAGCGTATCGTAGCCGGTGTAGGGCGGCGGCAGGCTGTCCAGCCACGGGCCCAGCCGGTCCTGATTGACCGCAGCGACGAACTCCGCCGACGCGTCGTACGGCTGAGGGCGCAGGCCCCAGAGGTGGGGGAAGTCCGAAGGGCCGAGCCGGCCCACCCGAACATCGTGTGCGTAGCGCAGGACCGCGCCGACCAGCGCCGCTTGTCCCTGCCGCCGGGCGCCGGGATCGCGCGACGCGAGCGCCGCGTCCAGGCCCGCCGGCGTGTAGGCGTTGTGCGCGAACCCATGCGTCTCGGCCTGCGCCAGCGTGCGCTGAAGCAGCGCGACCTGATCGGGCCTGAGCGGAACTTGCGTGGCCGCCGACTCCGCCGCCGTTGGGGGCGCTCCCGACTGGGGCGAGGCTTCTTGAGCGAGCGCGCTCTGCGCCGACGGCGCCAATGCGCCCAAGACAAGCAGAAAAGCCGCGATCGGCGCCACGGCGCCGCGCCCTACCGCCCTGCCTCTTCCGTTCACCGGCGCCCCCCGCGCTCCCGGGCCGCTCGCCCCCGGGGACCCATGCTGTTCACGCATTGCATAAAGAGATTCCCCGCCGATTTCGCTAGGGGTGCGGGGCGTTGGCCGGAAATCGCTGGCGAGTGCGGCTTTTTGCGCACGGTGACGCGGGCGCGCTCGCCGCTTGGCCGGGCCCTCCATTCGGCCTAATGCGTGGGCGCCTTAAGGGAGATGAGGGCATGGATCTCACGCACGCCGGCAGCGGCCTGGCCGCCGACCGCCTGGAACGCATCAGCGACCACCTCAACCGCAACTACATCGAGCCCGGCAAGATCACCGGTTGCCAGGTGGCCGTGGCCCGCCATGGGCGGCTCGCCTATTTCAAGTCGTTTGGCCTGCGCGACCGCGAACGGGGCAAGCCGGTCGAGGACGACACCATCTTCCGCCTCTACTCGATGACCAAGCCGATCACCTCGGTGGCGCTCATGACCCTCTACGAGCAGGGCTACTTCCAGCTCGACGACCCGGTCTATCGGGTCGTGCCCGAGTGGCGGAACCACCAGGTGTGGGTCTCCGGCGCCGGCGAGGCCATGCAACTTGCCCGCCCCAACCCGCCGATGACGTTTCGGCACGTGCTCAGCCACACGGCCGGCCTCACCTACGGCGCGCAGCTCGAGGCGCTGGGCGCGCCGGCCGAGCGCGATCCGGTCGCCGAAGCCTACCGCGTCGCCGGCGTGCGGCGAGGGGAAGGCGAGACCTTGCACGACTTTGCGATGAAACTGGCGAAGGTGCCGCTGCGCTACCAGCCGGGCGACCGGTGGATGTACTCGCTCGCCACCGATGTCTGCGGCTACCTGGTCGAGCGCATCAGCGGAAAGCCGTTCGACCAGTACTTGAAGGAGGCGATCTTCGAGCCCCTGAAGATGAAGGACACCGCCTTCCTCGTCGCTGAGGCAGACAAGGGACGCTTTGCCGCGAACTATCGTCGGCGCGGCGACAAGACGCTGGAGCTGATCGACGATCCGGAAACCTCGACTTACCTGAAGAAGCCCAGCTTCCTTTCGGGCGGCGGGGGGCTGGTCGGCACGACCGAGGACTACCTGCGGTTCTGCGAGATGCTGAGGCTGGGTGGCGAGCTCGAGGGCGCTCGCATTCTCGGTCCGCGCACGATCGACTTGATGACCCGCAACCACCTGAAGGGCGGAGCCGACCTCACCCAGATGGCGATCGGCGGCTTCTCGGAAACGGCGAACGCCGGCGTGGGTTTCGGGCTCGGCTTCGCCATGACATTGGGCGAGGTGGCGACCGGGACGCTAGGCGAGGGCGACTACTATTGGGGCGGCGCGGCCTCGACGATCTTCTGGGTCGATCCCAAGGAGGACATGGTCGTCATTTTCATGACGCAGCTGATGCCGTCGGGAACCTTCAATTTCCGCGGCCAGTTGAAGAGCATCATCTACTCCGCGATCACCGACTAGCGTCCGCTGCAACGCTTCGCAGGCTCGGGCGCTTTTGCTTGAGCATCGAGGAGCCCCGCAACCGTTGGACGAGCAGCCTACCGAGCGCCGTAACCGGCGCATCGAAGACTACGGCCTGATCGGCAACAACCACACGGCGGCGCTGGTGCACCGCTGCGGCGATATCGACTGGCTGTGCCTGCCCAAGTTCGACTCGCCGGCGATCTTCGCCGCGCTTCTCGGCGACGAGGACAACGGCTGCTGGAGCCTCAGGGCGTCGGATCCGAAGGCCAAGGTCACGCGCAGATACCGCGCCGGCACCGCGATCCTGGAGACGACGTTCACGACCCGCGGCGGCGCGGCGACGGTGATCGACTTCATGCCGACCCCTGGCGTGGGCGGCGCGATCGAGCTCGTGCGCCTGGTGCGCGGCGATCGGGGCGCCATCGACTTCGAGACGGCGATCCGCTTCCGCTTCGACTATGGTCAGCAGCTGCCCTGGGTGCGGGCCAACCCGGTCGGTCTGACGGCGGTGGCCGGCCCTGACGCCGTACGGCTGGTTTCCACCGTGCCGCTGACGAACAAGGACTTCGCCACGCGGTCGACGTTTCGCGTCCGCGCCGGAGAGACCGTCGACTTCTCGCTGATCTGGTACGCCTCCCATCTCCCGCCACCGGACTGCCGCGCGCCGGAGCCGCTGCTGGCGCAGACCCAGTCGGAATGGGCGGGCTGGATCGCCAGCTCTAACTACGACGGACCGCATCGCGAGCTGGTCGAGCGGTCGCTGATCACGCTCAAGCTGCTCACCTACCAGCCGACGGGCGGCATCGTCGCGGCGCCCACGACGTCGCTGCCAGAGCAGATCGGCGGACCGCGCAACTGGGACTACCGCTACTGCTGGGTCCGCGACGCGACGCTCTCGCTCTACGCCTTCCTGAGCTCGGGTTTCCACGCCGAGGCCGAAGCATGGCGCCGCTGGGTGATGCGGGCCGCCGCCGGGTCGCCCCAGGACCTTCAGATCATGTACGGGCTGCATGGCGAGCGCCGGCTCTGGGAATACGAGATTCCGCGTCTTGCCGGGTTCGCCCAGAGCAGGCCGGTCAGGATCGGCAACCAGGCGCACGAACAGCGCCAGCTCGACATCTATGGCGAGCTGATCGGCGGCATCTTCGCCAGCCACAGGATGGGCGCGAACGGGGCGCAGGAAGCCTGGCCGCTGCTCTGCGTCGCCGTCGACTTCCTCGAGAGCATCTGGCGCGAGCCCGACAACGGCATCTGGGAGGTGCGCGGTCCGAGGCGGCACTTCACCCACTCCAAGCTGATGGCCTGGGTCGCCTTCGACCGAGCGATCGCGCTCGCCGAGCAGCTTTCCTTGAAGGCTCCGCTGGATCGCTGGCGGAACACCCGCAAGGCGGTGCACGCCGAGATCTGCGAGCGGGGCTGGAACCCGAAGCGCAAGGCTTTCGTGCAGTACTACGGGGGCGACACGCTCGATGCGGCCCTGCTGATCATGCCGCTGACGGGGTTCCTGCCGGTCGACGACCCTCGCTTGCAGAGCACCATCCGCGCCATCGAGCGCGAGCTCATGCCGGACGGACTCGTCCAGCGCTACACCCCGGCGCCGCACGTCGATGGCTTGCCGCCGGGCGAGGGCGCCTTCCTCGCCTGCAGCTTCTGGCTCTGCGACGTCTACAAGCTCAGCGGCCGCGCGCGCAAAGCCGCTGCGCTGTTCAAGAAGCTGCTCGGCGCGGCGAACGACCTTGGGCTCTTCGCAGAGGAGTACGACCCGAGAGCAAAGCGCCAGCTGGGCAACTTCCCGCAGGCCTTCTCCCACGTCGGCCTGATCAACTCCGCGCACATCCTCGCCGGGCGCACCGTCGGCGCCATGCGCCGCGCCGAACGCGAACGCGACGAGCCGCTGGGGTAAGCGAACTCGGGGGGCTTGCCGCTGACGCCGCGTAGGCTTCTAGGATGGCGGCGGGAGGAAACCCTCATGGCCGACGAACCCATCCTGCTCATCGACGACCCTCGCCCGAACGTTCGGCGCCTCACGCTCAATCGCCCGGCCAAGCGCAACGCGCTCTCCAACGAGCTGCGCGGCCTCTTGTTCGAGGCGCTGGACGCCGCCGACGGCGATCCGGAGGTCCGCGTGATCGTCCTTCGCGGGGCCGGGACCTGCTTCTCGTCGGGCTACGACCTCGCCGGCGTCGGCGGCCTGCCGTGGCATACGGCTGGCGGCCAGGGCCAGTGGGCCCGGCACGTGGTCGACGGCTGCTTCCGCATGTGGGACTTGGCCAAGCCGATCATCGCCCAAGTGCACGGCTGGTGCCTGGCCGGCGGCTCGGAGCTCGCGGTCGCGTGCGACCTCGTCTACGTCGCCCACGACGCGCAGATCGGCTACCCGCCGGTCCGCACCATGTCGCCGCCCGACAACCAGTACCACGCCTGGCTGATGGGCATGCGCGCGGCTATGGAGCTGATGCTGACCGGCGACTCGATCAGCGGGGACGAGGCGGTGCGTCTGGGCTTCGCCAATCGCGCCTTCGACGCCGGCGCGCTGGAGGACGAGGTGTTGGCCATGGCCGAGCGCATCGCCAAGGTCGACCCCGAGCTCGCACAGCTGAACAAGCGGCTGGTGCACCGGCAGATGGAGGCGCTGGGCGTCCGCGCGGCGGTGCGCGCCGGCACCGACCTGCATGCGCTCGGCTGGCACACGGCCGCCAGCCGCGCGTACATGCAGCAGATGCGTCAGGGCGTGCGGCAGGCGCTGGACGCCCGCGATGCAAGCTTCGGCGACTACCGCACGAAAGAGAAGACGCAGGGTTGAGTCCGCCGTGCCCCTGATCGACACCAACGCGCTGCCCGTCAATGAAAAGCGGCCCGGCTGGCGCGGGCGGGTGTTTCATGCCGCCTCGATGACATTCGCTCATTGGGAGTTCGCCGCCGGGGCGACGATCCATGAGCACGGGCATGCGCAGGAGGAGGTCTGGCACCTCATCGAAGGTCAGCTCGAGATCACCATCGACGGCCGCGCGTCCATCGCCGGTCCCGGGATGGTCGCCATCGTGCCGCCGCACGCGCCGCATGCGGTCAAGGCGCTGACCGCCGGCAAGGCGATCGTCGCCGATTACCCCTCCCGCCCCGACTTCTGAGCGGCTAGCGGACCTTCAGGACCAGGATCACCAACAGCGCCGAGACGCCCAGGTGCAGCAGCATGAAGCGCACCAGGACCTGGGTATTCGACCAGCCCAGCTCCTTGCGCATGTGGTCGTGCAGCGGGAAGCGGGTGTTGGGGAACAGGTGGATCTTGAAGAAGCGCAACAGCGCCACCTTCACGAGCCCGGTCGCGCCGTTCAGTACGATCACCGAGCCCACCAGGATCAGGAAGAGCGGATTGTTGGTCGCGGCGACCAGCATGCCGATCAAAAGGCCGAGCGGCCGCGAGCCGGCGTCCCCCATCAGAACCTGGCTGGGCGCAGCGTTGTACCAGAGGTAGCCCACCACGCAGCCCACCATCAGGAAAGCCATGATCGCCCAATTGGCGCCCTCGCGATTGACCGGGATGTGCAGGTGCGAGGCCTGGATGTCGTTGCCGATCACGGCATAAAGCAGTCCGCCCAGCACCAGGATCGCCGTGGCGGTGAGGCTGCCCGAAACCCCGTCGACGCCGTCCGAGCAGTTCGTGGCGTTGATCGAGAGCCAGATCACGGCGGTGACGAGGGGCGTCGCAAGCCAGGCGTTCAGCGGGATCGTCGCCTTCCAGAGCGGCAGCCAGAAGTCGGTGGTGTGGTAACCGCAGATCGCGAACGCCGCGCCGGCCGCGATGATGAGGTCGAAGGTGGCGAGCGTGTACTCGGAGAATCCGCCCCGCCGGTCGTCCAGATAGCCTACGATCATCGCTGCGATGACGAACGGCAGCGTGTAGAGGCAGCGCGCGCCCATCGGGACGAAGATCACCGAGGCGACAACGAACACCGACACGAAGATCACCCCGGCGCTGACCGGCTTGCCGATGCTTTGATCGGCGTTGACGGCGAACGCGCGGCCCCGGTCGGTCGGCAGATACTTCCAGAGCCTCGGCAGGAGCAGCCAGGTGACGATCGCGCAGGTCGCGAACCCTATGGCGGCCAGGAAGAAGAATGACTGGAAAAGCCGCAGGGGGCCCCAGAGGTGGCCGAACGTCGAATCGATCCAGCTCAGCATGCAGCCCAGGTGATTCGGGGTGGCGAAGGCGGCGAGATTGTCGCAATCGCCGGCATTAAACTAGGCGTAGGGAAACGCGCGCCGCCTCCCAATGTCGCAGCGGAACTGACATCTCTCTGAGCCGTTGCGCGGTTCAAGGGTAGTGGGTCGCGGGGAGTGATAGGTCATGACGCCTCCGGACGACACTGCCAGCCTGAGCTCGGCCAAGACCACGTTTGCCGAGCGCGATATCGATCATGTCGCGATCGACACCATTCGCACGCTGGCCATGGACGCCGTGCAGAAGGCGAACTCGGGCCACCCGGGTGCGCCAATGGCGCTTGCGCCGGTCGCCTACACGCTGTGGACCCGCTTCCTGAAGTACGACCCGAGGGCGCCGGACTGGGCCAACCGCGACCGCTTCCTGTTGTCGAACGGCCATGCCTGCATGCTGCACTATGCGCTCATCCATCTGGCAGGGGTGGAGCGCCTCGATCGCGACGGCAAGGCGCTCGGGCAGCCCGCGATCAGCCTCGACGACATCAAGAGCTTCCGCCAGCTGGGCAGCGTCTGCCCCGGCCACCCCGAGTACGGTCACACCACCGGCGTCGAGATCACGACCGGTCCGCTAGGCCAGGGTTGCGGGGACTCGGTCGGCATGGCGATCGCCGAGCGCTGGCTGGCCGCTCGGTTCAACACGCCCCAGCTGCCGCTGTTCGACTACGACGTCTACGCGATCTGCTCCGACGGCGACATGATGGAAGGCGTCGCGAGCGAGGCCGCGTCCATGGCCGGCCACCTCAAGCTCTCCAACCTCTGCTGGATCTACGACGACAACACCATTTCGATCGAGGGCCACACCGACATCACGTTCTCCGAGGACGTGGCCGCCCGCTTCGAAGGTTACGGCTGGAAGACCTGCCACGTCCACGACGCCAACGACTGCGAGGCGTTCGCCGAAGCCGTCGAGACGTTCAAGGCGACGCACGACCGGCCGACCCTGATCATCGTGCGCAGCATCATCGGCTATGGCGCGCCGCACAAGGAGAACACCGCCAGCGCCCATGGCGAGGCGCTGGGCGAAGACGAGGTCCGGCTTGCCAAGCGGGCCTACGGCTGGCCGGAGGACGCCCACTTCCTCGTGCCTGCCGGCGTGCGCGAGCGTTTCGACGAGACGCTCGGCGCGCGCGGGGCCAAAGCGCGGGCCGATTGGGACGCGCTCTACGCCCGCTACCGCGCGGCGAACCCGGAGCGAGCCGACGCGTTCGAGGCGATCCGCGCGCGCAGAGCTCCCGACGGCTGGGACGCCGACATTCCGAGCTTCCCGGCGGACGCCAAGGGGATCGCCAGCCGCGAAGCCTCCGGCAAGGTGCTGAACGCCATCGCCAAGCGCTTCGAGTGGCTGATCGGCGGGGCCGCAGACCTCTCGCCATCGACCAAGACCAAGCTCGACTTCGACGCCGCCGGCGAGCTCGAGCCGGACAACTACGGCGGCCGCAACATGCACTTCGGCATTCGCGAGCATGGCATGGGCGCGGTCGCCAACGGCATGGCCGTTACCGGTCTGCGCGCCTACGCCTCCACCTTCCTCATCTTTTCCGACTACATGAAGGGGGCGATGCGGCTTGCGGCGCTGATGCGCCTGCCGGTGACCTACGTCTTCACCCACGACTCTATCGGGCTGGGGGAGGACGGGCCGACGCACCAGTCGATCGAGCAGTTGGCGACGCTGCGCGCCACGCCGCACATGATCGACCTTCGTCCGGCTGATGCGAACGAGACTGCCGAGGCGTGGCGCGCCGCGCTGGGGCAATGCACTCGCCCGGCCGCGCTCGCGCTTTCGCGCCAGGCGTTGCCCACGTTCGACCGGGCGAAGTACGCGGCCGCGGGCGGCCTCGCCAAGGGCGGCTACGTCCTGGCGGACGCGGCCGGCGGCGCGCCCGAGGTCATCCTGGTCGGGTCCGGCTCGGAGGTGCACCTCTGCGTCGATGCTTACGAGCGGCTCGCCAGCGAAGGCGTGCGGGCGCGTGTGGTTTCGCTGCCGTCGTGGGCGCTGTTCGAGGACCAGCCGCAATCCTACCGCGACCAGGTCTTGCCCCCGGACGTGACAGCGCGCGTCGCCGTCGAGGCCGCCGCGGCGCTCGGCTGGGACCGCTACGCCGGCCCGCGGGGTGCGATCATCGCGATGCACAGCTTCGGGACCTCGGCGCCTTCGAGAGATGCGATGAAGTTCTTCGGCTTCACGGTCGATGCCGTCTATGAAGCGGCGATGGCTCAGCTCCAGAGGAACGCGCGTCGATGACCAATAGGCTGCTAGAGCTTGCCGAGGCCGGACAGGCCATGTGGCTCGACTTCATCGAGCGCAAGATCCTGAAGAACGGCGAGTTCAAGCGGCTGATAGACCAGGATGGCCTCAGGGGCGTCACCTCCAACCCTTCGATCTTCGAGAAGGCCATCGGCGAGAGCGACGACTACGACTCTGCGGTCACCGATGCGCTGGCGAATAGCGACGCCGACGTCGGGGCGTTGTTCGACGCCCTCGCCATCGCCGACATCCGCGAGGCCTGCGATCAGCTTCGAGCGACCTTCGATCGCTTGGGCGGCGCCGACGGCTTCGCCAGCATCGAAGTGTCGCCCTACGTCGCCAACGACACCGAAGCCACGTTGGCCGAGGCGCGTCGGCTCTGGCATGCGGTCGACCGTCCGAACCTGATGATCAAGGTGCCGGGAACAAGGGCTGGCGTCCCGGCCATTCGCCAGCTGATCGGCGAGGGGATCAACGTCAACGTCACGCTGCTGTTCGGCATCGAGGCCTATCTGGCGGTCGCCGAGGCGCACCTGAGCGGCCTCGAAACGCTGCACGCCGCCGGTGGCGACGTCTCCAAGATGGCAGGCGTGGCCAGCTTCTTCGTCAGCCGCATCGACACCCAGATCGACAACGCCATCGAGGCCAGGGTGAAGGGCGGCGATCCCAGGTCGAACGAGTTGGAGGCGCTGAAGGGCAAGGTCGCGATCGCCAACGCCAAGGTCGCCTACCAGCGCTTCTTGGAGCTGATCGAGACGCCCCGCTGGAAAGCCATGCTCGCCGCCGGCGCGCGGCCTCAGCGGCTGCTCTGGGCGTCGACGGGGACAAAGAACCCAGCCTACTCCGACGTGCTCTACATCGAGAGCCTGATCGGGCGCGACACCGTCAACACCATGCCGCCGAAGACCATCGAGGCCTTCCGCGATCATGGCCACGTCGCGCCAACTCTGATCGAGGGCCTGGCGGACGCCGAAGCGGTGCTGGCCGCGACCGAAGCGCTCGGCCTCGATCTCGACGGCGTCACCGACCGGCTGGTTGCCGACGGCGTCAAGCAGTTCGCCGAAGCGGCCGACAAGCTCTACGCGGCGGTCGCGAAGAAGCGCGCCCACGCGCTGGGGCCGAAGCAGAACGTCCAGGCGATCAGGCTCTCGGGCGATCTCGAGGAGCCGTTCGCGGCTGCGCGCGAGCGGGCGACGGACGAGGGCTGGGCGCGCAGGCTATGGGCCGGGGACGCCAGCATGTGGACCGGCGCCGACGAAGCGGCATGGCTTGGCTGGCTGCCGGCGGCGCGCGGCGAGGGCGTCGATGTCGCCGCGCTCGAGGCGTTCGCGGCCGAGGTCGCGGAGGCCGGCTTCGTGTACGCCGTGGTCCTCGGCATGGGGGGCTCGAGCCTCGGTCCCGAGGTGCTGGCCGAGACCTTCGGCTCACGGCCCGAGCATCCGCAGCTCATCGTGCTCGATTCGACCGATCCGGCGCAGATCGCGCGCGTCGAAGCACAGATCGATCTCGCGCGAACGCTGTTCATCGTCTCGTCGAAGTCGGGGACGACGCTGGAGCCGAACATCCTAGAGGCCTACTTCCACGCCGCGGTCGAGCGGGTCGTGGGCGCAAACGCCGCTGGCGGCCACTTCGTCGCCGTCACCGATCCGGGCTCCGCCCTAGAGGGCTTGGCGGGGAGCAAGGGCTTCCGGCGCGTGTTCCACGGCGACCCGGCGATCGGCGGGCGATACTCGGTGCTTTCGAACTTCGGCATGGTTCCGGCCGCGGCCATGGGGCTGGACGTGCGCGACTTCCTCGATCGCGCCGCGGTGATGGCCCACGCATGTTCGGCGAGCGCCCCTCCGGCCGCCAATCCGGGCGTCGAGCTCGGCCTCCTGATCGGCGCGGCGGCGACGCACGGGCGCGACAAGCTCACGCTGATCCTCAGCCACGGGCTTGCGGATCTCGGCGCCTGGCTGGAGCAGCTGCTGGCGGAGTCGACCGGGAAGGGCGGCAAGGGCGTCATCCCGATCGCCGGCGAGCCTTTGGGCCGCCCGGAGGTTTACGGGCGCGACCGGCTCTTCGCCTACCTGCGCTTCGACGATGTCGACGATCCGGTCACCGACGGGGTCGTGCGGGCGCTCGAGGAGGCCGGGCAGCCGGTCGTGCGCATCGTGCTCGCCAACCGCGACACGCTGGGCCAGGAATTCGTGCGTTGGGAGGTGGCGACCGCGATCGCCGGCGCCGTTATCGGCATCAACCCGTTCGACCAGCCCGACGTCGAAGCGCAGAAGGTCAAGACCCGCGCGCTCACCGACGGTTACGAAAAGACAGGCGCCTGGACGCCGGAGCACGCTCGCGCCGAGGACGACGGGCTCGCCGTCTACGCCGACGAGCGGAACCTCGACGCGTTGCTCGACGACGGCGCCAGTGCGTCCCTGGATGCGCTCCTGGGCGCCCACATCAAACGGGCGAATGGCGGCGACTACCTCGCCCTTCTGGCCTATCTCGACCGCAACGGGCGCAACACCGAGGCGCTGCAGAAAATCCGCAAGCGGCTGCGCGACCACACGCACGCCGCGACCGCGCTGGGGTTCGGGCCGCGCTTCCTGCACTCGACCGGCCAGGCCTACAAGGGCGGGCCCAACAGCGGCGTCTTCATCGAGATCACCCACGACGCCGCCAAGGACCTGCAGGTGCCAGGGCGCAAGTTCGGCTTCGGCTTGGTCGAGCAGGCGCAGGCCAAGGGCGACTTCGACGTGCTCGCCGAGCGCGGGCGGCGGCTGCTCAGAGTGCACCTCGGGTCGGACGTCGAGCGCGGGCTGGAGCGCTTTGCCGACGCTGTCGAGCGGTCGCTGATCTGACGAATCCGGCCTTTAGGAGAACGCTATGCGGATCGGGATGATCGGGCTGGGCCGCATGGGCGGCAACATGGTTCGACGCCTGCTGAAGGCCGGGCACGAGTGCGTGGTCTATTCGCGCGGGGCCGATGCGCGAAATGCGCTCGCCAAGGAGGGCGCGACGGCCGCGGACTCGATCGCCGACCTGGTCCACAAGCTCGAGTCGCCCCGCGCCGTGTGGGTCATGCTGCCAGCTGGGACCGTTACCGAGGAGACGGTCCACGCGCTGGCCGGCATGCTCGAGCCTGACGACATCGTCATCGACGGCGGCAACTCCTTCTACAAGGACGATATCCGCCGCGCGAAGCGGCTGGGCGAGAAGAACATCCGCTACGTCGACTGTGGCACGTCGGGCGGCGTCTGGGGGCTCGAGCGCGGCTACTGCCTGATGATCGGCGGACCGGAGTCCGCCGTCGAACACCTCGATCCGATCTTCGCATCCCTGGCGCCCGGCCCCGGCCACATCGCCCGCACCGCCGGGCGAAAGGAGGCGGATGCCGATCCGCGCGCAGAGCGCGGATACATCCACGCTGGCCCCTCCGGCGCCGGCCACTTCGTCAAGATGGTCCACAACGGCATCGAGTACGGAATGATGCAGGCCTACGCCGAAGGTTTCGACATCCTGAAGAACAAGGCGTCCAAAGCGCTGCCCGAGGACGAGCGGTATGTCCTGAACCTCACCGACATCTCGGAAGTCTGGCGGCGGGGCAGCGTCATTTCCTCCTGGCTCCTCGACCTCACCGCCGACGCTCTCGCGCGCGACGCCTCGCTCAGCCAGTTCGCCGGCGACGTGGCCGATTCCGGCGAAGGGCGCTGGACGATCGAGGCCGCGATCGAGGAGGCGGTGCCGGCCGAGGTGTTGTCGGCGGCGCTTTACGCCCGCTTCCGCTCGCGAGTGAGCCACACCTTCGGGGAGAAGCTGTTGTCGGCCATGCGGTTCGGCTTCGGCGGCCATGTCGAGCAGCCAGAGCAGGGCTGAAGCCAAGACGCAGGCGCAGTCGCCCAGGCCGCCGTCCGCGCCGGCCTGTCTGATGGTCGTGTTCGGCGGCGCGGGCGACCTTGCCAAGCGCCTCCTGATCCCGTCGCTCTACAACCTGAGCCGCATGGGCCTGTTGCCTGCGGCCTTCTCGCTGTTGGGCGTCGACCACAGCGACCTCGACGATGCGAGTTTCGCGCAGCTTCACGCCGATTTCCTCCACGGCCTCGCCGCCGATAGCGACGCCGAGTTCGGTGGCGGCAAGGTTTCGGAGGCGGCCTGGAAGCGATTGAGCCGCCGGTTCGCCTATCAGCGCGGCGACTTCGAGGACGCTTCGCTCTATCAGGCGCTCGCCAAGCGACTGGAGGGCCAGGCGAACGTCCTCTTCTATCTCGCGACCGCGCCCCGGTTCTTCGGCGACATCGTCGAAGGACTCGGGCGCGCCGGACTCACCCGCGAGGACGGCGGCTGGCGGCGGGTGGTGATTGAAAAGCCGTTCGGCCATGACCTTGCATCGGCCAAGGCGCTGAACGCCCGCATCCTCAAGGTGCTGGGCGAGCAGCAGGTGTTCCGCATCGACCACTTCCTCGGCAAGGAGACGGTGCAGAACATCATGGTCGCGCGGTTCGCGAATGGGCTGTTCGAACCGATCTGGAACCGCCACCACATCGATCACGTGCAGATCACGGCTGCCGAGACCGTGGGCGTCGAGGGACGGGGCGCCTTCTACGACGCGACCGGGGCGCTGCGCGACATGACGCCCAACCACATGTTCCAGCTGCTCTCGATGGTGGCGATGGAGCCGCCGAACTCCTTCGACGCCGACGCCGTGCGCACGGAGAAGGCGCGGGTGGTGGACGCGGTCAAGCTGTGGGCGCCCGCCCAGGCGCTGCAGAATAGCGTGCGCGGGCAGTACCGGGCCGGGATCGTCGATGGCCGCCGCTACGTCGACTACCGGAAAGAACCGCATGTCAGGCGCAGCAGCCGCACCGAGACCTACGTCGCGCTCAAGCTCATGATCGACAACTGGCGTTGGGCCGGCGTCCCGTTCTACATCCGCACCGGCAAGGCGCTCTGCGCGCGCGACACTCACATCGCCATCGCCTTTCGCGCCGCGCCGACCAGCCTCTTCCGCGATGCGCCGGTCGACCGCCTGCCGGACAACCACCTGTTGCTGCAAATTCAGCCGCGCGAGGGCATCAGCCTGCATTTCGGCGCCAAGGTCCCCGGCGAGGAGCTGCGCATTGCCGGCGTCGACATGGATTTCTGTTACGCCGACTGGTTCAAGTCCAAGCCGGCGATAGGCTACGAGACCCTGCTCTACGACGCGATGTGCGGCGACCCGACCCTGTTCCAGCGCGCAGACAACATCGAGTACGGCTGGCGCGCGGTGCAGCCGTTTCTCGACGCCTGGAGAGAGGGCGGCGTGGTGCATGGGTACCCCGCGGGCAGCGCCGGGCCAAAGGCGGCCGACGCCCTAATCGAGCGCGATGGCCGCGCCTGGCGGCCGATCATCGGATGAGCGACGCAACTCCGATTCGCCTGCTGGTTTCCGACATCGACGGCACGCTGGTTACGCCGGACAAGACGCTGACGCCTGCCGCTATCGCCGCCGTGGGACAGCTCGACGGCGCCGGGATTGCCTTCACCGTCGTCTCCAGCCGCCCCGCACGGGGGATGCGGCAGGTGGTCGAGACGCTCGGCATCCGACAGCCCTTTGCCGCGTTCAACGGAGGCAGCATCGTCGCGCCCGACGGCGCCCTCATCAGCGCCAAGCGGCTCTCGGCAGACGCCGCGCGAACCGCCATCGCGCTCTTTCAGGCACGGGGCGTCGAGGTATGGGGCTTCGCCGACGACGACTGGCTGGTGCTGGCGCTGAGCGGGCCGCATGTCGATCACGAACGCCACACGGTGGGCTTCGATCCAACGCTGGTCGCGAGCTTCGACGGCGTGATCGATCGCCTGGACAAGCTGGTCGCGGTCTCCGACGAGGTTGATCGCCTGGGGGAGGTCGAGGACGAGGCGCAGGCCGTCCTCGGTGCGCGCGCGAACGCTCGCCGCTCCCAGCTGTACTACCTGGATGTGACCCACCCAGAGGCCGACAAGGGTCACGCCGTGCGAGCGCTCTGCAGCGCCATCGGCGTTGCGATCGACGAAACCGCCGTGATCGGAGACCAGGCCAACGACATCGCCATGTTTCAGGTCGCCGGCGTCGCGATCGCGATGGGGCAGGGGACCGACGCGGTGAAGGCGGCCGCCCGCTTCGTCACTGATCCGAACACCGAAGACGGCTTCGCGCACGCGGTCGGACGCTTCGTCTTGCCCTTGGCGGCTCCGCCTCGAACCGCCTAAATCAGGGCCGCATCGCATGTCGCGGGATTTCGAATGAGCGATTTGGGGGCCGAGGACCTCGAGGCCGAGGCGCTTAGGCTGGTGGAGAGCATGGGCCGGCCCGTACGGCGCGTGCGGCCGAGGCTGGCGCGGGGCCTGCGCGAAGGCGAGGACCTCGAGGTCGGCACGCCCGCCGGCGGCGTGATGGCGTGGCGTATCGGGCAGGGGCCGGCGACCCTGATGGTGCACGGCTGGGAAGACGACAACGCCCTCTGGAGCCCGCTGATCGACGCCATGACCGAGAACCTGCGAGCCTGCGTCGCCTTCGACCTCCCTGGCCACGGGTGGTCGCCGGCCGAGACATGCTCGATTGCCGACGCCGGGCAGGCGGCCCTCGCCGTCGCCGAGGCGTTCGGCCCGATCGACTCCATCGTCGGCCACTCGTTCGGCTGCCCGTCGGCGATCTGGGCGCTGGCGCATGGTCTCGAGGTTCAGCGAGCGGTGATGATCGCCTCGCCGGTCCCGCGCAGCCAAGCTCGCAGCGGGTGGAACCTCGACGACTGGAAAAGCCATCAGATCAGCCAAGGCGAGGACCCGGCGGTGGTCGAACGCGCCATGGCCATCATCGCCGAGCGCCCGCCGCGCAACGATCGCGACTACGACGTCGAGGCTGTCCTGCCGACCATGACCGCCAAGGCGCTGATCGTGCACTCGATGGACGACGACGCCTGCCCGTTCGCAAACTCCCAGCGCATGGCCGAGCTCTGGCCGGGCGCGGAACTGGTGGCGCTCGATGGTCTCGGCCATCGGCTGGTGGCGCAGGACGACGATGTCGTCGCACGTATCGCCGAGTTCGTCGAAGGCTTCGGCTGACGCAGGCGTCCTTCTGGACTCGCCCCTGACGTGCGATTCGCTAGACTGAAGCCGGCAGGTTTAGGGGAGGGCTCGCATGCGCGCGCTGTTCAACGTGGTGTTTCGGATCATCTCGACGCTTTTGGGCGTGCTCGTCGCGCTGATGGGCTGCATCTGGATCTCGCAGGGGCT
Source organism: Caulobacteraceae bacterium (assembly GCA_035295705.1). Classification (GTDB taxonomy): domain Bacteria; phylum Pseudomonadota; class Alphaproteobacteria; order Caulobacterales; family Caulobacteraceae; genus Poindextera. Next base: position 27,971 of record DATGIN010000172.1, read on the forward strand.
CGGCGTGGCGCCCGGTGCCTTGTCGCGCAGCTTCATGGAGAACAACCACGTTTGGATCTTTTGGGGCCTGGTTCCGCTCGCGATCGGCATCGGCCAGATCATCTGGAGCAACACCCGCCAGGGCGCGGCTTGACCGCGGCCCCGGGGTTGACCGGGGCGCCTGTCAGGCAATACCTGACTGTCAGGTCAGTCCTGACAGCTCCGAGGCGGCGATGGCAGGTGCTCCCCGAACCATGCACTGCTCGTTCTGCGGCAAGTCCCAGCACGAGGTTGCGAAGCTGATCGCCGGCCCCGGCCAGATCTTTATCTGCGGCGAGTGCGTCGGCCTGTGCAACCAGTACATCAGCGGCGAGGCGCCCGACCTTTCGGGCTTTTCGCCGATGAGCGCCTGGACGAGCGAGAAGCTGCTCGCCCTGCTCGCGCCTACCAACGACACCGTCGACGGCTATCGCGAGTACCTGCAGGCGATGGTCGACGAACTGCGCGGCCGCGAGGTGAGCTGGGCGGCGATCGGCAGGGCGCTTGGCGTCTCCCGCCAAGCGGCCTGGGAGCGCTTCACCTAGGCAGGATCCTGACGTTCTAGAAACGCCGCCAAGGCGACGCGAATCCGGTCCAGCGGCAGGGCGCCCGCCGGCGGGAAGGCGAAGCTCTGACCGGTTATGGTTTCGAAGGCCTGGATATAGACCGCGGCGGTCTCGATCACGACCTCGGGCGGAATCTCTGGGATGGGATCCTTGTAAGGGTCACAGCGAGCCGTCACCCAGTGGCGCACGAAGTCCTTGTCGAAGCTCTCGGGCGTCTCGCCGGCTTCGAACCGGCGCTGGTAGGTCTCGGCGCGCCAGAAGCGGCTGGAGTCGGGAGTGTGGATCTCGTCGGCCAGCAGGATGCGGCCGCTGCCATCGACACCGAACTCGTACTTGGCGTCTACCAGGATCAGCCCCCGCTCAGCTGCTAACGTCTGGCCGCGGGCGAACAGGGCGAGGGCGTAGCGCGACACAGTCTCCCATTGGTCGGCCGTCAGCAGCCTCCTCGCGATGATCTCTTCGGCCGTCAGGGGTTCGTCATGACCGCCGTCGTAAGCCTTTGTGGTCGGCGTGATGATCGCCGCCGCCAGCTTCTGGTTGGCCCGCATGCCGTCCGGCAGGGTGTGGCCGTACATCGTACGCTGGCCCTTGTCATAGAGCGTCAGGATCGAGGTGTCGGTGGCGCCAGCCAGGTAGCCGCGCACCACGATCTCGACCGGCAGAATGGTCAGGCTCTGCCCGATCAGCACGTTTGGATCAGGATAGGCCAGGGCGTGGTTGGGGCAGATGTCCGCGGTCTGTTCGAACCACCAGCGCGCGGTCTGGGTCAGCACCTGGCCCTTGAAGGGGATGGCGGCCAGCACCTTGTCGAAGGCGCTGATGCGATCCGACGCGATGATGATCCGCCGCCCGTCTGGCAGGTCGTAATTCTCGCGCACCTTGCCGCGATAGCGGTTTGGCAGCTCGGGGATGGCGGCGTCCGCCAGCACCTCGCTGGCCCTGGCCTTCAGGGTGGCGATGAACGGTTTGGTCATTGTGGTCTCCCTTACGAGATCGATGAGGTCGTCCAGGGAGAGGCGACCTTCGCCGGAGAGTTTGGCGCGCGCGCCTTGAACCGCGCTTCGCGCCCGCTCGAGGTCGTGGATGCGAACGGCAAGCACGTCCTCCTGCAAGGCGAGCACAGCCGTCAGGTCAGGCTCACGCGCGCCCAGCAATTGGGTGATGCGGGACAAAGACAGCCCAAGCAGCTTCAGCGTCAGCACTTGGTGCAGGCGCTCGATCTCGGCTGGGCCATACACGCGCCAACCCGCTTGCGTGCGCCTCGGGCGTACGAGCCCCTTCCGCTCGTACAGGCGCAGCGCCCGCACGCCAACGCCGAGGCGGCGGGCGGCTTCGCTCGGGCTCAAGAAGCGTTCGCTCATCGTGGCGGAGCGTCTCCTCTGGACGCTCGACCTATGAGGCCGGACCCAGGTTCCGGCTCAAGAGCCTTTCGTCAGCGCGGCCAAAGTGTCCACCACCGTCCCGTCCGAGCTGTGGCGTGGCCGTTCGGGGCGCCGTCGTCACACCAGCTCGGGCAGAAACGGAAGCAGCTTGTCGGGGGTGATCGGGTAGTCGCGGATGCGTGCGCCGCAGGCATTGTAGACGGCGTTGGCTACCGCCGCGCCCGCCCCGCAGATGCCGACCTCGCCGACGCCCTTGATGCCGAGCGGGTTCGCCTTGTCGTCCACCTCGGGCAGGAAATAGGCGTCCAGGTTGACGATGTCGGCGTGCACGGGCGCGAGATAGGACCCGAGATCCTGGTTGATCAGGCTGCCATAGCGCGGGTCGACCTGGTTGCTTTCGGACAGCGCCGCACCGACGCCCCAGATCATGCCGCCGGTGATCTGGCTGCGCGCGGTCTTGGCGTTTAGGATTCGCCCACAGGCGAAGGCGCCCAGCATGCGGCGAAGGCGCACTTCGCCGGTGACGATGTTCACGCCCGCCTCGACGAAGTGGGCGCCGTAGGCGTGCTGCGAAAAGCTGCGCGATTCAGGAACCGGATGCGACTCGCCCTCGACCTCGACGCCGGCCGGCGAAAGGCGCGAGACAAGGCTCGCGAGCGTCTCCGACTTGTTCGAGGCGGTGATCAGCCCGTCGCGGAAGTCGATCTCAGCTACCGGCGCGCGGTAGAGTGGGGAGGCGGGATCGCCCGTCGCCATACCGGCCAGGGTCGTTCGCATGAGCATGCCGGTCTCGTAGACGCCGGAGCCGGCGCTGGCCGCGCCGAACTGGCCGCCGGATCCGGGCGCCGGCGCAAAGCCCGAGTCGCCGATTTCGACCGTCACCTGCTCCAGGGGCACGCCCATGGTCTCGGCGGTGATCTGGGCGATGATGGTGTACGAGCCGGTGCCGATATCGGTCATGCCCTGACGCACGATCACCCGCCCGTCGGCTTCGACGCGGATCGCCGCCTTCGCGGGCAGGAGGAAGTTGCCCCGGATCGCCGCCGCCATGCCCATCCCGACCAGCCACTCTCCGTCGCGCACCTGCCCGGGCTTTGGATTCCGCTTCTCCCAGCCGAAGCGCTTGGCCCCGTCGCGCATGCACTCGACCAGCTGGCGCGCCGAGTGCGGCGCGCCGGTTTCGGGGTGGGCGTCGGGCTCGTTCCGTATGCGCAGCTCGATCGGATCGAGGTCGAGCTGCTCAGCGAGCTCGTCCATGGCGCACTCCAGGCTGAGCATCCCCGGCGCCTCGCCGGGCGCGCGCATCGCGCTAGCGACCGGGAAGTCGACGCGCTGGAGGAAGTGGCCAGTCAGCCGGTTCGGCGCGGCGTAGAGCGCGCGCGAGAAGTTCGCCGCCCGCTCGACGAACGGCGCATGGCGGGCGCAGTGGGTCGTAGCCTGCAGCGCAAACGCGCTCAGCCGCCCGTCGCGGCCCGCGCCCAGCCGCACGCGCTGCACCGTCGCCGGCCGGTGAACGGTGGCGAGGAACATTTGCTGGCGGGTCAGCGCGATCTTCACCGGCTGGCCGAGGTCGCGGGAGGCGAGCGCCGCGAGCTCGAGATCCTCATAGGTCGAGCCCTTGCCGCCGAAGCCGCCGCCTACGTAGCGCGAGCGCACGTGCACCTTGCTGCGGTGGATTTTGAGCGTTTCGGCCAGCAGGTGCTGCGGGGGCTTGAGCATTTGCACCGAGGTGTGGACGACCAGTTCATCGCCCTCCCACCACGCGGTGGTCGCGCAGGGCTCCATCTGGCAGTGGTTCTGGATCGGGGTTGAATAGGTCAGGTCCAGCTTCACCGGCGCCGCGTTGAACGCGGCCTCGAAGTCGCCGGTGCGCGCCTCGTCGTTGGGGACGGCTTGCGCCTCGTCGGGATCGAACACGAAGTCGCCGCCGATGGCCTCGTAGCGCGCGCGGATCAGGTCGGCGGCGGCCTGGGCGTTCTCCAGCGTGTCGGCGGCCACGAAAGCGACCGGCTGGCCGAAGAAGACGACATCGGGCGTCGCGAACACCGGCTTGGCGGCGGCTTGGCTGCCGACGTAGCTGCGGGCGCCGTGTTCCGCCTGGCCCGCTGGGACGGCGAACGCGTGCCAGACGAGCTTTACCCCGGCGGAAGCACGCGCGGCCGCATCGTCGATGCCGCTCACGCGCCCGACGCCGATTTCGGCGCCGATGACGACCCCGTAGGCTGGCGGCGACGGCGTCTCCACTTCGAACGCGTAGGGCGCGGCGCCGGAGACCTTCAGCGGCCCTTCGTAGCGGTCGACGGCGCGGCCAATGAGGCCGGAGCGGTTGCGGCTGATTGGGTTGGGGGCGGCGTAGTCATCGAGCGTCGGCATCAGGATTGTTTGGCTTGCAGGGCGGCCGTGATCAGGCGGCGGGTGAGCGGGATCTTGAAATCGGAGCCGCCGTGGCCTTTGGCGTCGGACAGTTCCACCTCGGCGGCGGCGACCGGCGGGGCGCCGGCGGCAAGCGACGCTTCAGCACGCCTGGCCCGCCACGGCTTCAGGGCGACGCAACCGAGCGCGATCGCATCGCCGGCGACGGCGACGCTCGCCAGTCCGGCCGAGAAGGCGGCGCGGTCGCGCACCTTGCGATAGCGCTGCCGGCCCTTGGGCGGCGGCGGCAGCACCACTGCGGTGATCAACTCGCCGGGCGCGAGGCTGGTCTCGTGCTCGGGCGTTGCGGCCGGCAGGCGGTGCAGCTCGTCGATCGGGATCGCGCGCGTTCCGCCGTCAGCGTTTACCGTCTCGACGGTTGCGTCGAGGGCGGAGAGCGCCACGGCCATGTCCGATGGGTGCGTCGCGATGCACGCTTCGCTCCAGCCGAGGATGGCGCTGAATCGGGAGAGCCCGCCGAGCGCGGCGCAGCCGGCCCCGGGCTCGCGTTTGTTGCAGGGTTTGGCGGTGTCGTAGAAGTAGGGGCAGCGCGTGCGCTGCAGGAGGTTGCCGCCGGTCGTGGCCTTGTTGCGCAGCTGCGGCGAGCCGCCGGCGAGCAGGGCCTGGGCCAGCACCGGATAGTCACGCCGCACCCGCGCGTGCGCGGCCACCTCGCTTCCCGTCGCCATTGCGCCAATGCGCAAGCCCCCGTCGGCGTCGGCGATATCGCCCAGCGGCAAGCGGCCGATGTCGATGACGTGCGCGGGCCGCTCGATCTCCAGCTTCATGAGGTCCAGCAGGTTGGTGCCGCCGGCCAGGAAGCGGGCGCCCGGCTGCTCAGCGGCCGCCCTGGCGGCCTCCGCGGCGCTCCCGGCGCGGGTGTAGGTGAAGGGCCTCATGCCGGTCCCGCCACGTCGCGGACGGCGTCGAGGATCTGCGGATAGGCGGAACAGCGGCAGATGTTGCCGCTCATGCGTTCGCGGATCTCGGCGTCGGTGAGCCTGATCGGCCCAGCCAGATCGTCGGTCGCCGCGCTCGGCCAGCCCTTGGCCGCCTCGTCGAGCAATCCGGCCGCCGAGCAGATCTGGCCCGGCGTGCAGTAGCCGCACTGGAAGGCGTCGCGGTCGAGGAACGCGCGTTGCAGCGGGCTCAGGCGCTCGGCGGTTCCGATGCCCTCGATCGTGATGACGCCGTCGCCTTCGTGCATCACCGCCAGCGAAAGGCAGGCGTTGATGCGGAGGCCGTTCACCAGGACCGTGCAGGCGCCGCACTGGCCATGGTCGCAGCCCTTCTTCGCACCCTTGAGGTCGAGGTGCTCGCGGAGGGCGTCGAGGAGCGTGGTGCGGACGTCGAGGTCGAGGGCTCTGGCCTCGCCGTTGACGGTCATGCGGACGGAGGCGGTCGGAGCGCCCTCCGCGGAGGTCGGCGGCATCGTTGTCTGAGGACTCTTCTTGCGGGGCGGCCGTGAACTTGACGGCGCCCCATCATCCAGCCATCGCCGGTCCGCGACAAGCGCGGGCGGTCGTTTGACGGGCCGCAAAACCGAGGGGAGCCGGTGGTCTTGACGGACGCTGAGCGCGACGAGGCCGGGGCCTGGGCAGTAATCCGCGTCGCCAGCGGCAACTTCCTCGAGATGTACGACTTCCAGGTGTTCGGCTATTACGCCGCCGCCATCGGGGCGACCTTCTTCCCCAGCCGCGATCCGTTCGCCTCGCTGATGGCCTCGTTCGCGACGTTCGGCGTCGCCTTCCTGATGCGGCCGCTTGGCGCTGTGCTGCTGGGCGCCTACGCCGACCGGCACGGCCGCCGCGCCGGGCTCTTGCTCACGCTCGCGCTGATGTCGGTCGGCATTGTCACGCTGACCGTCATGCCCGGCTACGCGGTGATCGGCGCGCTCGCGCCGGCCGTCATCCTGCTCGGGCGACTGCTGCAAGGCTTCTCTGCCGGCATGGAGCTGGGCGGCGTCTCTGTCTACCTGGCCGAGATCGCGCCGCCGCGGCGGAAAGGCTTCTACACCGCCTGGCAGTCCGCGTCGCAGCAGGTCGCGGTCGTGCTGGCCGCCGTCATCGGCATCGTGCTGGCAAGCCGCCTCGCGCCGACGGCTATGAACGCCTGGGGCTGGCGTGTTCCGCTCGGCGTCGGCTGCCTGATCGTGCCCGTCCTCTTCGCGCTCCGCCGCACGCTCCCGGAGACGCGCGCCTTCGCGGCGCGGACAACGCGACCGGAGTGGGGACACATCTTCGCCGGGCTCGCGATGCACTGGAGGCCGATCGGCATCGGCATCCTGATGACAACGCTGACGACGGTCACCTTCTACATGAGCACCGTCTACACGCCGGCGTTCGGCACCCGCGTCCTGCACCTGCCGGCGCTGCCGGTGTTTGTCGTCACGGCCGCCGTCGGTGTCTCCAACTTTATCTGGTTGCCGGTCATGGGCGCCGTCTCCGACCGCGTCGGGCGCAAGCGGGTGCTGCTGCCGATCGGCGTGTTGATGCTGGTGGTGGCCGGACCGGCCATGCTCTGGCTGGTGCAGGCGCCCTCGTTCGGCCGCCTGCTCGCGGTCGAGCTCTTCTTCTCGTTCGTTTTCGGCGCCTACAACGGCGCGCTGGTCGCCTTCCTCACCGAGGTCGTGCCCCAGCACCTGCGCGCCTCGGGCTTTTCGCTGGCCTTCTCCGGCGCGACCGCCCTCTTCGGCGGGTTCACGCCGGCGATCGCGACGCTGCTCGTGCACGAGTTGCGCAACCCGGCCGCCCCAGCGCTCTGGCTGATGGCGGCGGCGTTGGTCAGCGTGACCGCCGTGCTGTTCGCGCAGCCCGCGGCGGGGGCGGCGGCTTAGGTCTGCAGCGCGTAGCCCTGGTCGGCGCGGTCTTCGCCTTCCCCCGGCATGTCGTCGAACGAGCCGTGGCTGGAGGCGTAGAGCGTCGCATAGAGGCCGCCGTTCCGCATCAGCCGGTCATGGCTTCCCTGTTCGACGATGCGGCCGGACTGCAAGACGATGATCTCGTCGGCGTCGCGCACGGTCGCCAGCCGGTGGGCGATGACGAGGCACGTGCGCCCGGCCATCAGCGCCTTCAGCGCCCGCTGAATCTCGAGCTCGGTGAAAGAGTCGATGTTCGCGGTCGCCTCGTCGAGGATGAGGATCTGCGGATTGATCACCAGCGCGCGGGCGAAGGACAACAGCTGTCGCTGGCCGAGCGAGATGTTGCGGCCGCGCTGCCCGAGCGGCGTCGCGTACCCTTGCGGCAGCCGTACGATGAAATCATGCGCGCGCACCGCCTTGGCAGCCGCCACCACCTGATCGTGCGTCGCGCTCGAGGCGTAGCGGATGTTCTCCTCGATCGTGCCGGTGAACAGGAAGGGCTCCTGCAGCACCATGCCGATGGTGCGCCCGAGGCTCTCCAGCGTCACATCGCGCACGTCGTGGCCGCCGACCAAAACGCGGCCCTGGTCGACTTCATAGAAGCGGCGCACCAGCGAGATGATCGAAGTCTTGCCGGAACCGGTCGGCCCGACCAGCGCCACGACCTGCCGCGGCTTTACCTTGAAGGAGATGTCTTTCAGCACCGGCCTGGCGGCGTCGTAGCCGAACGTCACGTGATCGAACTCGATGGTCGGCTCGATGTTCGCGAGATGGACCGCGTCCGGCTTGTTGACGATGGTCACCGGCACGTCGAGCACCTCGAAGATGCGATAGCCGGCGGCCATGGCGCGCTGCAGCGCCGTGTACTGCTGCGACAGCATGCGCACGGGGTCGAAGAACTTCTGCACGAAGATGACGTAGGCGACCATCGCGCCCAGCTCGAGCTGCTGGTGCATCACCTCGCCGCCGCCGACGATGATGATCACCGCCATGGCGAACCCGGTCAGGACGGCGACCGTGGGAGACATCAGGCCCGCCAGTGCGGCGGAATCGACCGAGGCCTTCAGGTTGTCGCGCGCCTTCTCTTCGTAGAGCTCGAAGTTCATCGCCTCGCGGCGGGTCTCCTGCACCGTCCGGATCCCGCCGATGTTCTCGGCCAGCGCGCCGTTGGCGATCGACGAAGCGTCGCGCGCCTGGCGGAACGTCTTCTTCGAGTAGGGCAGCCAGATCGCGCGGATGCCGACGAGCGCGGGCAGCACCAGCATGGTGAGCAAGCCCAGTTTCCAGTTCATCACCAGCAGAACGACCACGATGCCGATGAGCACCAAGAGGTCGCTGATCGAGCTCGTCGTGCTCTCCAGGAAGTCCTGCAGCGCGTTCACGTCGCCCTGCAGGCGGCTCATCACCCGCCCGACGTGGGTCTTGTCCATGAACGACAGCGACACGCTCTGGAAGTGCTCGAACATGGCGCGGCGGACGTCGAAGATCACCTTCTGCGCCAGGCGGGTGCTCATCCACTGCGAAAGCAGCGAGGCGACCGTGAAGATGAGGAACGAGGCGAAGAACTCCAGGACCGCGATGTCGATCCGCCCCAGCGTGATCGATCCGTGGTTGATGAACGACGGCGCCCAAAGATGCAGCTGATGCCCGGCGCCGCGGCCGCCCCCGCTGGTCGCCACCGTCACCGCCTGGCCGATCATCAGCGGCTGCAACAGCTGGGCGCCGGCCGAGACGATGGCGGTGATGATCGCTCCCCAGACGAAGCGCGGATGGGGTTTCAGGAAGGCGGCGAAGCGACGGACGATCCGGGTGTCGAACGCCATGAAGATCTCTTCCGCCTCGGCGCTGCCGAGGTTGGCGTTGCGGCGGCGGGGCGAAGGGCCCGGCGGCGGCGCTTCGCGGTCGAAGGCGAAATCGCTCATTCCGCCGCCTCCGTCACGCGCCGCTTGATCCGCGCGTCGGCGATCGAGAGGCCCTGCTCGGTCCGGGTCTGCAGCTGATAGAGGTCGTAGTACTCGCCCTGCAGCGCCAGGAGCTCGGCATGCGTGCCGCGCTCGACGATGCGGCCTTCCTCCAGCACGATGATCTCGTCGGCGTGCATTAGCGACGAGAGGCGATGCGCGATGATGATGGTCGCCTTCGCGGCTGTCGCCTCGGCCAGAGCATCGCGCACGCGCCGTTCGGTGACGGCGTCGATCGCGGCGGTGGAGTCGTCGAAAATCATGATCCCGGGGCCCGGCACCACGCCGCGGGCGATCGACATGCGCTGGCGCTGGCCGCCCGAGAGCGCCACGCCGCGCTCGCCGACGCGCGTTCCGTACTTCAGCGGCAGGTGGTCGATGTAGTCGTGCAGCTGGGCGGTCTTGGTGGCGCCGACGATGCGCTCCTCCTCGGCCCACGGGTCGGCGTAGGCGACGTTGTTGGTCACGGTGGCGTCGAACAGGAAGGCTTCCTGCTGCACCAGGCCCACGTATTCGCGCAGCGATGCGAGGGTCACGTCGCGAATGTCGACCCCGTCGATCGTGATCTTCCCGCCGGTGACGTCGTAAAAGCGCGGGATCAGGTTGGCGATGGTCGACTTGCCGGAACCGGGCGAGCCGACGATGCCCAGCGTCTGGCCCCGGCGGACCTCGAAGTCGATGTCCTCGAGGATCCGCTTCGACGGGTCGTAGCCGAAGCTCACCTTTTCGAAACGAAGCGTGCCCGCTGTCGGCGCCAACGGCTTCGCGCCCGGCTTGTCGGCGATCTCTGGCTCGATATCGAGGATCTCGAACAGCCGCCCGCCGCAGGTCGTGGCCCGCGCCGCCGACATCACGATCATGATCACCTGCCGCACGGGCGCCTGTAAAAGCTGCAGATAGAGGACGAAGGCGGCCATGGTGCCGGGGCTCATCGTGCCCGCGGCGACCTTGTGCCCGCCGTACCAGAGCACAAGGGCCTGCGAGCCGTAGAAGGTCAGGGTCGTCGTCCGAACGGCCTGCATCCGCAGGATGATGCGCTGGAACGCCTGGCGCAGCGCCTCCGTGGCGGCGGTGTCGAACTTGGCGAGCTCGAAGTTCTTCGCTGCAAACGCCCGGACCACGCGGATGCCCTGCAGGTTCTCTTCCATGGTGAGCGTCAGCACGCTCATCAGCGTCTGCACCCGCATCCAGGCGACGCGCAGCAGGTAGCCGACGCGCCCGAGCGTGAAGATGCTGACCGGCACGAAGAGCAACGCGAGGGCCGCAAGGACCGGATCGGTCGCGAACATCAGGTAGGTGGCGACGACGAGCAGGAGGACCAGCGTCAGCGCCATCATCATCCCGTTCTGGATGAACATGCGCGTGCCTTCGAGGTCG
>DATGIN010000173.1:0-12421 GCA_035295705.1 Caulobacteraceae bacterium
GTGCTGCTCCACTTCGATCGGTGGAGCAACAGTCTCCTGGTCGCCAGTCGACAGAGCGGCTTCGACGTGCAGCTGAGGCGCGGCGCCTAAGAGCGGCCGCTAACGGCGGTAGGCTTCGAGCCGGCCCGATGGGCCGATGAACCACGATGCGACCCAACTCGTCAGGCCTACGACGATCGCGCCGAGGATGGCCGACCAGAGGCCGTGCACGTGGAACCCGATCGGCAACAGCGAGACGAGACCCAGCATCAGGCCGTTGATCACCAGCAGGAACAGACCAAGGGTCAGGATGGTGATCGGGAAGGTCAGGAAGACCAGGATGGGCCGCACCACGGCGTTCACGATTCCGAGCAGAAGGCCCGCGCCAATCAGGCTCTCCCAGGACGTGGCGACGACTCCGATCGGCAGCTTGGTGGCGATCCAGAGGCCGACGGCGGCGACCAACCCGCGGACGATGAACCCAAGCATGCGCCCTCCCCTGGCCGCCAAGCGCCTCGATCGGGCCGCGGCGAGCGTGACCATAGCCTAAGCCGCTCCGGCGTCGAAGACGTCCAGGCCAAAGGCCTTTCGCCGCCCCGGGCGCGCGCTATATGACGTCGCCTCATATGCCCGGCAAAAACGAAACCCCCACGGACGTCTTCAAGCGCGCGATCAGCCACGCCGCGCGCTCGCTCGCCGAGCAGCCCGATCTGGAGGTCGTCTTCTCGGGCGACGGCCCGCAGCTGACCGGCCATCGCGCGGTGCTGCCGCACCCGCCGCGCGACCTTTCCGGCAAGGAGACCGCCCGCATCCGCGGCCTCGCCGACCAGATGGCGCTGCGCCTCGCTCACCACGACGAAGCCGCGCATGCCCGCCTGAAGCCGCAGTCGATTCAGGGCCGGGCCGTGTTCGAGGCCGTCGAGCAGGCGCGCGTCGAGGCGATTGGGGCGAACGCGCTGGCGGGCGTGCGCGCGAACCTGACCGCCGCGCTCGAGAGTTCCGTCGAGAAGAAGGGGCTGAACCGATTCGACGATCCCGCCGCAGCGCCGCTTGCGGAGATACTGGGCTTGCTCGTGCGTGAGCGGCTGACCGGCGACGCCCCGCCCGACGGGGCCAAGATGCTGGTCGATCGCCACCGCGCCGATATCGAGGCGAAGGCGGGCGCAGACCTCGACCGGCTGGCGGCCTCGATCGAGAACCAGACCGCGTTCGCTCGCGTCGCCCGTTCGATCATCAAGGATCTAGACCTCGGAGAAGACCTCGGCGACGACGCCGAGGACTCCGGCGATTCCGACACGCCGGAGATGCCACGCGATATCCAGGAGGACGCGGGCGACGACCAGGACGACCAGGACGGCGAAGGCGCCGAGCCCGACCCCACGCGTTCGGCCGAACGCGACGCCGAGGGCTCGGAGGAGCAGACGACCGAGGCCGAGGCCGACGAAGACGCCGAGATGAGCGACGACGACGCCGAGATGGGCGACGGCGAGAAGGCGTCCCGACCCGACTTCAAAGACCCTGGCAATCGCGAGCCGCCATACAAGGTCTTCTCGACCGCACACGACGAGGTGGTCGGCGCGGAAGAGCTTTGCGACGCCGAGGAGCTGGGCCGCCTTCGCGCCTACCTGGACCAGCAGCTGGCCAGCCTGTCGAACGTGGTCTCGCGGCTCGCCAACCGGTTGCAGCGCAAGCTGCTCGCGAAACAGAACCGCGCCTGGACCTTCGATCTCGAGGAGGGAATCCTGGACGTCGCCCGCCTGACCCGGGTGATCGTCGATCCAACCGCGCCGCTGTCGTTCAAGGAAGAGCAGGACACCGAGTTTCGCGACACGGTCGTCACGCTGCTGATCGACAACTCCGGCTCGATGCGCGGCCGACCGATCATGGTGGCGGCCGTCTGCGCCGACATCCTCGCCCGCACTCTGGAGCGCTGCGCGGTGAAGACCGAGATCCTCGGGTTCACAACGCGCGCGTGGAAGGGCGGCCTGACCCGCGAGGATTGGCTGAAGCTTGGCAAGCCACCCTCGCCCGGACGGCTGAACGACCTGCGCCACATCGTCTACAAGGCGGCCGACGCGCCCTGGCGGCGGGCGCGCAAGAACCTCGGCCTGATGATGCGCGAGGGCCTCTTGAAGGAGAACATCGACGGAGAGGCGCTGATCTGGGCCCACCATCGGCTGGTGACCCGCCCCGAGCAGCGCCGCATCCTGATGGTGATCTCGGACGGAGCACCGGTGGACGATTCCACGCTATCGGTGAACTCCGGCCACTATCTCGAACGCCACCTGCGGACCGTGATCGGCGAGATAGAAAACGCATCTCCGGTCGAGCTGATCGCCATCGGCATCGGCCACGACGTGCGCCGCTACTACAAGCGTGCCGTCACCATCGTCGACGTCGAGCAGCTCGGCGGCGCCATCACCGAGCAACTGGCCGAGCTGTTCGATGAACAGGCCGGCGCGCCGAAGCGCCTGACGGCGAACCTGACGCCCCCACCGTCGGTGCAACCGACTCCCCCGCCCGGCGGCAAGCGCACCGCCGCGCGCGAAGTGGTCGGGGCGCCGAGTTGAGCCGCCCGGCCAACGTCGCCGACTATCGCGAGGCGGCCCGGCGGCGGCTGCCGCACGTCCTCTTCGAGTATGTCGACGGCGCGGCGTACGCCGAGCAGACACTGAGAGCCAACACCGCCGACTTCCAAGCGCTCAAGCTTCGCCAGCGAGTGCTGGTCGACGTATCGAAGCTCTCGACCGGTCTCACGTTGTTCGGAATCGAGCTGCCTATGCCGCTCCTCTTGGGGCCGATCGGCATGGCCGGCATGTACGCCCGCCGCGGCGAAGTTCAGGCGGCGCGCGCGGCCAAGAAGGCCGGGCTCCCCTTCTGCCTCTCCTCGCTCTGCATCTGCGACGTCGACGAGGTCGCTCAGGTCCAGCCGCCCTGGTTCCAGCTCTACATGCTGAAAGACCGCGGCTTCATGGTCGACTATATCGCGCGCGCCCAGGCCGCGGGCTGCCCGGTCCTCTTGTTCACTGTAGACCTGCCCGTGCCGGGCACGCGCTACCGAGACGTCCGCACCGGCCTCGCAGGCCCCCCGCAGCCGTTCCAGCCGCTGCTGCGCGCCTGGGACGGGATCACGCACCCGGGGTGGCTATGGGACGTGCAGTTGAACGGCGGCCCGCACAGCTTTGGCAACATTGCCGCCGCCGTGCCGGAGGCGAAGGGCCTCGGCGACTTCTGGGGATGGATCGGCCGCAACTTCGACCCGTCGCTGACCTGGGCCGACATCGACTGGATCCGCCAGCACTGGGACGGGCCGATGGTGCTGAAGGGCGTCCTAGACGCCGACGACGCCCGCCAAGCCAAGCGGGTCGGGATGGACGGCATCATCGTCTCCAACCATGGCGGCCGGCAGCTGGACGGCGCGCCGTCGACGATCGCGGCGCTGCCGGCAATCGCCGATGCCGTCGGTGGCGAAATGCCCATTTTGCTCGACGGCGGCGTGCGCTCGGGGCTGGATATCCTGAAGGCGCTGGCGTCGGGGGCCGACGCCTGCCTGATCGGCCGCGCCTGGGCCTACGCTTTGGGCAGCGCCGGCGAAAAGGGCGTCAGCCACGTGATCGACGTGATGCGCGCAGAGTTGCTGACCGCGATGGCGTTGACCGGCTGCACCGACGTGCGGAAGGCCGGCAGGGATCTATTGGAAGATTGAAAAGAAAGGATAATTTGATGCGCGAAGTGGCGATACCCACCCCCGACGGCGACGCCCGCAGCTATGTGTTCACACCCGCCAGCGGCCAAGGTCCCTGGCCGGCCGTGATCTTCTTCATGGACGCGCCGGCGATCAGACCGGCGCTGTTCGACATGAGCCAGCGCCTGGCCGACCACGGCTACTACGTCCTGTTGCCCGACATGTTCTGGCGCGCCGGTCCATATGAGCCGATCAACATCGCCGAGGCCTTTCGCGACGAGGCGACGCGGCGCGAGCGGTTCGCGAAGTTCATGAGCTCGACCGATCCCGAGCGCTCGACCCGCGACACGGGCGCCTTCCTCGACTGGCTCGCGAAGCAGCCGGAGGCGAAGGCGGACAAGGTGGGCGTCACCGGCTATTGCATGGGCGCAGGGCTGGCCCTTCGCGCCGCTGGCGCCTTTCCCGATCGCGTCGTCGCCGCGGCCGGCTTCCATGGCGGCCGCCTAGCCACCGATGCGCCGGACAGCCCGCATCTGCTCGCTCCGAAGATCAAGGCCGCGGTCTATATTGCAGGCGCCGACGAGGACGCGGGCTTTCCGCCAGAGCAAGCCGACAAGCTGCGCGAGGCGCTGAACGCAGCTGGGGTCCAAAACGAGGTGACCATCTACAAGGGCGCGCGCCATGGCTACGCCTGCTCCGATCTCCCCGTTTACAACGAGGAGGCGGCGGAACGCCATTGGAGCGAACTCCTCAAGCTGCTCGACTCGACGCTCAAGGTCGCCGCCTGATCGGAGGGCAGGCTCGAGGCCCGGCGCGCGCCATGCTGGGACACATCTCGTTCGGCGTCCGCGACCTTGCGCGAAGCCAGCGGTTCTACGACGCGGTGCTTGGCGCGCTCGGCTATGTCCGGCTGTTCAGCAACGAACATTTCGCCGGCTATGGCGCGGCCGGCTCGGCCGACGAGCAATTCGCGATCAAGCTGTACCCCGACGCCGCATCGCCGCCTGGCCCCGGGTTCCACTTGGCGTTCGCGGCCCCCAGCCGAGCCGCCGTGGACGGCTTCCACGCCGCGGCCGTTCGCTTCGGCGGAAAGGACGAGGGCGGTCCGGGCCTCAGGCCCCAGTACGGCGAAGACTACTACGCCGCCTTTGTCCTGGATCCCGACGGCCACAAACTGGAGGCCAAGCATCCGCCACCGACGCCCTAGCGAGTGCAATTGACAATCATTCGCATATAGCGCTATCCGGACGCTTCGCAGTCTTGGGAGCGCAGCGGTGCGGGCGATTTGGGCAGGGTTGGCGCTCGCATTGAGTGTGGCTGGCGTGGCGCGGGCTGATCCGCGCTTGGATGAGAAGGTCTACGACCCCTACGTCGAGCCGGGCGTGCTGGAATTCGAGGCGCGCTCGGCCGGCTTGCTCAACGCCGTAGACGGCGCGCAGTCGGCGTCGGTCTTCGAGTTGGAGTACGGCTTCAACCGAAGCCTCAGCGTTGCCCTGGTCGGCGTCGCCAGCCAGGACTCCCACGAGGCCACGCGCTGGAGCGACGTGGGCTTGGAGGCGGTGTGGTACGTCGGGCGCATTCCGAAGATCGGCGTCGATACCGGATTTTATTTCGAGTACGGCCACGGCCTGAACGGAGAGCCGGATTCGTTTGAGGGGAAGCTCCTGCTGGCGAAACAGGCCGGGCGGTTCGAAGGGCTGTTGAACCTGATCGTCGAGCGGCCGCTGAACGCACCGGACGGAGAGAATTTCGCGAGCTACGGCTACGCCGCGTCCGCCACCTGGCGGACGGCGGGAACGCTGCGGCTGGGCGCCGAGGCGGTCGGCAACCTAGGTTCGGACCACGGGTGGCGCGGGAACACCGGCGCTTACATCGGGCCGCAGGTGAAGTGGGAGCTTCGACCGGGCGGCGGCAAGGATCTCGACGGCGATGACGACGGCGACGAGGACGCGGCAGCCTTGGCGAAGCATCCATGGGAAATAGATGTCGATGCCGGGTGGCTCGCCGCCATCGGCCCCGCCCGCAGCGAAGCGGGCAGCCAGATTCGCATCGGGGTCGAGTTGGAGCGGAAGTTCTAGGCTTGCGGCTGCGCGGCGAGCTTGGCTTTGAGCTGCCGCTTGATGCGGCGGGCCCGCAGAGACAGGTGCTCGTCGCGCGCCTTTAGTAGGAACGCGTCCAGGCCGCCCTTGAAGTCAAGGGTGCGGAGCGCCGCGTTCGTGATGCGCAGATTGAACACCTGGCCGAGCGTCTCCGATTGGAGGCGCGTCGTCTTCAACGCCGGCAGAAAGCGACGTTTGGACTTGATGTTGGAGTGACTCACATTATGCCCGACGATGGGTCCGACGCCCGTGAGCTCGCAACGCCGGGACATGAGGAAACCTTCTTCGGGCAAGACGTTCTGGCCGTGACGCTGGGCCGGCGGCCGGAGAGCGCGCGATATAGGCGAAGCGGTCGCCGGCCGTCAAGGCGGCCGGCCGTCGCCGCAAAGTCGTCAAGGCTTTCGGTCAAAGGGAGGGCCGCAGACGCTAAGGAGCAACGTTCAACGATGACCATCCGATCGGCGCTGGCGGCGCTCGCCTTGCTCGCATGCGCCGGCGC
This sequence comes from Caulobacteraceae bacterium, assembly GCA_035295705.1. Classification (GTDB taxonomy): domain Bacteria; phylum Pseudomonadota; class Alphaproteobacteria; order Caulobacterales; family Caulobacteraceae; genus Poindextera. The sequence continues at coordinate 6,263 of DATGIN010000173.1, forward strand.
GGCGTGGGCGCAGAATCCGCCGCCCGCCAAAATGGAGATGGACTACGACGGCACGCTCTATCCGTTGAACCTGGTGCCGGTGAAGGTGCTCGTCGTACACGCCAGCGGCCGCTCTGTGTCCGGCGGATATGGCGCGGACGTGAGCATGCGCAGCTATGGCATCCTCCGCGCATTGAAGAAGGTCGACATCGACGCCGAGACGCAGGGCCGCCTCGGCGCGGACGGCGTCGCCTATCCCGCGGCGTTCTCGTATGTGCATCACGACGGAAAACGGGTGCGCCACGTGCATGTCACGTGGGGCGCGAGCAGCGTCGACGTGGCGTCGTCGCCGGTCTTCTCCGACCTCGGGCATCCGCCTGCGACCCGCGCGCAGAAGCTGGCGGCGACCGATCCGCTGACGCAATTCGTGAGGGTCGCCGTCGCGCGGGGGCCGCAGGCGATCTGCCGCGGGCCCGACCGCTTCTTCGATGGCAAGCAGTTGTACCAGCTGGAGTTCGGCCGGGCGGAGCCGGCGAAGTTGACCGACCAGGAGCGCAAGCTTGGGCTGACGCACGTCGCGCAGTGCACCGTCAGCTACCACGAGATCGCCGGCTTCAAGCCGAAGCCGCCGACCGACCGTCAACAGGGACTGACGAGCCCGATCACCATGGTTTTCGGCCAGGTCGGGGACGATGGCCCCTGGGTGATCGCGAACATCCACGCCAACACGGTGATCGGGATGGCCAACATCGTGCTGACGAAGGTCAGCTTGACCGTGGAGCGGCCTAAGGCGTGAGCCGACTTGTAGGTCGCGCGGAGCGGCGTACCATATCTCGTAGGGAACAAATGCCGAATCGGTGGAGGTCACCGATTCGGACCTGATTCGTTTCGCCGGTGTTCCTGGACTCGATCAGCGCCCCACCCCCTGCGCCGCCGTCGCGCTTGTTCGCGACTGCGGAATCCGCCAGTCTGAGCCGATGAGCAGCCGCTCTACCGGGGCCGCACCGTCAAGGCTCACCGCGGTCCTCGGCCCCACCAATACGGGCAAGACGCACCTCGCCGTCGAGCGCATGCTGGGCCATGCGTCCGGCATGATCGGGCTGCCGCTGCGGCTCCTGGCCCGCGAAGTGTACGACCGCGTGGTGAAAGCGCGCGGCCAGCGCGCCGTGGCGCTGATCACCGGCGAGGAGAAGATCACCCCGCCCCGCCCGCAGTACTATGTGGCGACCGTCGAGGCGATGCCGCTGGCGAGGGAGGTCGAGTTCCTCGCCGTCGACGAGGTGCAGCTGGCGGCCGACCCAGAGCGCGGCCATGTCTTCACCGACCGACTGCTGCACGCGCGTGGCCGGCAGGAGACGATGCTTCTGGGCTCGTCCACAATCGCGCCGCTGATCCGACGCCTGGCGCCAGACGCCGAAGTCACCGGCCGCGAACGGTTCTCGAAACTGACTTACGAGGGGCCGCGCAAGCTGACCCGCCTGCCGCGCCGGAGCGCAGTCGTCGCCTTCTCCGCCGACGCTGTCTACGCCATCGCCGAGCTCATCCGCCGCCAGCGGGGCGGCGCCGCCGTCGTCATGGGCTCGCTGAGCCCGCGCACCCGAAACGCCCAGGTCGACCTCTTCCAGTCGGGAGAGGTGGACTTTCTGGTCGCGACCGATGCGATCGGCATGGGACTGAACATGGACTTGGGCCACGTCGCGTTCGCGGGCCTCAGGAAATACGACGGACGGCGTTCGCGCTGGCTGACAGCGCAGGAGATCGGCCAGATCGCCGGCCGGGCCGGGCGCTACATGCGCGACGGCGCCTTCGGAGTCACCGGCGACTGCCCCGACATCGATCCCGACCTGGCCGAGCAGGTGGAGACCCACGCGTTCGAGCCGCTCGCCGCCGTCGAGTGGCGCAACAGCCGGCTCGATTTCGACTCGCTGTCCGAGCTGCAGCGCTCGCTGGCCCTTCCGCCGCCGCGTTCGGGTCTCAAGCTCTCGGAGGAGAGCCTGGACGAGACGGTGCTGAACAAGCTGGCGGAAGACGACACGATCGTCCGCCGGGTCAAAGACCGCTCCAATCTCTTCCTGCTGTGGGACGTCTGCCAGATTCCGGACTTCCGCAAGACAACCCTCGACGACCATACGCGCTTCGCCCGCACCGTCTTCACGCATCTCACCGAACGCAATCGCAAGATCCCGGACGATTGGATCGAGGGCCAGTTCAAGGTCCTCGACCGGCTGGACGGTGACATCGACGCGCTGTCGGCGCGGCTGGCGAGCGTTCGGACCCTCGCCTACGTCGCCAATCGCTCCGATTGGCTCAGCGATCCCGCGCATTGGCAGGGCCGTACGCGCGCGCTCGAGGACCGCCTCTCGGACACACTGCACGAGCGTCTCGTGCAACGCTTCATCGACCGCCGCACCAGCGCGTTGATGCGCGGCCTGCATGTGCGCGACGCTCTTCTGGCCGGGATCGCCGCCGATGGCGCGGTGACGGTCGAGGGCCACTTCGTCGGCCGGCTGACCGGCGCGCACTTCGAGGCCGTGCGGGGTCAGAGCGCTCTCGAGGACCGGGCCCTGAGAGCGGCCGCGGAGCGCGCGATCGGACCGGAGGTGGCCAGGCGGCTGGGGCGGTTGGCTGCGGACCCGGACGAGGCCTTTTCGCTCCTGCCCAACGGCGCGGTGCTCTGGCGCGGACAGGCGACTGGCCAGCTTGCCGGCGGCGGTCCCTTTTCACCGCGCGTGCGGCTGCTCGGCGAGCTCGGACCCCAGGCCGGCCGCGAGCGCGCCCAGCGGCGGTTGGAGGCCTTCGTCGCGGCCGAAGCGGGGCGGCGGCTGAAGCCGCTGCGGGTGCTGAAGTCGGCGGTTGGCGAGGGTCGGATCCGCGGGCTGGCCCGCGGACTGGCGTATCGTCTGGTCGAGGCAGGCGGCATCGCCGATCGCCGCCCGATCGATGCCGACGTCAAGGCCCTGAGCCAGGCCGAACGGCGCGTGCTTCGTGCACTGGGCGTGCGCTTCGGCGCGTTCAGCATCTTCCTGCCGGCTTTGCTCGAAGAGGACGCTCTGGCGTTCTCTGCCGCGTTCGCACGCTTGGCAGCTCCAGGCTGGGGCGCAGCGCCGGGCCGGCTGTCCGCCCTACCTGCGCCAGCGCCGCCACAGACCGCGCTGTCGGCGCTCGGCCTGCGCAGCGTCGGCGCGTTGGCTGCGCCCGTCGCCATGCTGGAACAGCTCGACGAGATGCTGCGCCGTGCGCCCCGAGACGACGGCGCCGCCGTGCTGAGCGAGGAGGCCATAGCCACGCTCGGTTGCAGCGGCCCCGAGGTTGACCAGTTGTTGCAGGGCCTGGGCTATCGCCGGGTCAAGCGAGCGCAAGGCGCCCCGGGCTGGCGCCGCATGGGCAAGCCGGCCCCGCGGATCGCGAGGAGCGGCAGCGCCGCGTCGCCTTTCGCCGCCCTCGCGGGCATCAAGACGGGCCCCTCCGCGGTCAAACGCCGCCGGCGCGTTCGGCGCCGCGCCGCTTCATGAGCGAAGGCGACGCCTGTCGCGTCGACGTCTGGCTCTGGCGCGCGCGCTTCTTCAAGACGCGTTCGTCCGCTGCCCGCTTCGTTGAGTCAGGTCGTGTTCGCGTGAGTCGAAACGCAGCCGAGAGCCGCATCGACAAGCCGAGCCGCGTTGTGCGCGTGGGCGACGGTCTGGTGTTCGCCCTTGCAGGGCGCATCACGGCCGTCAGGATCGAGCAGCTGGGAGAGCGGCGAGGGCCCGCTCCAGAGGCGAGAAGCCTCTATGCGCCGCTAGAGATTTCCTCGGGGCGCGATGAGGCCGTTGCGGATTGACAAAGGCCGCGCAACCCCCAGATAAGCGCGACTTCCCGCGACCGGGGCGCGACTTGGGCGTACGAGTTTTTCAATGACCTACATCGTCATGGACGCCTGCATTAAGTGCAAGTTCATGGACTGCGTTGAGGTCTGTCCGGTCGACTGCTTCTACGAAGGCGAGAACTTCCTCGTTATCCACCCGGACGAATGCATCGACTGCGGCGTGTGCGAGCCGGAGTGCCCGGTCGACGCCATCAAGCCCGACACCGACGACGATGCTGACGGCAAGTGGCTGAAAGTAAACACGGAATACTCGAAGATCTGGCCGAACATCACCGTCAAGGGCGAGCCTCCGCCTGACGCCGAGCAGTATGAGCGGGAGACGGGCAAGTTCGAAAAGTACTTCAGCGAGAAGCCGGGCCAGGGCTCCTGATCAGGTCGCCTTCCGCAAGGCAACCCTTTCATCAGGCTCAACTTTGTGATAAGAATACGAAAGGCGAGGGTAGCGAAGTTCGCGCCCCGCGTCTCGGTCAAAGGATGCCGTCCTCAAGCGACGCGCGCCTGAACAAGGCGAAGGGTGTCTTAAAGGATCTTCGGACTGCGGGCTTCCACTTCCCGCGCTACTGGCGGGCGCTGGGGCCTTTGCCTGCGCGTCCAAGAAGAGTGCGTCCAGGACCGGCGGGGTCAGTGTGGATTCAGAGAGGACAACAATGAGCAGCAGCGATCTCGATTTCTCCGTTGGCGATCACGTCGTCTACCCGGCGCACGGGGTCGGCACCGTCGTAGGGATCGAAACCCAGGAGGTCGCTGGGTTGAGCCTCGAGGTGTACGTGATCACCTTTGACCACGAGAAGATGACGCTGCGCGTCCCCACGCGGAAGGCGAAGGGCGCTGGACTGCGCGCCCTCGCCGCCGGCACGGTGGTCAGCCAGGCGCTCACGACGCTGAAGGGCCGGGCGCGCATCAAGCGCACCATGTGGAGCCGCCGCGCACAGGAATACGAAGCCAAGATCAACTCCGGCGACCTGATTTCGATCGCCGAGGTCGTCCGCGACCTGCATCGCGCCGAGAACCAGCCAGAGCAGTCGTATTCCGAACGCCAGCTTTACGAGTCGGCGCTGGATCGGATGGCGCGCGAAGTGGCCGCGATCGAGCGGATCGACCGCGACACCGCCATCGGCATCCTCAACAAGTCGCTGGTGAAGGCCGCTTAGGACCTTTCCTTCACGAGCTCGACCGGCTCGGGGTGATCCAGGGTCATCAGGCCATCCCAGCCGACCACGCCGCGGATCCGCAACAGCCTGCCCCGCAAGCCTGCCGGCGCGAGCCCGGCCGCCTCGAAGTCGCGGACCGCCCGGGTCTCGATGAGCGCCGCAAAACCGCGGCGGTCGGGGCGGAAGTCGAGGAAAACGCCATTGCGAGTGGGCGTGACCGCCACGACGCGTCCTTCCACGATCTGGTAGCCTCGCACGTCCGGGGTCACCTCTTGCGGCAAGCGGACTTCGTAGGCCGGCAGCGACCAAAGCCCGCGACGGCCGATGCGCGCCTTCGCCTCGTCTTCGAGCATCGGGCGGTCGAGCGCGCGGTTGTCGGGAAACGTCCGCACCCGGGCCCAGCCGCTGCTGAGCATGGCGCCCTCGACCCATTGCCGGTCGTCCACGAGCCGCACCTGGGCGAGCGCACGGCCACGCGCGTCGCGGCGAGCGCCTCCATAGAACAGCTGGACGCTTCTCCCTTGGACAAGGCGGGCGAGCTCGGCCTGTGCTTCCGGTCCGCCCGCCTCGTCCGGCCAGGGCGTTTCGATGCCCGAGACACGAACGACCAGCCCGTTCTGAAGGACGAAGACGTCGCCTGACTGCACCGACGCGACCCGGCCCACCTCGCCCGCCGCCAACCGGTCGAGCAAGCCGCCTTGCCCGCAGGCGGCGAGCAGCGCCGTTACCGCGATCGCTGCACCGCCGAAAGCTGGCCTTCGCACGCCCGTCCCCGATGCGCTATGACCGCGGCTTCTCGCGGCCCGGTAGCTCAGCAGGATAGAGCAGCGGTTTCCTAAACCGAAGGTCAGGGGTTCGAGTCCCTTCCGGGCTGCCAATAATTTCAAATACTTACAGATACTTCTGGCTACGCGCGCACGTCGCGGGGCACTCGGGGGGCACAGCAGGTCCGATTGGGCCAGCGGTTCGGGGCAACGCTGTCCGCACTAACCTTTCGCCTGGATCGATGTCCGAGGGGGCCCGCGAGCTCGGCCTTAGCGAGTGACCCCGCCTTGGGGCACGCCTCCCAACGACAGGAACCAAGATGTCCGACGAGGACCGCAAGCCGAAAGAAATCCACTTCACGGTGGACAACGAACCGTTCACGACCACGACGCCGCAGCT
>DATGIN010000174.1:0-6691 GCA_035295705.1 Caulobacteraceae bacterium
CGACGGCGGCGTCTGCACCATCAACGCGCTCTCGCCAGGCGTGCACAGCGGCGAGGCTAAGACCAACTACGGGCGCAAGGGCCACATCGCCGGCAGCCGCAACATCCCCTACGCCGCCCTGCTCGGCACCGATGGCGCCTATCGGCCGGACAGCGAGCTCAAGGAACTGTTCGCCGCCGTGGGCGCGCTTGAGCGGCCAAGGGCCATCTGCTACTGCGGCGGCGGCATCTCGGCGACCATGGACGCGCTGGCGCTGGTCCGGCTCGGCCACCCGTCGGTCGCTGTCTACGACGGCTCGATGTCGGAATGGAGCCGCGATCCGACACTCCCAATGGAGGTCGGCGCCTAAGGCTTCGGGCGCTCCAGCTCGACGACCTTCCGCCACAACGCAAGCCGGTCGATGGGAGGCCCGGTGTCGCTGCTCACGATCGCGTCCATGAAGGCGGCGAACTCAGGACCATACTGCGCGCGGCTCATGCGCCAGCCGGCCCTCAGACCAGGGAACGTCGCCGAGAGGGAGCGCACGCCCGCGGCGAAACTCTTGTAGGCGGCCTCGTCCATCAGCCCCGCTTTGTGCTGAAGGAATGAGTCCTCGGCGCTGAGGAAGCTCATGCGGCACATCATGAGGAACTGGTCGAGCTCCTCGGGCGAAAGCTGCTCGGGCGATTGCCGGCCCTTGTTCCAGACCGCCGAGAGCTGCGGATCCGCCAGCCGCAGCGCCGCGTCCGACGCGCGGTCGGCCCGGCCCTGCTGCATGAGGCCGCGCTGGTTCTTCTCCGCCTGCCTGACCTGCACGGCGAGGTAGACGAGCGAAAGCGCCACGGCGACGCTGCTCACGATGCTGGCGACGGCGGCGGCATCGGCGAGAGTCATTTAAGCGACAGAGATCCCCGGGCGACGAGAGAGCGCGCCCGATCTCTACATCCGCCATCGGCAAGGTGGTACATCTGGCCGGCCATGAGCTGCGCCCACCTCGGCATGTTCGCGCGCGTCGCGCCGTCCGCGGACGGCTGCGAGGAGTGCCTGAAAATCGGCCAGTCGTGGATTCACCTTCGCATCTGCCGCGTCTGCGGGCACGTCGGCTGTTGCGACCAGTCCATCGGCCGCCACGCGACGGCGCACTTCCACGCCACCGGGCATCCCGTGATGGAAGCCTACTTCGAGCCCGAGGGCTGGGGTTGGTGCTACCTCGACGAGGTAATGATCGACCTCGGCGGCGACGTCACGCCGCACCCGCCGGGCTCGCGCTGGTAGCCGCGTCAAGCCGAGGGCGCCGGGCATGCCGATGACGATGAAGGCCAAGCTCGCGGACGAGACGCGCCGTCTGGGCCTGCAGGTTTGCGTGATCCCCTCGGCGGTCGCGACCCAGGCCATCGCCGCGGCCGGCTCCGACTGCGTCATCATCGATCAGGAACACGGCCCGATCGGGTTCGAAACCTTGCACGCCATGATCGCCGCCACCCAGGGGACGGAGTGTGCGCCGCTGGTTCGCATTCCCGAGATCGGCGAGGCGCACGTGAAACGCGCCCTCGACGCCGGGGCCGAGGGAATCTGCTTTCCCCTCGTCCGCAGCGCCGCCGACGCCGAGCGCTGCGTCGCCTCGATGCGCTATGCGCCCGAAGGGCGAAGGGGGTGGGGTCCGTTCGTCGCCCACTCGCGCTGGGGGACGCCGCTGATGGAGTACCCGCGCGGCCCCGGGCGAGACACCGTCTGCATGCTGCTGCTGGAAACCAAGGACGCGGTCGAGAATATCGACGCCATCTGCGCCGTCCCGGGCATCGACTGCGCCATCGTCGCCGCGTTCGACCTCTCGACCGAGCTCGGCGTCTCCGGCCAGTTCGATCACCCCCGCATGCTGAAGGCCGTCGAGCGCATCGAGAAGGCCGCGTTCAAGGCAAAGATCCCGCTGGGCGCGGCCGCGTTCAACGAAGGGATGGCCAAGGCCCTGCTCGGCAGGGGCTACCGCATGATAGGCGGCTTTGACGTCCTGATGCTGAAGAGCGCGATCGGCGAACAGCGTTCGTGGCTCGACTCGCCCGCTAGCATCCGCGCCCTCTGAACGAGGCTCCGCCTTCCAAGTGGGGCGTCGCCGGCGCCACCCGTCGCCGCCAGCGGCAAGTCTGGCCGCGGGTCAGTGGGGCGGCGCCCAGAGCCCGGCGGCGAGCGTCACGCCCGCGAGGGCGCAGACGACGCCTACGATGCGAGCGCCGAGGCGGCCGATCGGCGCGACCTTCTCCGCCATAACGACCAGGGCCAGCGCCGCCACCCACGCCAGGTTCATCACGCCGCCCACGAACAGCAGCGCCATCAGCGCCCAGCAACAACCGAGGCAATAGAGGGCGTGGCGAAGGCCTAGGCCCAGCGCGCCGCGCCACCCGGCCCGCCAATGCTGAACGATCAGGCCCATCGGCGACCGGCATTGGCGCAGGCACGCGTCCTTCAGCGGCGTCAGCTGATAGGCGCCGGCAAGCAGCAGCACCGCGCCGGCCAGGCGCGCGTCGCCGAGCGACAGCCGCGATGCGGAGATCGCGCCGGTTGCGGCGAGAAGCACCTGAGCGAGCGCCGCCACCGCCGAGAACGCTGTCCAGACGACTAGGTAGATCGCCGCGAAGGCCAGGGCGGGGGCGGCGGCGCCGCTCGGCGCCCGGCGCTGGCCGGCGACGCGCGTGTAGATGAGGATCATCGGGGCGGCTGACGGCAGCATCATCGCCACCATCATTAGCGACCACATCACGAAGGCGCCCAGCCAGCTTGCCGCGGAAGGTTGCGGGGCCTTGGGCATCGGCATGCCGCCCATCGCGCCGCGCGCAGCGCCCATCCCCTGCGCCTGATCGAGCAACCAAAGCCACGCCAGCGCGCAAGCCAGGGCTAGCGATGTGATGACGACCAGCCGGTCGCGCCGCATCGCGGCGCTGAGAATCGGCGCTTCGGACCGGCTATCGAGCGTCACGTCGTCCCCGCGTCCCTGGCCGGCTCCCTCCCTGGACCAAGGTTAGCGGCGTCCATGCCGAGCACCAAGCGTGGGGCCAACGCCACCCCTGGCCAGCGCATGAGCGCCGGAATAGCCTTGGAAGGAGAGCGCGTGTCGATGAGGAGGCTGTCCCGTAATGCCCGACACCAAATGGAGCCTCACAGGCGACTATTTCGAGAACTGCAACTGCGACGCCGTCTGCCCGTGCCTGGCGTCGACCAAGCCGCCGCTTACGGCGCGACCCACTCAGGGGGTGTGCGACGTCGCGCTGATCTTCCACATCGAGGACGGCCGCTTCGGCGACACGCCTCTGGGCGGCCTGAATGCCGCCGTCGCCGTCCACACCCCCGGGCCGATGGGAGAGGGGAACTGGTCGCTTGCGCTCTACATCGACGAGCGGGCGGACGAGGCGCAGACAGAGGCGCTCGGGCAGATCTTCGGCGGAGCGGCCGGCGGCCCGATGGCAGCCTTCGCGCCGCTGGTCAGCCAACCGTTGGGAATCAAGAAGACGCCCATTCGCTTCGCCATCGACGGCAAGGTGCGCAGCGTCGAGATCCCGGACATCATGCAGATGAGCGTGGCGCCGCTTCCGACGCTGCATCCGAGCGGCGAGATCTGGGCTGGCCTCGGCCATCCGTTCGCGCCCGACCGGCTCGCGCTGGCGTTCGGCCAGCCCGGCAGCACCTATGCCGACCACGGGATGCGCTGGGACAATTCCGGCAAGAACGGCCACTACGCCGCGATCAGCTGGGCGAACTGAGAGCGTTTCTCGAGGAGGCGGCCTGATGGCGGACTTTGGCGGCGACGTTGAGGCCTTCCGCGCGGAAGCACGCGCGTGGCTCGACGAGAACTTCCCGCCCAGCCTGAAGACGACGGCCGGGCGTCGCGCCGCGACTGCGGACGCCAAGCTCTGGCGCGAGCGGGTCGCCGCCCAGGGCTGGGGCGCGCCGACGTGGCCGCGCGAGTATGGCGGGGCCGGGCTGAGCCGCGCCGAAGCGCGCGTCGTGGCCGAGGAGATGGCCAGGGCCGGCGCTTACAACCCGATCGGCGGCCTCGGCATCATGAGCATCGGTCCGACCATCCTGGAGCTCGGCACGCCGGAGCAGAAGGCTCGCCACCTGCCGCACATCGCCCGCGGCGAGTTTGAGTGGTGCCAGGGCTACTCCGAGCCGGGCGCCGGCAGCGACCTCGCCTCGCTACAGACGAAATGCGAGGACAAGGGCGACCATTGGCTGATCAACGGCCAGAAGATCTGGACCTCGGTCGCCAACCTCGCCGACTGGTGCTTCTGCCTCGTGCGCACCGACCCGGCGGCGAAGAAGCACGAAGGCATCAGCTGCGTCTTGATCGACATGCGCCAGCCGGGCGTCGAGACGCGGCCGATCAAGCTGATCAACGGTGACAGCCCGTTCTGCGAGACCTTCTTCACCGACGTGCACGCGGCCAAGGACGACGTGATCGGGCCACTGAACGGCGGCTGGACCATCGCCAAGCGCTTGCTGCAGTTCGAGCGCGACAACATCTCGATCGGACTGGGCGCCGGCGCGCTCGGCAGCCCGGCCGCCGCGCCGCTGGCCGTGGAGGACTACGCCAGGCGCTACGTCGGCCTGGACGACGAAGGCCGCCTGGCCGACCCCGATCTGCGCAAGCGGCTGGTCGAGCACAAGATGGAGCACCAGGCGTTCCAGCTCACGCTCGCCCGCGCCGCGGACGAGGCGAAGTCGAACCAGGGCCCGAGCAACGCCGCCTCGATCATGAAGTACGCCGGCGCCAAGATCGCCCAGGATCGCGCCGAACTGATCGTCGAGGCGATGGGCGCCAACGGCCTTGGCTGGGAGGGCGACGGCTTCGACGGCCAGGAGCTGGCCCAAACGCGCGCCTGGCTGCGCTCGAAGGCCAACTCGATCGAGGGCGGCTCGTCCGAGATCAACCTGAACGTGGTCTCCAAGCGGGTGCTCGGCCTGCCCGACCCGAAGTAGCGCGGGCCGCTCAGACCAGCAGCAGGCCGCCGTCGACGATCAGCACCTGGCCGGTCGTGTAGCCGCCGCGCATCGCGTAGAGGTAGGCCTGCGCAACCTCCGCCGGGTCCGCGGGCCGCGGCAACGGTTGGTGTCCGGTCATTTGTTGGATGGTCTGCGGCGGCATCTGCCGCGCCCGCTCCGTCAGTACGAAGCCCGGGCAGACCGCATTGACGCGAACGGGCGCGATGTCGACGGCCAGTCCCCGCACCAGATGCTCGATCGCGCCGCCGAACGCCGCCGTGAGCGGCATGCCTTTCCGCGGCCGGTGTACGAGGACGCCGTCGGTGAGCGTGATCGAGCCGCGCTCGGACAGGTGCGGCAGCGCGTGCTTGACCGCCATCAAGGCGCCCCAGAACCGGACCTTCAGGCCGGCGTCGACCGTGCCGAAATCCAGCTGCGCGACCGACCCGGCGAACATCGAGGGGTCCCAGTCGCCGGCGGTGAACACCAGATGGTCAAATCCAGCCACCCCCTTCAGAAACGCCTCCACGCTGGCCTCGTCCCTCACGTCCACCACCGCGCCCGTCGCCGCGTTGCCGAGGCGGCTCGCGGCCGCCTCGACGTTGGCCGCGTTGCTGGAGCCGACGACGACCTCAGCGCCGTCGGCGATCGCGCATTCGGCCACCGCTAGGCCGATGCCGGAGCTACCGCCGATGATGACGACGCGCTGGCCCTCGAGGGTGTAGCCGGGCATTGGACCTCCTCCTTCGCGCTCGAGCCGGCGCTCAGGCGACGGCGTACTTGCTGCGGCCCTCGAAATAGCTGCGCCCCGCGAGGTCGGCGAGCAGTTCGGGCTGCTCGGGACGCCAGTCCAGCGCGGCCTGCGTGCTCTCGGCGGTGGCGGAGCCGTCGAGCGCAAAGACGATCGCCATGAAGCCGTCGAAGTGCGCCGCCGCCGCCTCGGCCGGGATGCTGGCGACCGGAATGTCGAGTCCCCGCCCGATCGCGGCGGCGATGTCCTTCGCGGCCACGCCGATGTCGCCGATCGCGTGGTAGCGACTGCCGGGCCGCCCCTTCTCCAGCGCCAGCGCGAAGAGACGGGCGGCGTCGAGCCGGTGCACGGCCGACCAGCGGTTCGCTCCGTCGCCGATGTACCCGGAGACGCCCCTCGAGCGGGCGATGTCGACGAGCCACTGGATGAAGCCGCGGTCGCCGACGCCGTGGACCGTCGGCGGCAGGCGCACGATCCCGGAGCGGATGCCACGATCCGCCGCTTTGCGGACGACCTCCTCGGTCTCGCCGCGGCCGAAAGCGGCCGGCGGATCGTCTTCCGTGCTCGGCCGCCCCTGCGCCAGGCCGACCAGGCCCGAAGCGATGACGAACGGCTTTCCGGAACCATCCAGCGCATCGAGCATCGCGTCCACCGCACGCCGGTCCATCGCCATGTTCTCGGCGAAGCGCGAGAAGTCGTGGATAAAGCCGCAGTGGATGACCCCGTCCGAGGCGCCTGCGCCAGCGGCCAGTCTGTCGAGGTCCTCGAGGTCGCCGCGATGCGGCTCGACCCCGGCTGACGTGAGGGCGGCGACGTTCTCGTCGCTGCGCGCCAGCCCCAGCACCTGGTGGCCGGCGCTTTGCAGCTCGAGGACGATGGCCGACCCGATCCAGCCCGTAGCCCCGGTCAGAAACACTCGCATGGAAACGCTCCTCTTCGTCGCTGCAGCGGGATATCGTCCCTGGCGCGGCGACGGAAAAGCCGAGA
>DATGIN010000175.1:0-5731 GCA_035295705.1 Caulobacteraceae bacterium
CGGAATGCTGGCGGCGTTCTCGTCGCCGGCGAACATCACGTAGCCGCCCACGGGGATCCAGCCGATCCGCCACTCGATGCCGCTCCTGTCGCGATGGCTGAAGAGCGCGCGTCCGAAGCCGACCGAAAACCGCTCGATCGCCACGCCGAAGCCCCGCGCGGCGAGGAAGTGGCCGAACTCGTGCACCGTGATCACCAAGACGAGCACCGCCAGGAAGGGCGCAACGTAACTCAGCGCCGTGAGCACAAGCGACATGGGCGGTTCGGCGTCCTTTCCGGCCTAAAGCGAAGGTGTGCGTTCGGCGAGCACGTCCTCAGCCACTCGACGTGCAGATCGGTCGGCTGCCATCGCAGTCTCCAGTGCGCCGTTTGCGTTCGCCCCCGCCCGCAGATCCCCAGCGCCATCCATGCGCTCGAGGGTCTCAGCCACCGTGGCGGCAATATCGAGAAAGCCGATCCGCCGGTCAAGGAAGGCGGCGACCGCGGTCTCATTCGCCGCACTCATCGCCGTGGGGGCAAGGCCGCCGCGACAGAGGGCCTCGCGGGCGATGGCGATGGCCGGGAACCGATCGGGGTCGGGCGCCGCGAAGCTGAGCCCCCCGATCGCCGCCAGGTCGAGCTTGGGCGCCGGCCACGGCAGCCGGTCCGGCCAAGCGAACGCGCAGGCGATGGGGGTTCGCATGTCGGGGGCGCCGAGCTGCGCCAGCGTCGAGCCATCCTGATATTCGACCAGGCTATGGATCACCTGCTCTGGGTGGATCACCACCTCGATGCGCTCGGGCGGCATCGAGAAAAGGTATGCGGCCTCGATCGTCTCAAGACCCTTGTTCATCATCGTGGCGGAGTCGACGGAGATCTTCGCGCCCATGCTGAAGTTGGGGTGCGCCACCGCCTGTTCCGGCGTCGCGCCGGCCATCTCGGCCTTGGTCCAGCCCCGGAACGGCCCGCCGGACGATGTGATCATCAGCCGCGCCACCCGATCGCGGTGTTCGAAGTCGAACACCTGGAAGATCGCGGAGTGCTCGGAATCGACCGGCACGACGGCGCCGCCCGCCTGGCGGGCGATCTCGAGCAGGGCCGGCCCGGCGCACACGATGCTTTCCTTGTTCGCAAGCGCAACGATGGCCCCGCTTCGCGCGGCTTCGAGCGTCGGCGCGAGGCCCGCCGCACCGACAATGGCCGACATCACCCACTCGGCGCCCATCGCGGCCGCCTCTAGGACGGCCGTCTCGCCGGCGGCCGCCCTGACGCCGCTGCCGTTCAGGCGCCCCTTCAGTTCGTCGAGCTTGTCGGGATCGGCGATAGCGACGAGCTTCGGGCGCCAGCGCCGCACCTGTTCGGCCAGGCGCTCGATATTTCCCCCGCCGGCCGCCAGCGCCACCATCTCCACCTCGGCCGATCCGTGCTTCTCGGCCTGATCAAGCAGGTCGAGAGTCGAAACCCCCACCGAGCCGGTCGATCCGAGGATGGTCACCGAGCGACGCACGGGCCTAGTGCACCCAGCCGGACTGGTGGATGTAGCGGGCGCCCGCAATGGCCAAGACGGCGACCATGAGCCCGTCGACCCGGTCCAACAGGCCGCCGTGCCCCGGAATGAGATCTCCGGAGTCCTTCACGCCGTAGCGACGCTTGAGGATGGACTCCCACAGGTCGCCCGCCATCGTGGAGGCGCCGCCCGCCAATCCGATGAGCGCGGCAGCCAGCAGGGTGAGGCGCGCCGTCGATAGCTCCGCGGTGGCCATCGCCGCTCCCATGGCGCCAACAAGTCCCCCCACAAACCCCGACCACGTCTTGTTTGGCGAATATCGGGGCCAGAGTTTAGGCCCTTTGAGGGCATTGCCGACCAAAAACGCGCAAATGTCGGCCGACCAGACGACCGCGAACAAAAGGATGGTCCAGCTGATGGGGTTGGGCTGAGCGCGGATCCAGCTGAGAGCGACGGCCGGCGCGGCGATGTAGACGACGCCGAACGCGCCGTCCCCGGGCCGGCACCCCATCGCGCTGGCTGCGAACGCCGTGGCCAGCGCGCCAGGGACAATCAGCGCCCAGGCAAGCGGAAAGGCCTGCGGGAACGGTCCCCAGAGCTCCAGCGGAAAACGCCCGATGTTCGCACAGGTCACGGCGATCAGAACGGCGGCCGCGACAGCGACGGCGAGGCGATTTGGAGCCTGAGGCGCGCTCATGCGCGCCCACTCGCGCGCTAGCAGAACCACGGCCAAGGTGATCACGACGATGAACAGGGGCTGGTAGAACACCGCCACCAGCACCACGGCGATGAGGACGACGGCGGAGACCGCCCTTTGCCCCAGATTGCGCCAGTCGAAGCTTCTAGCCGACGGCAAGGATGTCATCGACGCCGACGCCGCCGTAGCGCCGCTCCCGCTTGCGGAACGTCGCCACTGCATCGGCGAGATGAGAAGGGCCGTAGTCCGGCCAAAGCACGTCCTGGAACACGAGCTCTGCGTACGCGGCCTCCCAGAGCAGGAAATTCGATAGGCGTAGCTCGCCTGAGGTCCGAATGATCAGGTCCGGCGTCGCGGCCGTCGACAGAGCCCCCTCGAACAGGGTCTCGTCGATCACCGCCGGGTCGAGCCGCCCTTCGCGCGCCGCTTCCGCGAGCTTTCGCGCCGCATCGACGATGTCCGCCCGACCGCCGTAGTTGAACGCCACCTGCAGCAGGAAACGCTCGTTGTGGGCCGTGCGCGCCTCCGCGCGCTTGATGATGTCGAGCACGTCCCTGCGCAGGCCCTCGCGCCGACCAACGACCCGCACCCGAACCCCTTCCCGCTCGAGCTTTGGCAGGTCGGTCTCGACGTACAGCTTCAGCAGCGCCATCAGCTCGGAGACCTCGTCCGCCGGACGACGCCAGTTCTCGGTCGAGAAACCGAACACGGTCAGACGGTCCACGCCCAGCGACGGAGCGGCCTCGACCGTCCGCTTCAGCGCGTTGACGCCGGCGCGATGTCCCAGCGAGCGCGGCAGCCCGCGCGCTTTCGCCCAGCGGCCGTTCCCGTCCATGATGATGGCGACGTGCAGCGGGGGAGGCTCCGTCCTGGCCGCGGCCGGATCGCTGGATCGCGACGACGGCGTGCGACCGGGCGTTGAGGTCATGAAACTCCCCTGGAAGGACTTAAGCGAGGACGGCCAGCCCCATCAGACCTGCATGATCTCATGCTCTTTGGTTTTCAAGGCTTCGTCGATGCGCTTGACCGCCTCGTCGGTGAGCTTCTGGACGTCGGCTTCCATGTGCCGAAGCTCGTCCTGGCTGATGACGCCATCCTTCTCAGCCTTCTTCAGGTCGTCGTTCGCGTCGCGCCGGATGTTGCGCACGGCCACGCGCTGTTGCTCGGCGTAGCGCCCCGCCAGCTTGGCGAGATCCCTGCGGCGTTCTTCCGTGAGCGGAGGGATTGGCACCCTGAGATTCTGACCTTCGACGACCGGGTTCAGGCCCAGTCCGGCGTTGCGGATCGCTTTCTCGGCCGAGACGACCAGCCCCCGGTCCCAGACGTTGACGGTGATGGAGCGCGGGTCGGGAACGGTAATGGCGCCGATCTGATTGAGCGGCATCGACCCACCGTAAGCTTCGACCATCACGTGCTCGAGCAGGCCGGCCGAGGCGCGTCCGGTGCGGAGGCTGACGTATTCCTCCTTCAGCGCTCCGACCGCCTTGTCCATGCGTTCGCGATAGCGCGACAGAACGGGCTTCTCGGCGGGCATGGCGGGCGCTCCCTTGATCTAGTTGCCGTTTTCCGCGCCGATCACGGTGTGCAGGCCTCCTCCGCGAAGGACGTTCAGGAAGGCGCCGCGCTTGCGGATCGAGAACACCACGATCGGAATGTCGTTGTCGCGCATGAGGCTGATGGCGGAGGCGTCCATCACCCGCAGATCGCGCGAAAGGACGTCCATGTAGCCAAGCCGCCCGTAGCGCTCCGCCGCTGGGTCAAGCTTGGGATCGGCCGAATAGACGCCGTCGACGCTGGTGCCCTTGAACAGAGCCTCGCAGCCCATCTCAGCCGCGCGGAGGGCTGCGCCGGTGTCGGTCGTAAAGAAGGGCGCGCCAAGACCGGCGGCGAAGATCACCACCCTGCCCTGCTCGAGGTGCCGAAGCGCGCGCCTGCGGATGTAGGGTTCGCAGACCGCATCCATCGGGATCGCCGACTGGACCCGCGTGTCGATGCCGATCTTCTCCAGCGCGCTCTGCAGCGCGAGAGCGTTCATGACCGTCGCAAGCATGCCCATGTAGTCGGCGCTCGCCCGCTCCATCCCCTTTCCGGCCATGGACAGGCCGCGGAAGATGTTGCCGCCGCCGATGACCAGGCACAGCTCCACCCCGCGCTGCGCCACCTCGGCGATGTCGGTCGCCACCGCGTCCAGCGTCCCGAGATCAATGCCGAATTGCTGTTCCCCCATAAGGACTTCGCCAGACACTTTCAACAAAACGCGGCGATACAACGGCTTCTGCGCCGAGGCTTCGTCGATCGTGCGGGGCTGCAGCGTCGTCATGCGCCTGACCTAACGCGAAAACGAGTCGGCGCGCACCATATCCCGCCAAGGCCGGCCGTCGAACACCTGATCCCTCCCCCGGAACCCATCCCCTAGGGCGCGGCGGCTGGCCGCCCGCCCTGGCCCATATCCTGCCCGACAGGCGGCAGCCGTTTCAGATTGGATCGGACCGCCATGCAAAACGCGTCGCAAACGCCTTATCCTTTGCGCTTTCCAGGGTTGGCGTTCTTGGGCTTTCTGGCCCTCGCGTGGATCATCGTGAACCAGTTTCGCGCTCACCTTGGTCTGCACGCCGGAGCGAACGGACTGGTCGCTAAAGGCTACCTCGGCGCCCAGCTCTACTTCGTGGTGAGCGGATTCCTGCTCGCCCACGCATGGGCGGCGAGCGGCGAAGCGGGCGGCGCGACCTATCGCTCCAGAGTTGGACGCTGGTTGGCGAATGTGTACCCCCTGCATATCGCGATGCTAGCGGTCATGGGCCTCATGGTCGCCGCGGCGGAAGTCCAGCGGATCACGCCATACGGGGTGTTCGACGTTCGCGGGATCGTCGCCAACGTCGCGATGCTGCAGGCATGGGGCGTGACCCCCACCGTCACGTGGAATTTCCCGTCCTGGCTGATCTCGGCGCAGCTGGCGGGACTGCTTGCCTTTCCTGCGTTCGCCAAGCTGGCGCTCGACCGCCCGACGCCGCCCTGGCTGGTCATCGGCGCAGCGGCGCTGTTGTTCAACGCGATGTTCCTGGCCGCCGAGGGCGCCGGCGTCCTGTTCACGGGCATGACCGCGCAGATCGGCGCCCTGCAACCCCTGCCGGCATTCCTGATGGGCGCCGGGCTGTACGCGCTCGGTCGCGAGCACTCTCTGTCCGCGCCTTGGGCGAAGGGCCTGGCGCTGCTCGCCCTGGCCTGGATCCTGGCCGGCTCGCTGCTCAAGCGGACCGACATCATGATCTGGCCGGCGTTTCCGCTTCTGGTCTACGCGGTCGCTGAGGCGGCCAAGAGCGAAAAACCCGTCCTCGCCTGGGCGCCCTTGTCCGGGCTCGGCCGCTCCGCCCTCAGCATCTATCTCGTCTATCTGCCGGTCGACATCGCCTACTTCCATGCGTGGAAAGCCCTCGCGCCGACCGCCGAGGGCGCGTTCGCCTGGGCCATCTGGGGCGGCGTCTTCCCTGTCATCCTCGTCACCGGGCTGGCGGCCGACCGGTTCATCGCCGAACCGGCCGCCCGCTTCCT
>DATGIN010000176.1:0-8620 GCA_035295705.1 Caulobacteraceae bacterium
GGCTGCTGGCACGAAGTTAGCCGGAGCTTCTTCTGCGGGTACCGTCATTATCTTCCCCGCTGAAAGAATTTTACAATCCTAAGACCTTCATCATTCACGCGGCATGGCTGCGTCAGGCTTTCGCCCATTGCGCAAGATTCCTAACTGCTGCCTCCCGTAGGAGTCTGGGCCGTGTCTCAGTCCCAGTGTGGCTGATCATCCTCTCAGACCAGCTACTGATCGTAGCCTTGGTGAGCCATTACCTCACCAACTAGCTAATCAGGCGCGGGCCGCTCCAATGGCGATAAATCTTTCCCCCGTAGGGCACATTCGGCATTAGGCCAGGTTTCCCCGGATTATTCCGAACCAAAGGGCACGTTCCCACGTGTTACTCACCCGTCCGCCACTAACCCCGAAGGGTCCGTTCGACTTGCATGTTTTAGGCCTGCCGCCAGCGTTCGCTCTGAGCCAGGATCAAACTCTCAGGTTTGTTTGACGTTCTGACTTTTCATCCACCGCATCATCTTGGGTGACGATGTGGCGGGCGTTCGTCTGCGTAGTTCTTGACGAGTTCCCATACGCGCCGATCCGAAGACCGACGCTCATGGTATCAAGAGACCGCAAGCTCAATCAGCGTCATTGAAGGACAGCCTTGCGCTGTCCGCAAGCCGACGCCGCCTGCGTTTCTCTTTCCAAATCAACGATGTCAAAGACCCGACCGGCTCGCGCCGGCCCCACCCGATTTCGCCCGGGCGGCGGCGGGAGGGCGTCAATAGTCGCCGCCCCCAGTCTAGTCAACCCGCCCGAAACGCCCCGATCGGCTTTTCGCCGCGCGGTTCGCATCAGGGCGCAACAACCGCATCGGAGGCCGCAGAGGGGCTCCCCTCATCAGTCCCTGCGAGTCGATTGAAGCGGCGGAGAATATGCCCGAAAGGGCTCCGAATCAAGTCCGCGGAGCCGCGCGCAGCGCCTGGGTTTGACGGCCGCAACCGCTCGGCCCGCCGCGGGCGGTTCGCCCCTTGCCGCTGGGCCGCTTAGGCGCCGCCGCCGACGATGCGGAAGGTAAGGCCTGGATTCAGCGCCAGCTCGTCGAACTCCCGATGCGCCTTGAAGAACATTCGCGTGGTGCGCCGTTCGGCTGTCCGCTCAGAGGGCGCCGTGACGGTGTAGCGCGCGACCTCGGCGCCATCGTTTTCGTAGATGACGGTGTGGCGCTGAACGTGGGCCAGGCGTCGCATCTTGCCGAGGATAGGCTCCGACGCCGCTGGACGCCATGCCCAGCGACGGGGTCAACCTGAAGCGCTGCCGCGCCGCGCCGGGCCGCCGGCGATGGCGCCTCGCGCGCCGCTCGCAGGTCGGCGAGCTTGCCCCATGCGCTGGGCGCGCCCTATGGAGGGGCCGTCGCCGCCGGAACGAGTTTGATGCTTTCTCAAAAGGCTCGCTATGCGCTTCGCGCCCTGGTCGAGCTGGCGCAGGATCCGGGTGCGCTCTCGACGGCGGGCGAGCTTGCGAGCCGCGCGGATGCGCCGCGCAAGTTCCTCGAAGCCATCCTCTTGGAGCTCGCCCGCCGCGGCCTGGTGGTCAGCCGGCGCGGCAAGCTCGGCGGATATGCGCTGGGGCGGCCGGCCGAGGAGATCAGCTTCGCCGAGGTGATCCGGGTCATCGACGGGCCGCTCGCGCTCGCGCCCTGCGTCAGCCGCACCGCCTTCCGCAAATGTCACGACTGCCCGAGTCTGGAGACCTGCGTCCTGCGGCCGGCGCTGCTGAAGGCGCGCGACGCCACGGCGCACGAGCTGGAAGGCTACACCCTCGCGGCCGCCGTTCGCGGCAAGGCGTCGCCTCAGCCGGCTGCGATATAGGCCTTCAGCGTCTCGGCCTCCGCCTCCGTCTCTGCGATCTTGCTCTTCACCAGGTCGCCGATCGAGACGAGCCCTGCGAGGCGGCCGTCCTTCAGCACCGGAAGATGCCGGACCCGCCGGTCGGTCATCCGCTCGAGCAGCGATTGAACGGTCTCGCCGGGGTGGGCGAAGATCACATCGCGGGTCATGACCGACTCGATGGCCTTGGTGAGCGCCGCAGCGCCATCCTCGGCGACGACGCGGACAATGTCGCGTTCGGACAGTATTCCCACGACCTTGTCTTGGCCGTCCACGATGACCATCGCGCCGACGCGCCGGCTGTGCAGGAGCGCCGCCGCGGCGGCGACGGTTTCGTGCGGCGAAGCCGTGAAGACGAGGTCGCCTTTGTGCCTGAGGATCTGGGAAACGAGCATACGCGCTCCTCCCTTCTCAATATTCACGCGCGCGAAGAGTCCGCCCGATTGGGCGAAAACGCAATTCCCTATGCCGTGATCGGCTCGGACCCCTCCAGGCGCCCGAGCAGCGCCAACGTCGGGGCGAACAGCACCAGACCCGCGGCGTAGCCGCCGAGGTGGACCTCCCAGG
Source organism: Caulobacteraceae bacterium (assembly GCA_035295705.1). Classification (GTDB taxonomy): domain Bacteria; phylum Pseudomonadota; class Alphaproteobacteria; order Caulobacterales; family Caulobacteraceae; genus Poindextera. The sequence goes on from DATGIN010000176.1 coordinate 2,424, forward strand.
CGACGCGGGCGGAGCCGGCGCCGGGGGCCCAGCCGACGACGCCGATGATCACGTTGGCGACCAGGAAGACGGCGGCCATGACGATCACGGGCTGGCTAAGGAGCGGCGCCAGCCGCGGTCCGCCGGTCAGCAGGCGCGATGCGGCGGCCATCAAGGCGGAGCCCGCGCCGGAGGCGCCCACCGCGCCGTCGACGCCGCTCGGGTGCGTGGCCCAGAACACGAGGTTCCCGATGACGCCGCAGACGAGGAAGAAGGTGAAGTAGGCGAGCGCGCCGAGCGGGCCGGTTCCCATGCGCCGCGACACCGGCGCTCCGAAGGCGAGAATGAAGCCGGCGTTCGCCAAGACGTGCGCCCAGCTGCCGTGCAGGAAGATGGCGGTGACGAGCGGCGCGAGGCGCCCCTTGTCGAGCGAGGCCGGCACGAGGGCCCAGCGTTGCACGACCTGGTCGGCGCCGAGCGCGAGTTCGAGCAGATAGCAAGCGAGGATGAGCGCCACGAGCGCGACCGCCGGCCAGGGGGCCTGGAAGAAGGGCTCGCGCCGCGGCCGGCCCCAGGGTTCGGGCGTCTCCATTGACCCGAAATGAGGCGAAACGCCCGCCCATTCCAGTCCGAGCGGCGAGATTTCTATCCAAAAAGGAAGCGTTGGCCCCGCTGGCTTAACCAAATTTCGAGGTGTTGCCGGCTTAATCGCCCGCAAAGGCGCGCCTTGGCATGGCCGTTGCTTGGGCCGGGCCGCGGCGCGTTTGGGTCGCAGAGGGGAGTTCATCATGAACACCACGGGAGCGTTGCAGCGCTTGGCGCTGGCCGTCGCGGCGGCCGCCGCGACACTGGCGCTGGCGGGCGCGGCCGAGGCCCAGATGGTCACCGGCGCCTCCGGCTTCAACGCCGGCTACAACAACGCCGGCGGCAACGTGAACGGGGGCTACAACCACATCCCCGATCAAGAGAACGGCCCGGTCAACGTCCAGACGACCAATCTGAACGCGCCGAACCTCGTGACCGGTGCGGGCCTTCCAGCAAGCTCGCCCGTCACCAGCGTCTTCGCCAACATCAGCGGGGTCTCTGGCGCCTTGGACAACTTCTCCGGCGCCGGCAGCGCTAGCGACGGCTCCGGCGGGGACATCACCATCATCAACGTCGACACCACGCCGCAGGGCGAGGGCGACACCAACGCAAACGGAAAGCCCTGAACCCATGGTTTCCTCATTCAGACTGTCTCTGCTTGCGCGGGCCAAGCTCCCCGCGGCGCTTGCGGCCACGGCCGTCGCGCTGTCGGCGTGCGTCTCGCCGGTCGCCGGCCCCAGCGGCAACTATGCCCACCCGGTCGGCGACGCCCCGGTCACGGCCAATCCGACGCCGTACTCGGCGGCGCTGGTCTGCCTCAGCGAGTACGCGCAGGCTCACCACCTGAGCTCGCCGCGCATCGCGGTCGGCCGCATCTCCGACTACACCGGCAAGGAAGAAGCCGACGGCTCCGGGCGCAAGCTCACCCAAGGCGCTTCGCTGATGGCGATCTCGGCGCTGGCGAAGTCGGGCGCGAACCTGGTCGAGCGCTACGACACCTCGGTGTCGGAGCTCGAGCTCAAGTACGCCAACAACAAGCTGATCAGCGACCACCCCGGCAAGGGCGACGCCAGCGAGCCCACCGACTACCGGCACATCGTGGCCGGACAGGTGCCCGGCTCTGACTTCTACCTGGTCGGCGGCATCACCGAGCTGAACTTCAACATCCGCTCGGCCGGATTGAACGCCCAGGGCGGCAACATCGGCGTCGCCACCGGCTCGGCCTTCACCAACGGCGCGACCGGCCAGGCCGCGGCGCAAGAGTACGTGATGAACATCGGGCTCGACATGCGCCTGGTGGACACGCGCACCCTGCAGGTGGTGGACGTGATCTCCTACCAGAAGCAGATCATCGCCAGGCAGGTCGGCGTCGGGCTGTTCGATTTCTTCCACGGCAACGTCTACAACGTCTCCGTGGGCGACGGCGGGCTCGAGCCGATCCAGCTCGGCGTGCGCGCGGTCATCGAGCGCGCCGTGCTCGAGATGATGGCCAACCTCTACGGCGCGCCGGGTCCGCAGGTCTGCCTCCAGGGCGGCGACCCGCTGGGCGGCCGCACCACCGGCGTCACCGGCGCCTTCACGCCGGCCTACGACAACCTGCAGACCAACAACGCGCATACCCGCGCCGAGCCGCGTCGCTGGGACGACGTGGGCGTCCGCAGCCGCTACTGATCCTGACCGGCGGGACCCCGGGGTCCCGCCGGCTGCTCTCCTGACTTACTGCAACGCGCCGGCGAGCCCCCTCGCCGGCGCGACGCTTTGCGCCTTGCCAGCGCCGCGCGTGGTCTGCATTGGTCGCCGCTCGAGTTTCCCCAGCGACAGCCGAGGTTCATCTTATGTACGGCGCCAAGCGGCTGACTGCGGCCGCGCTCTTCGTGCTCTCGACCAGCCTGGGCGCCGCGCACGCCGCGCCGACGCCGCCGCCGGCCAACGTCTGGCCGCAGACCTATTCGTCGCTCCCGGCCGACCCGACGATGCGGTTCGGCACGCTGCCGAACGGCATGCGCTACGTCGTCATGCACAATGCGACGCCGGCGGGCCAGACGTCCTTCCGCCTGCGGTTCGCGGCCGGTTCGATGGACGAGACCGACGCCGAGCAGGGCCTCGCGCACCTTCTGGAGCACATGGCGTTCGACGGTTCGACGCACGTGCCCGATGGCGAGATGATCAAGATCCTCGAGCGGCACGGCCTGTCGTTCGGCGCCGATACGAACGCGTCGACCTCGTGGGAGCAGACGGTCTACGAGCTCGACCTGCCGAAATCGGACGCCGATACCCTGGGCACGAGTCTTATGCTGCTGCGCGAAGTGGCGAGCGAGCTCAAGCTCGATCAGGCCTCGATCGACAAGGAAAAGGGCGTCGTCCTCTCCGAGGAGCGGCTGCGCGACACGCCAAGCTATCACGTGAGCAAGGCGGGCCTCGAGCTGGACCTGAAGGGCCAGATCGCCGCCGAGCGCTTCCCGATCGGCAAGGTCGAGGCGGTCAGGAACGCCACCCGCGAGCAGCTGCTCGACCTCTACACCCACTTCTATCGTCCCGAGCGCGCGGTGTTGATCGCCGTCGGCGACTTCGACCCGGCCGCGATGGAGGCCGAGATCAAGGCGCACTTCGCGGACTGGACGGCCAAGGCGCCGCCGAAGCCGGACCCCGACCATGGCGTCCCGATGGCGCGAGGCGCCGTGACCGAGCTGCACGTCGAGCAGGGCGCGCCGGAGCTGGTCGAGATGAACTGGGTGCAGCCGCCCGACCTCGCGCCCGACTCCAAGGCCAAGCGGCGGCGCGACATGATCGACAACCTGGCGCTAGCGGTGCTGAACCGTCGGCTGGCGCGGCTGGTGCGCTCGGACAATCCGCCGTTCGCGGCGGCCTCGGCCTCCCGCGGCGACGTCTTCCACTCGGCCGAAGTGACCACGATCCAGGCGCGCTCGAAGCCCGGCGACTGGCGCGATGCGATGACCGCGGCCGACCAGGAGGTGCGGCGCATCGTCCGCTACGGCGTCTCCGCCGACGAGCTGGCGACCGAGGTCGACGCGTACCGGGCCCTCTTGAAGGCGGCCGCCCAGGGCGAGGCGACCCGCAACACGCCGGCCGTCGCCGACGACATCGCGGCCACGCTGGACTCGCCCGAGGTCGAGACCAGCCCGTCCGAGGACCTGGCGCTGTTCGAGGAGGACGTGCGGGGGCTAACGCCCGCCGACATCTCCACCGCGCTCAAGTCGGTGTTCGCCGGCTCCGGCCCGCTGACGCTGGTTTCCAACGCGCACCCGGTGGACGGGGGCGAGCAGGCCGTCGCGCAGGCGTTCGCCAAGATCGACGCCGAGCCGGTGGCTCCGCCCACCGCGCAAGCCGAGCTGACTTGGCCCTACGGCGACCAGGGCGCGCCTGGCGCGGTCGTCGCGCGGCGCGAGATCTCCGATCTGGGCGTGACGTTCGTCGAGTTCGCGAACGGCGTGCGGCTGACGGTCAAGCCGACCAAGTTCAAGACCGAGGAGATCGAGGTTCAGGCGCGGGTGGGCCATGGGCGCCTCGACCTGTCGGCCGCAAAGGCCGCCCCGCTGTGGGCCGCCACCGGTTTCCCCGAAGGCGGCCTCGATCGCATCGACACCCAGGACATCGATCGCGTGCTGCGCTCGAAGATCGTCGGGCGCCAATTCGGCGTCGCCGACGATGCCTTCGTTCTCAGCGGCGCCACCAGGCCCGAGGACCTGGACATCCAGCTGCAACTGCTCGCCGCCTATGTCGCCCACCCGGGCTGGCGGCCGGCGGGCTTCGAACGGCTGCAGACGGAGGCGCCGGCCTACCTCGATCAGCTGGACGCGACGCCGAACGGGGTCCTGAACCGCGACCTGGCCAGCCTGATGCACTCAAAGGACCCGCGCTGGGGGATTCCGGCGCTCGACCAGATCCGGTCCGAAACGCCGGCGGACCTGAAGACGATGCTGGCCGGTCCGCTGGGCGATGGGCCGATCGAAGTCGTCGTGGTTGGCGACACCACCGTCGACGCCGCGATCAAGGCGGTCGGCGCCACGTTCGGTTCGCTGCCGAAGCGGCAGCCGGACGGACCCGACCCGCTCGAACAGGTCGCCTTCCCCTCCCCGACCCCGACGCCGATCGTGCTCAGCCACACCGGACGCGCCGACCAGGCGGTGGGGCTGATCGCCTGGCCGACCGAAGACTTCTATTCCGACACGCTGCGCGCGCGGCGGCTTTCGCTGTTGGGCGACGTGCTCGAGCTTCGCCTCACCGACCAGCTGCGCAAGGCCGAAAGCGTCACCTACACGCCGCAGGCCGGCGCCGCTTCCTCGGCCGTCTTCCCGCACTACGGCTACATCATGGCCGAGGTCGAGGTGCCGCCGGCCAAGCTCGCCGGCTTCTTCACCGACGTGGGGTCGATCGTCGCCGATCTGGCCGCGCACGAGATAAGCCCCGACGAGCTGGAGCGCGTGAAGAAGCCGGCCGTCGACGACCTCGAGCAACGGCGGCTGACCAACGAGTACTGGCTGGCGGCGCTGGCGGGCGCGCAGGCGGACCCCCGCCGCCTGGAGGCGATCCGCGACGCGGTCGAGCAGGTGCAGAGCGTGACAGCCGACGACATCCGCCGCGAGGCGCAAGCCTACCTGGTCGACGCAAAGGCCTGGAAGCTCGAAGTCACCCCGAAGACCGCCACGCCTTAGGCGGCGTGCAAAGAAAAGGCCCCGACGGGGTGGCGGGGCCTCTAGGGGATTTAGGGGCGTCTTCCGATTGGTCGACGCGAGCAAGCGTTAAGAGAACGCGCCTGAACGGGCCCTGAACGGGACGTCAGCGCTCTTCGGCGAGGTAGCCGCCGAGGCGGTCGAGGCGAGCCTCCCATACGAGGCGGCGGTCGGCCAGCCAACGCTCGGCCGCGCCGAGCGCGGCCGGCTCGAGGCGGCAGGTGCGCACCCGCCCGCGCTTGCTCGACCTGACGAGCCCGCTCGTTTCGAGCAGCTTCAGATGCTGGACGATCGCCGGAAGGGACATCGAATACGGCGCTGCCAGTTCGCTCACGCTCGCCGGTCCGCGGCAAAGGCGATCGAGCATGCCGCGCCGGGTCGGATCGGCCAACGCCTGGAACATCAGGTCGAGGCCCGGCAGTTCGTTAGGCATCCGCTTAAGTATCAGCCGAGCATGGGCGCGGCAACCGGCTCGACACCTCGCGCGGCCAAAGAAAAGGCCCGCCACGACGTGCGTGACGGGCCATCTTGGAGGTTTCCGCGGGGTAGCCGGAAGACGCCCGGCGCCCGCAGGCTCAGCGTAAACTAGTAGACCATCCCGCCGACGCCGCCGTCGATGGTCATCGAGCCGACGCTCGTGGCCTCGTCGGTCTCTTCCTTGTAGGCGGTGTAGCGCTCGGTGGTGATCATGGTGAGGATCTTCACGCCCGCGCCGAACCGGCGAAGCAGCGAACGCTCGTTGCAATCGCGGGCCGGGAGCTGGGCGCGGCAGGCGACGTGGCCGCCACGCTCGTGGAAGAGCGCCTGACCCTTGTCGCAGTCGAGCGTCCAGCCGTGATCGAAGGCGATCTCGCCATTGTAGTCGGCGAACGTCACGTGCATGCGCGTGCCGGCGATGCAGCGGTAGAGCTCGCCCTCGTAGGCGTCGTCGATGTCGCGGTC
>DATGIN010000177.1:0-2670 GCA_035295705.1 Caulobacteraceae bacterium
CCTGGCGGCGCGCGGCTTCACCAGCGACGTCGACATCCTGAGCTCGAAGCAGGGGTTCACCGACACCCAATCCAGCACGGCCAATCCTGACGCCGCGCTCGAGCAGCGCGCGCAGCCCTGGGTCGTCGATGCGCTCTTCAAATACCACGCCGCCTGCTACCTGACGCACGACTCGATCGAAGCGGCGAACGCACTTCGCACCGACGAGAAGATCTCCCCGGAAGCCATTGAAGCGGTGAGCGTAAAGGTGCCGCCCGGCCATCTCGGGGTCTGCAACATCCAGGACCCGAAAACCGGCCTCGAGTGCAAGTTCTCGCTCAGGATGACGACCGCGCTCGCGCTCTCCGGCGAGGACACGTTCGATGACGGTCTGTATACGGATGAAACCGCCCGCCGGCCGGATCTCGTCGCGCTCCGCGAGCGCGTGGGCGTCGACCCCACGCAGACCGGTCGCGGCTGCATCGTCACGCTGCAGTTGAAGGACGGGCGCACGCTTTCCCGCACCGGCGACGTCTCGCAGCCGATGCGCGACCTTGCGGCCCAGCAGGCGAAGATCGAGCGCAAGTTCCGCCATCTGGCGACGCCGGCGCTGGGGGAGGCGAGGGCCGAGCAGGCGGCGGGCCTCGTGCGCGACCTCGAGCGGCAGTCCGACGTCCGTCAGCTCATGGCCCTGGTGCGCGGATGAGCGTCGCGGAGGAGTTGCGGCCGGATCTGTACGACTACGACTTCGAGAACGATCCGATCGAGACGCTGAACCGGCTCCGCGCCGAGGATCCCGTGCACTGGTCAAGGCACGGCTTCTGGTACCTCACGCGCTACGAAGACTGCGCGACGGTGCTGAAGGACCCGGCCCGCTTCTCCAGCATGGCGGCGGGCTGGGGCGGCGAAAACCCCTTGGCCCGCGCCGACGGCGGCGCCCAGTCCAGCGACGAGCGGGGGATCAGCCGCAACCTCGCGGTCTCCTTCAACCAGATGGACCCGCCCGACCACACGCGCATCCGCGCGCTGGTCGTCTCGGCCTTCTCGCGCCGCAACATCGAAGAGCGGCGCGAGCGCATTCAAGCGGTGATCGACGGCCTGCTCGACGCGGCGGCGGCCAAGGGCGAGTTCGATCTCGTCACCGATTTCGCCTTCCACGTGCCGATCATCGTGGCGAGCGAGATCATCGGCATCCCAACCGCCGACCGCGAACGGTTTCGCGCCGCCTTCGAGAAGACCGCGGCGCTGATGGCCCCCAAGCGATCCGAGGAGTCCTGGGCGGAGGCGGTCGAAGCCGGTCGCTTCGTTGGCCGCTACATGCGCGACCTGATCGCCGAGCGGCGGGCGGATCCGAAGGACGACCTGGTCAGCGCGTTGATCGCCGAGGAGGACGCACATGGTGCGCTGAGCGGGCCTGAGCTCTCTTCGGCGCTCAGCACGATCTACACGGCGGCCGGCACGACGACCGAACGGATGATCTCCAGCGGCCTTTATCTCTTGCTCTCGCATCCGGAGCAGTGGCGCGCCCTGGTCGCCGACCGCAGCCTCGTGGCCGGCGCCATCGACGAAATCCTGCGCTTCCACCACCCGACGCAGTCCACCTCGACGAACCGGCGCTGCACGGTCGACGTCGAGATGGGCGGAAAGACGCTGAAGGCCGGCGACACCGTGCGTGTCGGCCTGGGCGCCGCGAACCGCGACCCGGCGGTGTTCACCGACCCCGATCGTTTCGACATTCGCCGACGCCCGCCGGCGCCCGCGCTGTCGTTCGGGGCGGGCCCGCACTTCTGCATCGGGGCGGCGCTGGCGCGCTTCGAGGCAAGGCTGGCGATCGAGACCGTGGCCGATCGGTGGCCGAACCTGCGCCTGGTCACCACCGCGCCGGTCAAGGACCCCCGCCGCCACGATCGCTATCGCGAGGTCGTCGTCTCGACGGACCAGACGGGAACGGCGGCGGTCAGCTGACCTGGGCGCCTTGGCGTTCGCGGCAAAGGTCGCGTCGCGCCGTTTGGCGTTAGTGGGAGCGCACCGCGCTCGCGAGGTTGCGCCGCCAGCTGCCCTGGGCGCCGACGATGTCGTGCACGCGCCAGCCGTGCGCCGTATCCGCCAGCAGGATTCTGAGAACGCTGTGGTCGGAGCCGAACTCGAGGGCGATGTTAGCCGTCGCGGCCGCCGGGCCCGTTGCAGCGACCGAAAGGATCGACCACTTCACGCCGCCCGGGTCCTGGCACTGGCAAAAGACATCGGAGTCCATCCAGGCCGGCTCCTCTCCCTTCGCCTGCCGAATGTCCTCGGCGATGAGCGCCGCCAGGCCTGGGTCGTACAGCTGGCGCTGCTGCCAATCGAAGGGCGTCTGGCCGTCGGGAGTCGGATAGTGGCTATAGACTCCCGCTATGAACGTGCGCGCGCCTGCGACGTCCGGCGGCGACGCTGCAGCAAGCGGCCCCCAGGTGAGCGCAGCGGTCGCGACCACAAGACCGAGCCGGATCATGGTCGCGCTCCCCAATCGCGCCCGCGGCGCCGACACCAGCCCCGCGCCCGCCCGCCGGCCTCGCTTGGCCACGAGGCGACCGCGTGCTAGCTGGGGCGCATTATGACCCGCTGATCTCCAACCGCTAGCAGCCCGGTCGCCCGCGTGGCGGCCCCACGCCTGGAATCTGCGAGTCCCCTTCCATGCCAGACCATTCGACG
>DATGIN010000178.1:0-3720 GCA_035295705.1 Caulobacteraceae bacterium
GCCGGGCTGCGGTCGATGCAGACCACGCGGTAGCCGCCGTCGTTGAGGTAGCGGACGATCTCCCGCCAGCCGAACGGATTGTTCCAGTATTTCGACTGGGTCGTGCTCTGCACCGCGATGCAGACATAGCGCTCCTGCATCGGGCGGTCGGGGCTGCTCGGCATGATGCGCGGCGCCTCCTCGGTCGGATCGACCCCGAGAATGTAGCCCGCCGTGCGGTGCAGCCCGACCAGCCGGAAGTCGCAAGGCTGGTGGATGTGCTCCTCGTCGTCGAAAAAGAGGCCGATATTGTACGTCGCGTAATAGCGCTTCGGATCGACCTGCTCGTGCGTGATGAAGTCGATCTCCGGATAGGCGTCGCGGAACAGCGGGATCAGCCCCTCCGCCATCGCCACGCTGAGACGGCAGCCATGCGCGCGCTGGAACTTGGCGGCGTAGGGGAACCAGCCCATGCTGTCGCCGAGCGTGCCGACCGGCAATTGCACCAGCACGGGTTTATCGCGGCAATCGTAGTCGTGGGCGAAGACCTGGCGATCGCCGTCGAACGCCTCGATGCGGACGCGGATATAATAATGCTTGGCGCTGCTGACCCAGCCCTTCTTGATCGTCGTCTCGTAGAGAATGTTGCCGGTATCGAGGTCCGAGAGACGGATCCGCCACGCCTTGCCGGAATCCGGCACGATGACGCGGGCGCCGAAGTTGAAATCGAAGCGCAGCCCCTCCGCGCCGGCCTGGGTCGGCAACTCGGCCGGAAGCGGGAAATGCGGCTTGGGCGGCGGCTCCGGCGGCCCCGAGCCGGCGCCCGAGCCGGGGGGGGCGGCGGAATCCTTTGCGGCGCCCGATTCCGGCGGCGCAGCCGGCCGGGGAACCGCCGCAGGGGCGGCGGGCGGCGCGGATGCCGTGGACGGGAGCGGCGCGATGAGCGACACGGGGGTCTTCCCCGGCTCGATCTTCGGACCCGGCCGCATCATGCCGAACGGGCTCGATTGGGGCGCCTTCATGATGTCAACCTGCGCAGATTCGGCCGGGATTCGGCGGGCGCGAACAGACTGCGCAGCCGCGTGTGAGCCGGGCGACGCTCAAATATGTCGCAGACCTTGTCAAGCCTGTGTGCTGGTTCAGCACATATGAGACGGCGGGGTCGCGTTGCTGAGACGGGTTAGATACTCGGCTGGGGTTAGGTCGCCAAGGGCCTGGTGGGGTCTGTGGTGGTTGTATCGGTGGGCGAAGGCGTCGACGAGGGGTTGGAGTTTGTCGATGCGGTGGGGGAGTTCGTATGAGGCGTAGAATTCGTATCGCCAGCTCGACTGGGCGCGCTCGACGCAGCCGTTGAGGTCGGGCCGCTTGGGCGGCAGAACGACGAGTTCGAGCTGCTTGTCGCGGCAATGGCGCTCGAAGACGGACATGAACTCGGACCCGCCGTCGACTTGGATTCCCCTGACCTTGAAGGGGGCGCTGGCGATGAGCTTGTCGAGCAGGGTCCTCGCGGCGCTGGCGGAGGCGGCGCTGGCGACGTGGCCGATCGTCCATTTGGCGACCGGATCGTAGGCGGTGAAGTGCTTGATCGCCTGGTCGGGTCGGACGTTGACGAACAGGGTGTCGATCTGAACGAGTTCGCCGGGCGTCAGGGCTTTCCGGCCCCTGGCCAGACGTTTTGCGTAGCGCTCGCGGGCGTCGAAGCGGAACCGCCGGCCGCCGGGTCTGCGCCGCAGGATCGGCACGGGAACGACGGCCCCGCGGTCCATCAGCCGCTGCAGGATGCGCCCGACCTTGCTGACGCTGACGGTTTGGCCCTCGCGCTTGAGGAGCGTCGTGATCTTGCGCTTGCCCCACATCGGGTTGTCGGCGCGGATGGCCTCGACCGCCTCGACGAGGGCCGGCGGCCACTTCGGCTGCCGCACGCGCAGGGGCCGGCGCGAGCCCGGCCCGGGCGCTTTCTCCCATCGGTAGAGCGTCGAACGGGCCTCGCCCACGGCCCGCGCGGCCTGCTCGGCGGTGAGACCGTCGGCCATCGCCCGCCGCCAGCGCGCCACCGCGTCGCGTCTTCTCGCCGCTTCGATATCGGGGGTCTTCGCGTCAAGAAGACGCGACGCGGCGGCGCCGTTCCTGATAATATGGCGGGGTAGGCCACGAACCTGCATGGGGGTCTCCTGAGGTTGTTTGATTCGCAACTCTCAGCTTCGGAGACCCCTTTCCCTTTCTCAATCACCCCGTCTCATATCTGTCTGGACCCGGACAGCAGTCCGTCGGCCGGCGAGCAATCGGCCCCCCGTCCGCTCGAACGGCGGACGAGGGGCGGCTCGGTGTGCGTCAGTTCAGGCCGAGCTTGCCCTTCAGCGTCGACAGGTCCTCGGCCAGCGTGTGGACCTTAGCAGCCAACGTCGTGCGATCCGTCGGGCTCAGCTTGTCGTAGAGCTCATAGCCGTGCTGGGTCTTGTATTTGCCGAGCGTGTCATCGACGACCTTGAAGTTGTCGGAGACCTTCTTGACGAAGTCCGGATCTTGCTTGGTCAAGAGCGGAGTCACGAGGTCGAAGATCTTTTGCGACCCGTCCACATTGGCCTGGAAGTCCCAGAGGTCGGTGTGGCTATAGCGGTCTTCCTCGCCCGAAATCTTCGTCGCTCCGACCTCCTCGATGAGGGCGCCCGCGCCGCTCACCACCTTTTCTGGCGGGAACGTCAGCTTTGCGATCCTGTTATGCAGATCCTTGACGTCGGCCAGCAACTTGTCGGCCGTCGCGGACAAGCCCTGCGTCGAGTTCTTCACCCAGAGGCCGTATTCGAGCCGGTGGAAGCCGGTGAAGCCGGGGTCCTGCTCCTTCTTCTCGTGATCGTCGGCGCGCGAGTCGACCGAATTGTCGAGGTCGCTGAACAATTCGGCGACCGGCTCGATCGTCTCGTAGTTTATGCGAGCCGGCGCGTACAGCTCCTTGGCTTTCTGCAGGTTTCCCGCTTTGACCGCAGCGACAAACTTGGTGGTGTCGGCGACCAGCTGGTCGGTCTTCTGTGAGACGTAGACCTTGTAGTCTGCGATCGGCTGGACGAGATCGAGAGAGGCTTCGGCCGCCGCGCAGGCCACGCCGGGCAGCGCGAGCATGCCAGCGAGGATGCTCGTCCCGAGGAGATTTTTCACAAACATTCCCGTTTCCCTTGTTTGATGAGCTGCGATTAGCAGGCGCGCCCCGGCGCCTCAGGCGATCGCTTCGACGAGCGCGCGGCCGAGATAGTCCGCCTCGTCGCGAGCACCGGGGAGCACAAAGAAGAAGCCGCCGCCGAACGGCTTGATGTATTCCTCGAGCGGCTCTCCGTTCAGCCGGCTCTGGACGGCGATGAAGCCCTTCTCGAGATCCGCCTGGTAGGCGATGAAGAGCAGTCCGTCCTCGAGCTGGCCCGACTTTGTGACGCCGTTCGAGAAGTTGAACGGCCGGCGCAGAATCAGATTCTGCTCCGTGTCCGCGCGCCGCGGATTGGCGAGCCGGATATGGGCCTTCAGCGCCGTCGTCTCGCCCTTCAGATCGGTGGCGTAATCGGGGACGTGATGCTCCGCGCCGTTCGGATCTCCGAGCGGCGCCCCGCTCGCCTTCTGGCGTCCGATGATCCGCTGCTGCTCGCCGAGCGGCGTGCGATCCCAATTCTCGACGAACATCCGGATGATGCGGATGGCCTGATAGGTTCCGTCCCTCGCCCAGGCCGGCTCGTCGTCGCCGACCCATACGAGGCG
>DATGIN010000179.1:0-13555 GCA_035295705.1 Caulobacteraceae bacterium
GAGGCGGACGCCGGCGAGCGCGCGGCGAACGGGCGGTTGAGCGCCGCCTCGCGCGGCCTGTCACGTGCGACCGCGGACCTGGAGAAGCTGTTCTCGGACGCGCTCGATCCGCCGGAGCCGCCGCCGGAAATCGAACAGGCGATGCCTGCGCCCGGCCCGGCCGCGGCGGCGGCCGATCCTGCCCCGCCGCCGCCGCCGCACACCGCCGCCGCCGCCAGCCCGGTCGCCGAACCCGTCGCCGCGGTCAAGCCGGACCCGGCCCCCGCCGCCGCACCGCCGGCGGCCGCCGCGAAAAGGTCGATCCCGGTGTGGGTCCAGGTCGCGGGCGCGGTCGTGGCGCTGGGCGGCGTCGCAGCTCTCGTTCTGAAGAGCACCTCGCCAGCCCCCGTCCCGCCGTCTGGTCCGGCGTCGGACGCCGCCAGCGCCGCGGCAAGCGCGGCCGTTTCGGTCAGCGCGAGCCCGGCTTCAGCGGGCGCCCCCGCGCCCAGCGCCGCCGCCGCAGCGGCGATCAGCGCCGGCGACGATGCCGCCAGGGCCGGAGATTCGAAGACGGCGTTCGCCGACTACCTCAAGGCCGCCAACCTCGGCGACGCCAAGGCCCAGGATGTCCTGTGCCGCTCGTACTACCAGGGGCCCTCCTTCGTCCCGAGCTTGGGCGTGTCCATGAACTTCAACAACGCCGCCCACTGGTGCAGGCTGTCCGCCGCCCAGGGCTACGCCGACGCCGAGGGGATGATGGGCGTGTTCTACGAGGAAGGCGTCGGGGTCGGCGAGCCGCGCAACTTCACCAAGGCGCTGTACTGGTATCGGCTTGCGGCGGCGCAGGGCGACAAGTTCTCCCAGGGCGAGCTCGACAACATGTATAGGAATGGCCAGGGCGTGCCCAAGGGAACGCCTCTGCCTTACTAGGCGAGCCTGCGCCTCGTCCGTCTCGGGGCGCGGGCCGCCCGTGAAAGCGCTCTCGAGGCGACGGCGCTTGTAGGACCGAACGTTTCGTGGCGGAAGGTTCGCAAAAGGAAGATTGCTGCACATGAGCACAGAGGCGGGGATCGCAACGGCCACGGCCCCGGTGAACGGGCCGACGCGCCCGTACCGCTCGATGATCATGAACAGCGCCCGCTGGGACGGCTACCGGCCGCGGGCGGGCGACGTGATCGTCGCCACCTATCCGAAGTGCGGCACGACGTGGACGCAGCGCATCGTGAGCCTTCTGATCCATCAGTCGCCCGCGCCGCGCGACATCATGGGCGAAGCGCCCTGGATCGACACCACGCTGTTCGGTCCGGTGGCGGCGATGCTGGCGACACTGGACGCACAGACGCATCGCCGATCGATGAAGACGCACCTGCCGCTCGACCGCTTTCCCGTGTTCCCGGGCGTCAAGGTGATCCACACCGTGCGCGACGGGCGCGACGCCTGCGTCTCGATGCACAACCACCAGCTCGGGATGCTGGTCGAGAACGCGCTGCCGTCGGTGATGGCCGAGGCGCCGCCGGAGCTCATGGCGGCCGGCCCGCCGCCCCCGCCGCCGCAGGATCCGCGCGAGTGGTTCCTGCGCTGGATCGACGACGCGGAGGGGTACGACCCGGCCGCCCCGTTCGCGCAGGCGCCGTTCTGCGAGTTCGAGCTCACCTACTGGAAGCATCGCCACGCGCCATGGCTGCTGCATGTGCACTACGCCGACCTGAAGGCGGATCTGGCCGGCGAGATGCGCCGGATCGCCGCGTTCCTCGACATCGCAACGCCGCCGGCGCTGATGACGCAGCTGGTCGAGGCCGCCACGTTCGACGCGATGAAGCGCGACGGCGATGCGCTGTTGCCGCGGATCGGGGAGCACTTCGACAAGGGGCCGGACCGGTTCCTGCACAAGGGCGTGAACGGCCGCTGGAAGGCGTTCCTGACGCGCGAGGATCTGGAGCGCTACGACGCGCTCATCCGCCGCAAGCTAAGCCCGGCTCACGCGCGCTGGGTGGAAGGGGGCGGCCGGGCGGCCGGCGATCCGAGGGACCTGCCGGATTGACGCGGCGGCGGCGTTAGCTGCCGCTGGCGAGCCAGCGCTCGAAGCCGAGCGAGAGGCTGAACAGCTCTTCCTTGATCCATTGCAGCGCATTTTCGTGCGCCTCGGGATGAGCGTCGATGTCGGCGAGGCGGCGATCAAGCATCGCCTGCTGCCGGTGCAGGAGGGAAAGGCGCCCGGCCGCGCGAGCCTTTTCGCGCCCGGCGCCGTTCCTGAGCATGGCCTCGGCCTCGGCGATCTCGCAGTGGATCTGCGACAACATCTCCGCAACGTCGCGACGGATGAGCGGCATGGACATCTCTTTGAGCCGAAGCCTCCTTGGCGGTGCGCCCCACGACGAAAGCCCTTTCAGATCAACGTGCAAGCGGAGCGTTGGTTCACACGCCACGCCCTGATGCCACCCCGGCGTCACGAATGACGTTGACATGACATCATCGTGGTGTCACTCTGCGTCGCATGGACATCACTGGACTTGTCGAATCCCTCAAACAGGACCTCAGCCGCTCGGCCGAGGTTGGCGGCGATGACGCCAAGGCGGCGGCCGAGCGGTTGCTGCTCGCCCTCGATCCGGCGCTGCGCCTGGTTCTGATGGATGCGCTCAGTCAGGCGGCGGCCGAGATCGGCGAAGCGCTGCCGGGCGTTGTGATCGACGTGCGCCTGAAAGGCCGCGACCCCGTGTTCGTGGTCGATCGCGCCGCGCAGCCGGACCACGCGGCGGACGACAGATTCGACGCCGAGAGCGGCGAGGCGAGCGCGCGCATCACCCTGCGCCTGCCAGAGGCGCTGAAGGCGCGCGCCGAGGCGCTGGCCGCGCGCAAGGGGCAATCGTTGAACACCTGGCTGGTGGCGGCCGCCCGCGCGGCGACGTCCGACGACCGGCAGGAACGGTACGGGCGCGACCGGCATGGCGCCGGCCGCCGTATGCAAGGATGGGTGAGATGAGCGAAGACAAGCGCACGCAGAGCTTCCAGACGCCTAACCCGGTCAAGCTTCGGATCGAAGTGCCCAAGGGCCGCATCAATCTGACCGCGGCCGAGACCGCCGAGACGACGGTCGAACTGGTCGCCGCGCACGGCGACAGCCTGGCGCGCGAGTTGATCGCCGAGGCCGAGATCCTGCAGAGCGACGACGAGATCATCGTCCGCATCCGCCGCGAGCGCGGCCGCTGGTGGATCGGCTTCGGCGGCGACATCGAGGCCAACATCCGCGCGCCGATCGGCAGCGCCGCCCAGCTGGGCACCGGCGCGGGCCGCATCGAGGCGACCGGCAATCTGGGCGTCGTCGAGGCGCAGACGGGCGCTGGCTCCATCCGGCTGCAGGCCGCGGCCGAGGTGCATGCCCGCACCGGCGCCGGCGCCATCAGCGTCGCCGAGGTCTCCGGCTCCGTCTCCGTCAAGAGCGGCTCGGGCAAGGTCGAGGTCGGCCGCATCGGCGGCGACGCCAAGATCAACACCGGGGCCGGCGACATCGAGGTGGGCGAAGCCGGCGACAGCGTCGAGGCGTTCACCGCCGCCGGCTCGGTGAAGGTGCGCCGCGCCGACCACGGCCGCGTGCGCGCCAAGACCATGGCCGGCCGGGTCCTGGTCGGCGTCGCCAACGGCTCGGCCGCCTACCTCGACGTCACCACGATGAGCGGGCGCGTGCACTCCGAGCTGGACTCGGCCGATGCGCCTCAGGAGAGCGACAAGCGCGTCGAGCTGATCATCCGCACCATGAGCGGGGACGTGACCGTCGCCCGCGCCTAGGATTTCAAAAGAGTGAGCTTTGCAATGACCATCGCCTTCATCGCCGTGAGCTTCGCGGTCGCCTTCACCCTCTCGGTCGTCGCCAACGCCCGCATGGAGCCCTGAGGCCCGAAAGGGCTGGGTTTCAGGCGACGCCGCGGTCGGCGCGCCGCCCCCGCCGCGGCTTTTCCGCCACGCGCGTGCTCGCCTGTTGCACGACCTCGAACAGGCGTCCGACCTCGATGGGCTTGGCGATATGGCCGTCCATCCCCGCGCCGCGATACTCCTCGACCTGATGGGCGAGCACGTTGGCCGACAGCGCCACGATCTGGGTGCGGGGCCGGCCTTGCGCCGCCTCGGCGTCGCGGATGATGCGCGTGGCCGTCAGGCCGTCCATCACCGGCATCTGCATGTCCATGAGGACGAGGTCGAAGCCGCCCATCTCCCAGGCTTCGACCGCCAGCTTGCCGTTCTCGACCATCACCGGCTCGATGCCGACCTGGGCCAGCAGCGTTTTCAGCACCAGCTGGTTGGTGGCGTTGTCCTCCGCGGCGAGCACGCGCAAACGTGACACGTCCATGAACGGCTGATCCGCGTCGGCCCCCCGCCCGGCCGGCGCGGCCGCGTCGCCGACGCGCACCAGCGGCAGGTCGACCGTGAAGGTCGATCCCAGGCCAGGCGCGCTCTCGGCGCGGATGACCCCGCCCATCATCTGCGTCAGCTCGCGGCAGATGGCGAGCCCGAGCCCCGTGCCGCCGAAGCGGCGGGTGGTTGAGGCGTCGGCCTGCACGAACTTGGTGAACAGCTTGCCGAGCACCTCGGGCGCGATCCCCTCGCCGGTGTCGCGCACCTCGATGCGCACGCCGGGATCGAGCGCGGCCAGGGAGACGCTGACCTCGCCGCGGGCGGTGAACTTCAGCGCGTTGGACGCGAGATTGTGCAGGATCTGGCGAACGCGGGTCGGATCGCCGCGGTAGACGCCGCGCGCCGCCTCGTCGACCTGAAGACTGAAGGCAAGCCCGCGCTCCTCGGCGATGGCGCCGAAAACCGCATGCGCGCCACGCGCCAGCTCGCCCATGTCGAACTCGGCGGTTTCCAGGGTCAGGCGCCCAGCCTCGATCTTCGAAAGGTCGAGAATGTCGTTGAGGATGGCGAGCAGCGTCTCGCCGGATTCGCGCACGACGGCGATCCGCCCGCGCTGGGTCTCGCTGAGCTCGTCGGCCTGCATGGCTTGCGCCATGCCGAGAACGCCGTTCAGGGGCGTGCGGATCTCGTGGCTCATGGTGGCCAGGAAGGCGCTCTTCGCCGCATTGGCGGCGTCGGCCGCCTGCTCGCCGGCCCTTGCGATCGCGCGCGCTTCGCGCAGCGCCCGGCGCGACTGGTCGAGTTGCCTGCGTGCATTGTGCAGGAAGTTGGCCAGGCCGAGCGCGCCGGCGAACACCGCAACGCTGATCCACGGCCGCCCGTCGCGGTAAGCCACGGCGGCGGTCTGGCCGCCGATCGCCGCCAGCCCCGCGAGATAGGGCGCAATCAGGCCCACGAACACGCGCGGCGAGGCGTAGTACTGCATCAGGATGTAGGTGAGCGACACCAACACCATGACGAGCCCGAACAGCTGGGCGGCGTCGTCGCCGGTCCGCCACAGGGCGGCGAACCAGCCGCCGTAGACGCAGCTCGAGAGCAGGGTGACCAGGAAGAGCGCCCGCGCGACCGCCCGGCGCGCCGCGTCGTCGGTTGCGTCGGCGGCACGCCTTGCGATCAGCGACGCCGCCAGCGTCACGGCGGCGGCGGCCGAGAACCAGAGGTAAGCCGTCAGGCCGGGCAGCAGCACCGCCGAGCCGGCCAGCAAGGCGCCCGCGTGCACCAGGCGGTTTCGCATGTTGCGGCTGGACGCCACGAACAGGCGCAGCGACGCTTCGATTTCGGCGGACCACCCTGCAGGGGCGCGCGCTTCGGCGCTTGCAGCCGCTTCCTGCAACGTCGCCACCGGCAGTTCCCCCCGCGTAAACCTCGCAACCATGCCGGGATATGATTAAGGATCGTTTGCCACGCCGCTTCCTGCGACCGCGCGCTGGCGGGTCTTGCCCCGGGCCGTCTATCGTGCGCGCAGGCTTGAGGAGCGAGCGGTTGCAGACAGTCGAACTGGGGCGAACCGGCGCTGAGGTGAGCGTCGCCGGGCTCGGCTGCGGCGGCGCCAGCCGGCTTGGAATGGCCAGGGGCGCGAGCACGGATGACGCCGCCAACGTGGTGCGGCGCGCGCTCGATCTGGGCGTCACCTTCATCGACACCGCGCGCGCCTACGGGACCGAGGAGGCCGTGGGGCTGGGCATCGCCGGGCGTCGCGACCACGTCTTCCTGTCCACCAAGTCCAACCCCGGGCGCGGCGAGCAGATGCTGACCGCGGCGGAGCTTTCCGAGAGCCTGGAGCTGAGCCTCAAGCGCCTGCGCACGGACCATGTCGACGTGTTCCATCTGCACGGGCTGGGGCTCGACCAGTACGAGCGCGCGGCCGACAGCCTGGTCCCGGAGCTCGAGCGCCAGCGAGCGGCCGGAAAGATCCGCTATCTGGGCGTCACCGAGCGCTTTGGGGCCGACACCGGCCACGCGATGCTGGCGCGCGCCCTGCCCGACGACCGCTTCGATATCGTCATGGTCGGCTTCAACCTGCTCAATCCGTCGGCCCGCGAGCGCGTTTTCGCCCAGACGCAGGCCAGGCGCGTCGGCACGCTCATCATGTTCGCCGTCCGGCGCGCGCTCAGCAACCCGGCCGCGGCGCGCGAGGCGGTGGCCAAGCTCGTCGCGTCCGGCGCGGTCGATGGCGAGGGCCTCGACGCCGAAGATCCGCTCGGATTTCTTCGCGAGTATGCCGCGTCAGGCGACCTCACCGAGATCGCCTACCGCTTCTGCCGCCACGAGCCCGGGGCCGACGTCATCCTGACCGGCACCGGCGACGTCGCGCATCTGAAGGCCAATCTGGCCGCCATCCAGGGCCCGCCGCTGCCGGAGGAGGCGCTCACGCGCCTCCGCCAGCTGTTCGGAGGTGTGGACAGCGTCTCCGGAAACTAGTCCGGCAGGTACTGCAGCGTCATCGCGCCGACGCCGGCGGCGACGTTCAAGCCCTCTTCGCCTTCGACGCTGAGAGGCTGCAGCGCGATCGAGCGGTCGAGGCCGCCGACCAACGCGTTCGCCGAAAGCCCGACGCCCACGGTGGCGCCCGCGGTCAGGCCGCCGTAGTGGCCGTTCAGCGAGCCGGGAGGCGGCCCGTTGGTCGGCGCGATCACCGCCCAGGTCAGGATGCCGCCGCTGTGATAGCCCACGTCGACGCCGAACTTGTCGATGCTGCCGCGGTAGTGCGCGACCACGCGGCCGTCATGCACGAAGACGCAGCGGAGGTCGCGCGTAGAGCCGACGATGAAACCCCATCCGCTGGATTCCCTGCAGTTCAGCACGCCCACACGCACTCCCGATCCCTGCGCCGGCGCCGCCGTCGCCAGCGCCACAGCACTGACCGCCAGCGCGCCTGCGACGGCGCGATGCCAATTCCTCATGGGTCTTCGATCTCCTTGAATGCCACCCGTAGCGACATGAACGAAGCTGAGCCGAACGAGGCTCCGATGCAAGCACGTACCGCCAGGAGGCTCTGAACCCGTCACGGCGGCTGTGCTAGGAACCTATTGTTGCACCGCCCCGTTCGCCTGTCGCGCATGCATGCAGGCGCCAAGGCGCCTGCAGGAGCCCTTCGAACGCCCATGCACGATGTGATCGCCGAGGTCACCGCCCGCATCGCAAAGCGCAGCCGCGACCGCCGCGCCGGCTATCTGGAGCAGGTGGATCGAGCGCTCGCCGAAGGACCCGGGCGCGGAAAGCTCTCCTGCGCGAACTGGGCGCACGCCTTCGCCGCCCAGCCGCCGGCCGACAAGCTGCGGGCGATGGATCCGGCGGCGCCGAACATCGCGATCGTCTCGGCTTACAACGACATGCTCTCGGCGCACCAACCGCTGGAGCGCTTTCCGGAGCTCATCCGCCAGGCGGCCCGCGCCGCCGGCGCGACCGCCCAGTTCGCCGGCGGCGTGCCGGCGATGTGCGACGGGGTCACGCAGGGCCGGCCGGGCATGGAGCTGTCGCTGTTCTCGCGCGACGTGATCGCGATGGCGACCGCCGTGGCGCTGACGCACGACGCGTTCGACGGCGCGATCCTGCTCGGCGTCTGCGACAAGATCGTGCCCGGGCTTCTGATCGGAGCGCTGGCGTTCGGGCACCTTCCCAGCATCTTCGCGCCCGGCGGCCCGATGACCAGCGGCGCGCCGAACGACGAGAAGGCCAAGGTCAGGGCCCGTTACGCCCAGGGCCAGGCGACGCGCGAGGAGCTGCTGGCCTCCGAGATGGCCGCGTATCACGGGCCGGGCACCTGCACCTTCTACGGCACCGCCAACTCCAATCAGATGCTGATGGAGATGATGGGACTGCACCTGCCCGGCGCGGCGTTCGTCAATCCGGGCACGCCGCTGCGCGACGCTCTGACCATGGCCGCCGCGGGCCGGCTCGCCGAGATTGGTCCGCGCAAGCAAGCCTATACGCCGCTGGCCCGGGTCATCGACGAGCGGGCGGTAGTGAACGGCATCGTCGGGCTGCTGGCCACGGGCGGCTCGACCAACCACACGCTGCACCTGGTCGCGATCGCCCGCGCGGCGGGGATCGAGATCGACTGGGACGATTTCGCCGACATCTCGGCCGTCACCCCGCTGATCGCGCGCGTCTATCCGAACGGGACCGCCGACGTGAACCAGTTTCACGCCGCCGGCGGCATGGCGTTCGTGGTCCGCGAGCTGCTCGACGCCGGCCTTGCCCATGAACCGGTCGCGACCGTGGCCGGCGCCGGCCTGCGCGCCTACCAGCAGGAGCCATACCTCGCCGGAGACGCGCTCGCGTGGCGAGAAGGGCAGTCGCGGAGCCTCGACCGCACGATCCTGCGCCCGCTGGATGACGCGTTCGACAGCCATGGCGGCATCAAGCTGGTGAAAGGCGAGCTCGGCCGGGCGGTGATCAAGACCTCGGCGGTCGGGCCCGAGCACCGGGCGATCGAAGCGCCGGCCAGGGTCTTCGACACGCAGGCCGATCTGCTGGCTGCGTTCCAGGCTGGGGCGCTGAGCGGCGATTTCGTCGCCGTCGTTCGCTTCCAGGGGCCGAGGGCGAACGGCATGCCCGAGTTGCACAGCCTGACGCCGACGCTCGGCGTGCTGCTCGACCGCGGCCAGAAGGTGGCTCTGGTCACCGACGGCCGCATGTCGGGCGCCTCCGGCAAGGTCCCGGCCGCCCTGCATGTCACGCCCGAGGCCGCCGACGGCGGTCTGCTTGCCTATCTCCGCGACGGAGACGTGATCCGCCTCGACGCCGAAGCGGGCGTGCTGGAGGCGAAAGTGGATCCAGCAGCGCTGCGTGCGCGCGCTCCGGCGACCGGTGCGGGCGACCAGCATGGCTTCGGCCGCGAGCTCTTCGCCCACATGCGCCGCGTCGTGAGCTCCGCCGAAGCGGGCGCCTCGGTGCTGGGCTGAGGCGAGGCGGGTGGCGACGGCCGCGCGCGGGCTGGTGGGCGACGTGGGGGGCACCCATGCCCGCTTCGCCATCGCGACCGTCGACGGCCGCCGGGTTCGCGTCAGCCAGACGCGCGTGCTGGAGGCCGCGCGCTACGCCAGCGGCGCGGCGGCGCTGAGGACATACCTGGATGGGGTGAGCGGCGAGCGACCGGCGCTGGCGGTGATTGCGGCGGCAGGCCCGATCGTCGACGGCGCCGTCACCTTCACCAACAACAGGCGATGGCGGTTTTCGGAACGGGAGCTCGCGCGGACCGGTGGCTTTGCACAGGCCCGCTTGATCAATGACTTCACCGCCCAAGCGCTGGCGCTGCCGCTGCTCCGACCCGCTGACACGCGCCTTGTCGGCCCGCGCCGGCGCGCCCTCGTGCGCGGAACCAAGGTCATCCTCGGCCCTGGCACCGGGTTCGGCGCCGCCGCCCTGGTCGACGACGGGCGGGCGCGAGCGGTGGCCACGGGCGAAGGGGGGCACTCCGCGTTCGCGCCCGAGAACGAGATCGAAATCGAGATCCTCAAGCGACTGGCGGCGCGGCTTGGCCGCGTCTCGGTCGAGCACGTGCTTTCCGGGCCTGGCCTCCTCAACCTCTACCGCGTCCTCGGCGAGATCGAGGGCCGTCCGACCCCGATCGAAACGCCGGACGAAGTGACGCGGGCGGCGCTCGCAGGCTCGCCGCTGGCGAAGGCGGCGCTTGGCCGGTTCTGCGCGCTTCTCGGGTCGGCGGCCGGCAACTTTGCGCTGGCGCTGGGCGCCCGCGGCGGCGTCTACGTCGCCGGCGGCATCGCACCCGACATCCTCGAGTTCCTGAAGGCGAGCCCGTTCAGGGCCCGCTTCGAAGCCAAGGACCGCATGGAGACCTACCTCAAGGCGATCCCGACCCACGTGGTCGTGCAGCCGCATGCCGCCCTCGTCGGGGCCGCGGCGTTGCTCGCGCCGTTGGCGGCCGACGCATGATCCGCCGCCGGCGCGCCCGCATCGTGGCGACGCTCGGGCCCGCCAGCCGGGCGCCCGAGCGGGTCATGGCGCTCGCCAGCGCCGGCGTCGACGTGTTTCGCCTGAACTTCAGCCACGGCTCGCACGAAGACCATGGGCGGGCGCTGGAGGCGATCCGCGCCGCCGAGGCGAAGCTCGACCGCCCGCTCGGCGCTCTCGCAGACCTGCAGGGCCCGAAGTTCCGCATCGGGGTGTTCGCCAAGGGCGAGATCGCACTGAAGGCCGGGCAGCGGCTGCGGCTCGACCTCGATCCGGCGCCCGGCGATGCGCGGCGAGTCACCCTGCCGCATCCTGAGCTTTTCGCCGCCCTTTCGGCGGGCGCGACGCTTCTGGTCGACGACGGCAAGGTGAGGCTGAAGGTGACGCGCTCCGGCGATGGCTTCGCCGACACCGAGGTCGTCGCCGGCACGGGCCTGTCCGACCACAAGGGCGTCGCGCTGCCGGGCGCGCTGATCCCGCACCCGGCGCTCACCGACAAGGACCGAAAGGACCTGGCCTACGCGCTGCGCATCGGCGTCGACTGGGTGGCGCTGTCGTTCGTGCAGCGGGCGGCCGACATGGCGGAGCTGCGGCGAATCGTGCGCGGGCGCGCCGCGGTGCTGGCCAAGATCGAGAAGCCGGCGGCGCTCGAAGACCTGGCGGCGGTGCTCGACCAGTGCGACGGCGTGATGGTCGCGCGCGGCGACCTGGGCGTGGAGCTCGACCCCGAGGACGTTCCGGTCGCGCAGAAGACCATCGTGCGCGCCGCGCGCCAGCGCGGCCTGCCGGTCATCATCGCCACGCAGATGCTGGACTCGATGACGGAGTCGCCGGAGCCGACGCGCGCCGAAGCGTCGGACGTGGCGAACGCCGTGTACGAGGGCGCGGACGCGCTGATGCTGTCCGGCGAGACCGCGGTCGGCGCCTATCCGCTGGAGGCGGTCGCGATGATGGACCGCATCATCGCAAGGGTGGAACGCGATCCCCGCTGGCCGGGGTTGATGGACGCCGAGCACGGCGGGGTCGACGACGACGACGCCGATGCGCTGGTGGCGGCCGCTCGGCGGGCGGCTGAGTCGGGGTCGACCGCCTGCCTGGCCGCCTTCACGACGACCGGCATGACCGCGCTTCGCCTGGCGCGCGAGCGGCCGCTGCAGCCGGTGCTGGCGCTGACCGCAAGCGGGGCCGTCGCGCGGCGGCTCTCGCTGGTCTGGGGCGTGGAGCCCCGGCTGGCCGAGCAGCCCAAGGGGCTCGATCACCTCACCAAGGGCGCGGCGCTGCTCGCGGCCAACCTTGGCCTCGCCCCGCCCAACGGGCGGGTGCTGATTCTGGCCGGCACGCCGTTCGGGTCGCCGGGGGCCGCGAACCTCCTGCGCCTCGCGCACGCGCCGCCGCCGGAACGCGGCTGAGCCAGCGCCAGGCATCCGCCGCCGCGGAGCCCGTTTGCTGATCGGCCGCCGCCCGCATAGTTTCGCGCCATGTCGGCATCGGGAATCGAGACGCGCCCGACCGCCCAGGAGCAGCTGGGTTTCGCCGCTCTGGTCGACAGCCTGCCCGACCCGGTGCTGGTGGTCTCCGCGCGCGAGGCGACCGATGCTGCGGATCGGCGGATCGTGTTCGCGAACCACGCGGCGCGCGAGCTGTTGCGCATCGCGGCGCCCGGCGGTCCGCTGGTCTCGGCGATCCGACATCCAGAGGTGCTGGAGGCCGTCGACGAGAGCCTGTTCGGCGGGCTGGACCGTGCGGCCGCCTACGAGACCGGCGGCGCGCAGGATCGCTTCTGGCGCGTGCTTACCCGGCCGCTCGACCCGGCCCCGGACCGGTCGCGGCTCGCCCTTTTGGTCATCCGCGACGAGACCGATTCCAGGCGCAACGAGCGCATGCGGGCCGACTTCCTGGCCAACGCCAGCCACGAGCTGCGCACCCCGCTCGCCTCGCTCACCGGCTTCATCGAGACGCTGCGCGGCCATGCGCGGGACGATCCGCAGGCGCGTGAACGCTTCCTCAGCGTTATGGCGGCGCAGGCCGGGCGGATGGCGCGGTTGATCGACGACCTGATGAGTCTCAGCCGCATCGAGCTGAACGAGCACATCGCCCCCGCTGGGCGGGTGGATGTCGCGCTGGTCGCGCGCGATGTCAGCGATGCGCTCGCGCCCCTGGCCGCCGAGCGCGGGGTCAGGCTCGATCTGCGCTTGCCGCAAAGCGGCGCCGCCGTGGTCACCGGCGATCGCGACCAGATCGTCCAGGTGGCGCAGAACCTGATCGACAATGCGCTGAAGTTCTCGCCCGATGCGGCGACGAT
Organism: Caulobacteraceae bacterium; assembly: GCA_035295705.1. Taxonomy (GTDB): domain Bacteria; phylum Pseudomonadota; class Alphaproteobacteria; order Caulobacterales; family Caulobacteraceae; genus Poindextera. Next base: position 12,605 of record DATGIN010000179.1, read on the forward strand.
CGAGATCACGGTGATCGACGACGTAACGACCGAGACGGCGTTGTCCCCCACGCGGCCGGGCGCCGCCCGGCTCTCGCTGCTGAACCCCGACCTCGTCGGCGGCGAGCGGTTCGTGGCCATGCGGGTGACCGACCACGGGCCTGGCATCGCCCGCGAGCACATGCCGCGGCTCTCCGAGCGCTTCTATCGGGTCGAGGGACAGAAGAGCGGCGAGCGGCTGGGCACCGGGCTTGGCCTCGCCATCGTCAAGCACATCGTCAACCGTCACCGCGGCGGATTGGCGATCGAGAGTCTGGAAGGCGAGGGCGCGACATTTACGGTCTACCTGCCGCGGCTGTAACAGAACTGTCGCAAATCCGTCGCATAGCGACTGCAAACACCAGGCAACCTCGCTCGGGAATCGCGCCCTTGAGTCGCGCTCTCAGGCTTTATGTGTAACGGAATCCGATGACCGACTCCTGGGCGAAGCCGAGCGATCTGGTCGAGCCGCTCGTCGCCGAGGTGGCGCGGCTGGGCGGCCTGGCGGAAGCGCAGATCGCCGAGTGCGTCGACGCCGTCTCCCGCCGCGACGTGGCGCTCGCGCACGCGGTGATCGCCCGCGACGCCAAGCTTGACGCGTTGCAGGCCGACATCGAACGGCGCGCGATCGCGCTGATCGCCACGCAGCAGCCGGTGGGGCGGCCGCTGCGCCGCGCGGTCGCGGCGCTGAAGATCGCCATGAACCTGGAGCGCTGCGGCGACCTCGCCCGCAATATCGCCAAGCGTTCCCTGGTCCTGAGCGAGAGCGAGCCGCTGACGCCGCTCGCCCGACCGATCGAGCGCATGGGCAGGCTGGTCGGGGCGCGGCTGAAAGAGGTGCTGGACGCCTACACCGGCGGCGAGGTCGAGAAGGCGCAAGGCGTCTGGGCTCGCGACGAGGAAGTGGACGAGCACTACAACAGCCTCTTCCGC
>DATGIN010000180.1:0-13200 GCA_035295705.1 Caulobacteraceae bacterium
AGCGCGAACACCTCGGGCCCAAGCCGGGCGGCGGTGTCTTCGGCCCGGATCAGGCGTCCGATCATCGAGCCGATCTGCGGCGTAGCGCGGTCCAGCCAGCCGCCCTTGCGCGCCAGAGTCAGCTCCGGTCTGTCGGCGACGCGCAGCACGCAGAGGCAGAGCGGACGATGCCGCTGGCGGCTCGCCTGCACCAGGCGGGCCAGGTGAGCGGCGAACAGGTCGCGGGTGAAGAGGCCGGTGGCGGGGTCCATCAGGCCGGAGCTGCGCGCCCGTTCCAGCGCCTGGCGGATGGCGATCTGCCGCCTATAGGCCGCAGCGAGCTCGATCACGCGCTTGGCGGTCTCCATCGGCGGCGTGTCCGGCGTCGCCAGGTCGGAGATGCCGCGGTGATAGGCCTCGGCGACGCCAATCTGTGCCGGGCTCTGCAGATAGAGCAGGGCAGGGATGTGGTAGAGGCGCGTGTTGCGCCGCATCCCCGCCGCGATCGAGAGCGCTTCCGACTGGTTGTCGCCGGCCCAGAGCGCCACCGCGTCGAAGGTGCGCTCGTGCATGTAGTCGAACGCCGTATAGGCCGTGAACGCTCCGACCACTTCGGCGCCGGTGCGCGAGAGCGCATTCGAGAGCGCAAGGAACTCGGGCGCGGGCTCGCCAACGGCCAGCACACGCAAAGGATTGGCGGCGTCCTCTGCAAGATCGAGGCGGCGGCCCCGCTCGGCGAACGTTTCGCGCCTGAGCTCGAACTCCTCCTCGGCGATCGCCATGCGCACAAGCGACTCCAGCCGCATGGCCGCCTGGGCGGGATGCAGCGGCGGGGCGAGCGTAAGATCGAGATTGTCGATCGAAGCGCCCGGCTCCGGCTCCCCGATGGCGATCACCGGCAGACGTCGCGGGGCGTAGGCGGCCTTTAGCCGCCGGGCGAGCGTCGGCGCGTCCTGCGGGCCTGCGGTCGCATCCACGATCGCCGCCTCGATCTCCATGTCGGCGAGCGCCGCGAGCGCGGCGTACGGCCCCCGCGCCGTCAGCGTCCGCCAGCCCAGCCGGTCGAGCCCCTCAGCAAGCGGTCCGGCGAGCGCATCGTCGCGAGCGACGATCAGAACGCGGGCGCGGACGGACAATCGAAACCCCTTCCCCTTGACGTTGCGGCGCCCCTTTTTCCTTGGCCCGCAAGTGGATTAGCGTGGACTCAGGCTTCCCCGGCAGCACCATAGCAGAGGGAGGCGTGCGGTGTAGCGGTCCGAACGGCCGCGGGGTCGGCAAGCCAGGAGAAGGCAGCATGGGCCAGGGGCCTTTGGCGGGACTGAAGATCGTCGAGTTCGCCGGGATCGGGCCCGGCCCGTTTTGCGGCATGCTGCTCTCCGACCTCGGCGCGGACGTCGTGCGCATCGACCGGAAGGGTGCGGCCGGTCGCGGAACCAAGTTCGACGTCACCAGCCGCGGCCGGCGCTCCGTCGCGCTGGACCTGAAGAGGCCGGAGGCCGTCGAGGCGTGCCTCAAGCTGATGGAGCGGGCCGACGCCTGCTTCGAGGGCTTCCGGCCGGGCGTGATGGAGCGGCTCGGCCTCGGACCCGAGGTCGCGCTGAAACGCAACCCGAAGCTCGTCTACGGGCGCATGACGGGCTGGGGCCAGACCGGCCCGCTATCCCATTCCGCCGGTCACGACATCAACTACATCGCCCTCACCGGCGCCCTGGCCGCGATCGGGTCGGCGGAAAAGCCCGTCCCGCCGCTGAACCTCGTCGGCGATTTCGGCGGCGGCGCGCTTTATCTGGCGTTCGGACTGCTCGCCGGCGTCATCCACGCGCGGGAAACCGGCAAGGGGCAGGTGGTCGACTGCGCGATGACCGACGGCTCGGCCTCGTTGATGGCGATGTTCTACGGCATGGCCGCCTCCGGGGCCTGGCGGGCCGAGCGGGAGGCGAACCTCCTGGATGGCGGCGCCCAGTTCTACGACGTCTACAAGTGCAAGGACGATCGTTGGATCGCGCTCGGCTCGATCGAGCCTCAGTTCTATGCGCTCTTGCTTGAAAAGACGGGGATAAACGATCCGCAGTTCAAGGCGCAGATGAATCGGGCGGATTGGGCGGAAATGAAGGGCAAGCTGGCCACGGTCATCCGGACCCGCACCCGCGACGAGTGGGAAGAGATCATGGGCGGCACCGACGTCTGCTTCGCGCCGGTGCTCGGCCTCGACGAGGCCGCCAATCACCCGCACAACGCGGCGCGCCAGACGTTCGTCACCGTGGAGGGGGTGGTCCAGCCCGCGCCTGCGCCGCGGTTCTCCGGCTCGCCTGCCGGCGTACCCAACCCGCCGCCGGCCATCGGCGGCAACAACGAGGACGCCTTGCGCGACTGGGGCTTCGACGCCGACGCGATCAAGGCGCTAGAGACCGCTGCGGCGCTCTGACGCACAGCCAGGGGCGCCGATCTTCAGCCTCGGTTCAGCATCTCGCGCCGATAGTTACCGCATCATCAGGTCGTCGCTCCTAAGTCCCTCCGACGACGGCCTGAAGGGCAGCGGATGCTCTCGCAGCATCCCGGAAGCGGCGCGGCGTCCATGATCCCCGGGCGGCGCGCCGTCTTCTTTTTCACGGTCGAACAAGTCCAAACGCCCGGCTATGTCGGGGTCGCATGAATCAGCCCATCGCGGAAACGGCCGAAGGCGCCGCTCGCTGGGGATCGCGGCTGGGTGGCCTCGTCTGGCGCACGCTGGTGCGGGCGTGGGGCCGCGACGTCATGCTCTACGTGGGCGGCGTTTCGTTCTTCGCAATGCTGGCGGTGTTTCCAGCGCTCGAAATCCTCCTTGGCGTCTACTCCATCCTGCTCACGCCGGAGCAGGCGCTGGTGCAAGCGAGCGCGTTTGCCGGCATCCTGCCGCCGGCCGCGCTGACGCTGTTCCAGTCGGAGCTGCTCCGCCTCTCGCACGCCCCGGTGCGCGATATCTCGCTGCAGAGCCTGTTTGCACTGGTGGTCGGCATCTACGCCGCCCATCGGGGATTTAAGGCCCTCTTCGCCGGTCTCTCGTTCATCCACGACGAGGAGGCGCCGCGCGGCTTCCTGAGCTTCAATCTCTTGGCGGCGTTCGCGCTCGTCGGCGCCTTCCTGCTGTTGACGCTGGTGTCTGGCCTGTTCCTGGCCCTGCGGTTCGCGCGCAGCGAGCTTACGGTTCCGCTGCACCTCGGATTCTTCCTGAACGAATGGACGTGGACGTCGGTGGGCCTCAGCATCGGGCTTACGCTCGTCTACCGCTACGCGATGTCGAGCACGCCGGTGCCCTGGCGGCTGTCCGCCGTCGGCGGCGTCGCGGCGGCCGCTCTCTCCCTCGCCGCGTCATGGGCGAGCTCGGTCTACGCGACCCAGATCGCCAACTACGGCGCGACCTACGGATCGATCGCGGCCGTGATCGTCATGCTGGTGTGGCTGTCATGGACCGTGAACGCGATCTTCCTCGGAGCCGCGTTGACAACCGAGATCGAGCTCCTGGTCGATCCGACGAGCGGCCGGGCGCACCTCAATCACCTGGCGCGGCCGAAGCGCCCTTCGTGATCAGGAAGCTGAGCGCGCCGGCGTCTTCGAAGGTCTCCGCCAGCGCGTGGCCCGCTTCCTGAGCGAAGTGAGGCACGTCGATCCGCGCCATGGGATCGTCGGCGACCAGAAGGACCGTCTGACCGGGCAAGAGCGCCTCGAGCGCCCGGCGGAGCTTCAGCGTCGGCACTGGACATCGGCGTCCACGCGCGTCGACGGTGACGACCGGCGAGCGTGCCCTCACGTGAGGAAACGCTGAACGTCCCCGGCGCCGCGGGCGTTCAACCAGCACAGTCGTTCAAGGCGCGCGCTCAATGGCCACCCGTCCAACCTGGCAGGGACACCTGCGTCTGTCGCTGGTGACCTGCCCCGTCGCCCTCTACACCGCGACCGCCCGCACCGGCGAGGTGCATTTCAACATGCTGCACAAGGGCACCAACAACCGCATCCGCATGATCCCGACCGACCCGGAGACGGGCCCGGTCGACCGCGACGATATCGTCAAGGGCTACGAGGTCGACAAGGACCGGTACATCGTCCTGACCGACGACGAGATCGAAAGCGTACGGCTGGAGAGCATCCGCACCATCGACATCGACACGTTCGTGGCGGCCGACGAGATCGACCGGCTCTATTGGGACGAGCCCTACTTCCTGGTCCCCGACGGCAAGATGGCGGTGGAGGCCTACAGCGTCATCCGGGACGCCATGCGCGAGACCGAGCGGATCGCGCTCGGCCGCTTGGTCATGCACACGCGTGAGCGCCTGTTGGCGATCGAGCCACGCGACAAAGGCATGCTGGCCTATTCGCTGCGCAGCCACGACGAGGTGCGCGATCCGGCCGAGGCGTTCGAGGACATCCCGGCCAAGCGGGCCGACCCGGAGATGGTCGAGGTCGCGGTCAAGATCATGGAGCAGAAGGAAGGTCCGTTCGACCCGTCCAAGTTCGTCGACCGCTACGAGGATGCATTGCGCGCGCTCATACGCGACAAGCAGCGCGGCAAGCGGCCGGTGAAGGCCGAAGAGCCGAAAAGCGGCGAGGTGATCGACTTGATGGCGGCGCTCCGGAAGAGCCTGGGCGCGAAAGGGAAGGGCGGAGCGGGCCGGGCGCGCAGGCCCCGAGCCGCCGCCAGCCACCACGCGAAACCGCGAAAGCGCGCCTAGCGGAGCTACGCCGCCATCGCCCGGCCGAGCTTCTTGATCGCTGCCGCGAGGGGCTTGGCGGCCTTATCGTAGCCCTCCCAGGCGCTGCTCTTGGCGATCAGGGCCGGCGCGGTGCGGAGCGTGTAGCGCTTCGGATCGAGACCGGCGCGCACCTGCGTCCAGGTGAGCGGCATGGAGACGGGCGCGCCGTCCCGGGCGCGCGGCGACAGCGGCGCGACCGCCGTCGCCGTGCGGTCATTGCGCAGGTAGTCGAGGAATATCCGGCCGCTGCGCTTCGACTTCGCCATGTTCAGGACGTAGCGGGTCGGGCTGTCGTCCACCATCTGGCGGCAGACGGCTTGCGCGAACGCCTTGGCGACCGGCCAAGCGAGCTTCGAGGCCGCCAGCGGGGTCGTGACGTGCAGACCCTTGCCGCCGGTGGTCTTGCAGAAGCCAACGAGTCCCAGCGCGTCCAGCCGCTCGCGCAGCTCGCGCGCCGCCTCGATCACGCGCGTGAAAGGAACGTCCGGCGCGGGGTCGAGGTCGAACACCAGCCGCCCTGGCCGGTCGGGACGGCCCGGAAGGCAGTTCCAGGGGTGCAGCTCGGCCGCGGCGATCTGGGCGGCGGCGATGAGGCCCTCGGGCCGGTCGATCTGCAGATAGGGCGCGTGATCCCCGAGGACCTGCACGAAGGTGAAGAGGCTGGAGGCGCCCTTCATGGCGTGGCGCTGGAAGAACCGCTCTCCCGCGATGCCATCGGGGATGCGGATGATGGAGCAGGGCCGGCCGCTGATATGCGGCATGATCCACTCCGCAACTCCCTCGAAGTAGGCGGCGAGGTCGCGCTTGGTCACCGGCCTCCCGTCTCCGGCATCCGGCCACAAGGGCTTGTCCGGGTGCGAGATCGTCACGCCCATCACCGTGCTTGGCCCGCCCTTTCGGGCGCTCACGACCGCCGCGCGGCCAACCGATGCGGGCCGGGCGAGCTCGGCCGACCCGGCCGACGCAGGCGATTCCGCCTCGACTTCCTCGGCCGGCTTGTCCTCGCGAAGGCCCTTGAACGCCGCCTGCCGAACCATGCCGGAACCCGTCCAGCCGGCGAACTCGATCTCGGCGACCAATTCCGGCCGCGTCCAATGCTGGTTGGCGGCTCTGGGCGGTTTTTCGCCGCCGGTGAAAGGCGAGCGGTTGGCTTCCACCGCCTGCAGCTTCGGCAGCAGTCTTGCGACCGCTTCGCGCCCGAACCCCGTGCCGACCTTGCCTGTGTAGACGAGCCGCCCGCCGCGGTGGACCCCCACCATGAGCGAGCGGAGCTGGTTGCCTTCGCCCGACCAGCCGCCGATGACCACCTCTTCGCCGCCGCGGCACTTGGCCTTCGTCCAATCTCCGACGCGCCCTGCACGGTAGGGCGAATCGATGCGCTTGGAGACGATGCCTTCGAGCGAGAGCTTGCAGGCGGAGCGCAGCACCGCTTCGCCCGGCTCGACGAAGTGGTCGACGTAGCGGATTCGGTCTCCGGCCGCGCCCGCCAACAGCGCCTGCAGCCGCTGCTTGCGCTCGCCGAGCGGCAGCGCCCGCAGGTCCTGGCCTTCGGCGAACATCAGGTCGAAGGCAAAGAAGACCAGGTCGCCGGTCTTACGGTCGGACAGGGCCGCCTGGAGCGCAGCGAAGTCCGAGACGCCGTGGGCGTCGAGGGCGGCGACCTCGCCGTCGATCATCGCATCCGGCAGAGCGGCCGCCTCGCGCACGATCTCGGGGAACTTGTCGCTCCAGTCCAGGCCCTTGCGGGTGCGAAGCGCCGCGTGACCGCCCTTGATGCGCAGCTGCAGCCGATAGCCGTCGAACTTGATCTCATGCTCCCAGCCGCCGCCGCTGGGCGGCCGCTCGACCAGCCGGCATAGCTCGGGCTCCACGAAGTCGGGCATTTCTCCGCCGGACTTGCGCCGCCGCCGAGCCGTCGCTCTCGGCCGCGGCTCGGCGTCCGCGGGCAGGTCACCCGAGCGGTTCGAGGTCCAGACCGCATCGGCCCTCGGCTTCGGGCCGCCGCCCTTGGCGGTGATGAACGGCCTCGGCGCCCTGCCGCGGCCCGCCGCGATCTGCTCCATCGAGCGTCCCGAGGCGACCGAACGATCCTCTTTCAGCAGGGCGTCGGCGTCGCCGTCGCGCGCCGCGGGATCACGATGCTTGATCAGGAGCCAGTTGTTGCGGCCGCGTTCGTCGCCGCGCATGCGGACCAGCACGTAGCCGCCGTGCAGCTTGTCGCCCTCCAGGACGAACTTGAGCTCGCCCTTCTTCAGCTGCTGTTGCGCCGAGCGGCGTCCCTCCGGCGCCCAGTAGCCCCGATCCCAGATCTCGACCGTCCCGCCACCGTACTGGCCCTTGGGGATCGTGCCCTCGAAGTCGCCGTAGTCCAGCGGGTGGTCTTCCACTTCGACGGCCAGGCGCTTGTCGCGCGGATCGCGCGACGGCCCGCGCGTGACGGCCCACGACTTGAAGACCCCGCCCAGCTCCAGGCGGAAGTCGTAGTGCAAGCGGCTCGCCGCGTGCTTCTGGACCACGTAGCGCAGGTGCTCCGACCCCGGAACGTCGCCCGCGCCGCTTGGCTCGGCGGTCTTGGCGAAATCCCGCTTGGCTTGATAGGCGGCGAGCTTGCGACGGGCCATGTGGGCGCCTTCCTTTCGGCCTGGGCGTTAATCGGCCTAGGATTGGCCGGGCCCTTCAAAGCATGAACGCACAAGAGATCGTCGAGACCAACGCGCCCGCCAGGCTGGACCGGCTGCCGTGGAGCCGCTTCCATTGGATGGTCATCGTCGCGCTGGGGGTCGCCTGGATTCTGGACGGCCTCGAGGTGACGCTGGTCGGCGCGCTGTCCGGCGTGCTCGCCGACCACCGCGCGCTCGGCCTCAGCGAGGCGCAAGTGGGCTTGAGCGCCAGCGCCTACCTCGTCGGCGCGGTGCTGGGAGCGGTCGGATTTGGGCGCTTGAGCGACGCGTTTGGCCGTCGGCGCCTCTTCTTCGTAACCGTCGGCCTCTACCTCGGCGCCACCGTCGCCAGCGGCCTGGCGTGGAACTTCGCCGCGTTCGCGGTCTGCCGCTTCTTCACCGGCGCCGGGATCGGCGGCGAGTACGCCGCCATCAACTCGGCGGTGCAGGAGCTCATCCCGGCCAGGCGGCGAGGCGTCACCGATCTGACCATCAACGGCAGCTGGTGGGTGGGGGCGGCGCTGGGCGCGGTGGCGTCGGTCGTCGTGCTCGACGAGCATGTCTTTCCAGTCTGGCTGGGTTGGCGGGTCGCGTTCCTGGTCGGCGCGGCGCTGGGCGTCGTCATCATCTCGATCCGTCGCCTGATCCCGGAGAGCCCGCGCTGGCTGATGACGCACGGCCGCGCGGACGAGGCGCACGCCGTGATCGCGGAAATCGAGGCCGGGGTCGCCGCGCAGGGCCAGGCGGTGGAGCCCGCGGAGAGCGCCGAGGTCATCCGCCTGGTCGCGTCCGCGCGCGGCGGCTGGCTCGATGTCGCCCGCACGCTTGTCCTGACCTACCCGCGGCGCACGTTCGTGGGCCTGAGCCTGATGGCCAGCCAGGCGTTCTGCTACAACGCCATCTTCTTCACCTACGCGCTCATTCTGACCAACTTCTACGCCGTGCCGGCCGCCAGCGTCGGCTGGTACCTGCTGCCGTTTGCGGTCGGAAACTTCTTTGGCCCGCTCTTGCTGGGGCGCCTGTTCGACAGCGTCGGCAGGCGGGTGATGATCGGCGGCACGTACGCGCTCTCCGGCATCCTGCTCGCGCTCACCGGCTGGCTGTTCGCGCATGGCCTGCTCACGGCGGTCGAGCAGACCGCTGCGTGGACCGTGATCTTCTTCTTCGCCTCGGCCGCCGCCAGCGCCGGCTACCTGACGGTTGGCGAGTCGTTCCCGATCGAGATCCGCGCCGTGGCCATCGCGCTCTTCTACGCCGTCGGCACGGGCGTCGGCGGCGTCGTGGCGCCCGCGCTGTTCGGCCGCTTGATCGAGGACAAGTCGCGGCCGGAGCTGTTCATCGGCTATCTGGTCGGCGCCGCAGCGATGCTCGCGGCCGCGGTTATCGAAGCCATGCTCGGGATCGATGCGGAGCGAAAGCCCCTGGAGTCGGTCGCCGCGCCCCTGTCGCTGGCGCGCGACTAACCAGGGTCCTCGAGGCTGAAGCGGTCGACGTCTTCGCGGTAGGCGAACACTTCCGCGTATCGCCCCCAGGTGATCACCGCATCCAGGGTCTCCTCGGCGTAGTCCTCGCTCATGAAGTCCTCGAGCTCGTCGCGGAAGCGGCGGGCCGGCGCCTGGTGCGCGGCGCGATCGTCGAGGACGCGGCGGATGTGGGCGGCCAGCGGCACATAGGTCAGCAGGTGCTGTGCGAACATGTGCTTGCGCTCGTCGACGTCGGCGTTGGCGTAGCGCCGCCCGGCCGGCGTCAGGCGGATCATCCGCCCCTCGATCTCGGCGAAGCGCATCAGCTGCAGCGTCTCTGCGATGGGAAGCAGCTCGTCCGCTTCCAGCTGCAGCTCGCTGGCGAGGTCGGGCAGCTCGGCCCTGCCGTTGTTCGGCGGCGCGAACACCGACTCGATCATCCCGTTCAGCGTGTTCGTCGAGATGTGCGTCAGCGCAAGGCCGATCCCCGTGCCCGCAAAAGCGCCCACGCTCGCCGCCGGGGTCGCCGGGCGCGCGGTCATGCGGGCGTAGATGTCGTCGACCAGGGCGCGGAAGGCCGGGTCGAGCCGCTTTCTGGGCTGCGGCAGGTCGACCTTGATCTCGGCGATGATGTGCCCGGGGTTGGACGCGAACACGCAGATGCGGTCGCACATCAGGACCGCTTCCTCGATGTTGTGGGTCACCATCAGGATCGAGCGGATCGGCATGCGCCCTTCGCACCAGAGATCGAGCAGGTCGGTGCGCAACGTCTCCGCCGTCAACACGTCGAGGGCGGAGAACGGCTCGTCCATCAAGAGAACCGTGGGCTGGACGACCAGGGCGCGGGCGAGACCGACCCGCTGGCGCATGCCGCCGGAGAGCTCCTTCGGATAGGCGCTCTCGAACCCGTCGAGGCCGATCAGGTCGATCGCGTCGATGGCGCGCTTTCGCCGCGCATCGGGCGGCACGCCTTGCGCCTCCAGGCCGAGCTCGACGTTCTGAAGCACTGTCAACCAGGGGAAGAGGGCGAAGCTCTGGAACACCATGGCGACGCCGTGTGCGGTGTCGTCGCCCGGAATGTCGCGCACGGTGATCGAGCCCTCTGTCGGGCGGATGAGGCCGGAGATGGCGCGCAACAGCGTGGACTTGCCCGAGCCTGAGCGGCCGAGCAGGCCGACGATCTCGTTGGGCTTCAGCGTAAGATCGACGTTGTCGAGCACGAGCAGGTTCGAGCCGGCGCCCTTGCCGTACACGTGACGAACGTCGCGGACCTCGACGAGATCGATGTCGGTTTCGCGGACAGGAGCGTCGGTGACGGACATTGACGTCTCCCTCTAGTCGAGCCGCAGCCGGCGCGCCGCGTAGCCGTACAGCGGCCGCCAGACCGTCCGATTGATGGCGATCACGAACAGAGCCATCACCGCGATCCCCAGCGCCACGCGCCGATAGTCGCCGGCGGCGGTCGCGTCTGCAATGTAGGAGCCCAGCCCTTTCGCTTCGATCTTGGTGTGGTTCCAGGTGACGACCTCAGCGACCACGCTGGCGTTCCAGGCTCCGCCCGAGGCGGTCAGGGCGCCGGTCACGTAGTAGGGGAAGATCCCCGGCAGCGCGACCTCGCGCCACCACTGCCAGCGGCGCACGCGGAAGACCGCGGCCGCCTCCTTCAGGTCGTTCGGCAGGACGCTGGCGCCGGCGATGACGTTGAAGAGGATGTACCACTGCGCGCCGAGAATCATGAGCGGCGAGAGCCAGACGTCGGGGGCCAGCCGCAGCGCCACGATCACGCCGACCGCGATGGGGAAGAGCACATTGGCGGGGAAGGCGGCGAGGAACTGCGCGATCGGCTGCACCCGTTCGGTCCACGCCGGGCGAAGGCCGATCCAAACTCCGATCGGCACCCAGATCAGGCTGGCGAGGGCGATCAGGACGATGACGCGGAGCAGGGTGAGGAGGCCACGCGCGAACACTACCAGCCCGTCGTGCACGCTCAGGAATTCACTGATGTAACGGTAGAGCAGCCAGGCGCCGCCCAGCGCCGCGGCGGCCACCACCGCCCGCCAAAGCCAGTCGAGGGCCTGACTGAGCCCGCGATCCATGCCCTTGGCGGGCTGTATGCGGACGCCGCGCAGCGGCGGCAGGCTCGTGAGCGTCTGGGAGACCGGGCGCACGAGGCGCGGCAAGAGCCGCATCCGCTTCAGAAGATCGAAGAACCAGGACCGCGGCGGTTCTTGCGCAGCCGTCTGCTCGAAGCGGAACTTGTCGGCCCAGGCCACGATGGGCCGGAACAACAGCTGATCGTAGAGGACGATTACGATCGCCATGGTGGCGACCGCCCAGACGACGGCGCGCGTGTCGCCACGCTCCCCCGCCAGCGCCAGCCACGAGCCGATGCCGGGCAGGTCGACGGTGGTGTTGCCGACGGTGATCGCTTCGGACAGGACGACGAAGAACCAGGCGCCGGACATCGACATCATCGTGTTCCAAACGAGGGCCGGCGTGGCGAACGGGAGCTCCAGCCGCCAGAAGCGGCCCCATGGCGAAAGGCCGAACTGGCGCGCCGCCTCGTCCAGGTCGGCCGGCAGCGTCTTCAGCGACTGGTAGAAGCTGAAGGCCATGTTCCAGGCCTGGGCCGTGAATACCGCGAAGATCGCCGCCGCCTCGGCCCCCAGCTCGTTGCCGGGGAACAGGTTCATGAAGAAGGTGACCGTGAAGGTCAGGAACCCGAACACCGGGATCGACTGCAGGATGTCGAGCGCGGGGATGATGACCAGCTCGGCCTTGCGGCTCTTCGCCGCCAGCGTGGCGAACACGAACGTGAAGACGAGCGAGGCGCCCAGCGCCGCAAACATGCGCAGCACGGTGAGCAGGGCGTAGCCCGGCAACCGCGCGGGCTCGAGCACCACCGGCGCCACCTGCAGCGCGCTCAGTGGGCGGCCCATCTGCTCGGCGCCGTGCACGACGAGGACGGCCAGGCCCGCGAGCATGAAGATGGTGACGAGGTCGCCGCGGCTGGGTGCAAAGCGTCGCCGCGCGAAGCGGGCGAGCAACGCCGGGCTCATGCGCTCAGGGAACTGGAAGGACATGAGCCGCTTTCCCGCCTCGCGGTCCGCGTCGTAAGCACCGCGCGCGGCGTTTGTCCATCACGCGCGCGTGACGTCCGGCGCGGGCGCTCAGATCAGGTCGCGGCGATCTCCGCGCTGTGCTCGAGGAACCAGCGATAGGTCTCGCGCAGGCCTTCGGGCAAGGGGACCCGGCGACGCCACCCGAGAGTCTCGAGCTTGGTCGTATCCAGGCGCTTGCGGGGCGCGCCGTCCGGCTTCGCAAGGTCGTGCACCAGGTCGGCCTTCAGCCCGACCGTCGTCTTAACCAGCTCGGCGAGCTCCGCGATGCTCACCTCGTCGCCGCTGCCGACGTTGACGTGCCCGTCGCCGGAGTAGCGGGTCATCAGGAAGACCAGCGCATCGGCGCAGTCGTCGACGTAGAGGAACTCCCGCAGGGGCTCGCCGGACCCCCAGATGCTGAGAGTCCGTGATCGGCTCAGCTTTGCTTCATGCGCCTTGCGGACGAGGGCGGCCAGCGCGTGCGAGCTCGCCAGGTCGTAGTTGTCGCCCGGCCCGTAGAGATTGGTCGGCATCGCCGAGATGAAGTCGCAGCCGTATTGGCGACGATACGCCTGCGCCATCTTCAGGCCCGCGATCTTGGCGATCGCGTACCATTCGTTGGTCGGCTCCAGCGGCCCCGTCAGCAGCGCCTCTTCGGCGATCGGCTGCGGCGCGAGCCGGGGGTAGATGCAGCTGGAGCCGAGGAAGAGCAACTTGCCGACGCCCGCGCGCCGGGCGCCCTCGATCACGTTGTTCTGGATCGCCAGGTTGTCGGCCAGGAACTCGGCCGGGCGGGTGTCGTTCGCCAGGATCCCGCCGACCCGCGCTGCAGCAAGGAAGATTGCATCCGGCCGCGCGCTCGCGATCCACCTCTCGGTCGGCTCTTGCCGGCGCAGGTCCAGGTCGACGCGATCGACCGTGAGTACTTCGCAGTCCTCGCTGGCCAGGCGCCGCACCAGCGCCCGACCGACCATCCCTCGGTGGCCGGCGATCCACACGCGCTTGCCCTGCAGCGGGAAGAGGGCGTCAGTCGGCAAGGTGCGGCTGCTCCTTGGGCGCCGCGACGAGGTCCTCGGCCACCATCTCCTCGCAGAGCTGTCGCCAGTCGGTTTCGTGCGTCCATCCGAGACGCTCGCGCGCCTTCGAGGCGTCGCCCCTCAGAACCTCGACTTCGGTCGGCCGGAAGTAGCGCGGATCGACCTCGACGAGCACGCGCCCATCCTTGGCGTCCACGCCCTTTTCGTCACTGTCCGCGCCCCGCCAGGCGATC
>DATGIN010000181.1:0-9978 GCA_035295705.1 Caulobacteraceae bacterium
TGCTTGCCGCGCCCGCCGAGCGCTCTGACCGCGCTGGGCGCACAGCCCGCGCGCAGTTCGAAACGGCCGTCCCACACCGTCGGCGCCGCGGCCGGCAGGAGCGCCTCGGCAAGGCCGCCGCGCGCGGCTTCGCCGGCCTCGCGCACCACCAGGATCGTGTTCGCGCGCGCTTGGAGCCGCGCGCCGGCGAGCGTCGCGGTGACGTCGCCGCCGGCCTCGAGGCGCTCGAGCAGGCGCGCGAGCGAGCGGCGGCGCGGCGGGCGCTCGCCGCCCCCGGTCGAAAGCATCGCCGCCGCCAGAACCTTCTCCGCCGCCGGCCGCGGGGCTGCCAGCAGGCTGCGGCGGTCGAGGCGGATGGCGCCCCAGGCGTCGGCGGCGGCGGCGAGCGCGAGCCGGGCCGCGCCGGCGCAATCGGCGTCAGGCGCGGGCGCCGGCCGTGTCGGGTCGAGCGCCGTCCGCGCGCGCGCCCGAGGGCTGCGGCGGTCGGCGTTGGCGGGATCGTCGATCCACCTCCAGCCGGCGGCCCGCAAGGCGGCGCGGATGTCGGCCCGCCGCGCGCGCAGCAACGGGCGGAACAGCATCATCCCGCGGCCCTCCGGCCAGACCGGCGACGGCCGCCAGACGCCGAGCGCCCCCAGCGTCGAGCCTTCGCTGCGCATCAGCGCCGCTTCGGCGAGGTCGTCCGCCGTGTGGCCGAACACCACGACGCTCGCCCCCGCCGCACGCGCCGCTTCGGCGATCATCGCGTGGCGGCCGCGCCGCGCCGCCGCCGCCAGGCCCCGGCTCGGCTTTGCATCGTCCCAGGTCAGTGCGCGGAATTGGGCCCCGAGCCGCTCGGCGGCCTCGGCGGCGAAGTCGCGCCAGGCGCCGCTCTTCGGCTGCAGACGGTGGTCGACATGGAGCGCCAGCACGGGCCGGCCGCAGGCATTCGCCCACGCCGCGCTGGCGATCAGCGCGGCTAGCGAGTCCCCGCCGCCGGAGAAAGCGACCGCCAGCGGCTGGCTGAGCGTCGCGTCCAGGCGCTGGTCGAACCGCTCGAGGTTCAGGCCCCGCACTTGGCCCTGATCCGCGCAGCGTCCGCGCGTGTCTTGGCGGGTCCTGCGCCCTTGGCGTAATGGCGGTCGAACTCGGCGAGCGCCGCGCAGGCGTCGCTCGACCGGTGCAGCTCGATCAGCGCCAGCGCCAGTTTGACCGTGGCGTCCGGCGCCCAGGACGTCTGCGGCCAGCCCTTCGTGGCGCCGATGTAGGCGGCGGCGGCCCCGGCGTAGTCCTCCTGCACGTACTTGGTCTCGCCCAGCCAATAGCGGGCCTCGGCCGCCTGCCGCGTCGCGCCGTACTGGTCGACATAGGCCTGGAACGCCGCCTGGGCGGCCGGATAGTCCCCGTTCAGAAGCAGCTGCCGCGCGTGCGCATAGGCAGCCTTGGGGTCGCCGGCGTCGGCGGCCGGCGGCGGGCCAGCCTCCGGCGCCGCCCCTGTCTCGCCCGCGGCCGGCTGCGCGGCCGGCGGGGGCGCCTGCAACGCCGCGACCGCCTTCTCGAGCTTGTCGACCCGATCGCCCAGCGCCTGGACCAGCGAGCGCTGGTCCGCCGCGTCCTTGCGCGCCATGTCGAGCTGGTGCGTGACGTCGTCGACCTGCCGGTTCAGGCCCTGCAGCGACTGCTCCATGTCGTCGACGCGGCTGGACAGCGCCGTGACCATCGGATCGGGCCCGGATTCCTTGATCTCGATCGGCTTGCCGGTCGCGCGCGCCTGCAGGACGATCTCGCGCACCTCCTGCAGCTGCCTCTCCAGCCGGTCGATGCGATCCCGCAGGCCCTGTTCGGGGCCGCGCTCGTCCTGGGCCAGCGTCGCCGAGAAGGGCGCGGCGGCGAGCGCCGCGGTCATCGAGACGAGCAACAAGCTGCGCAGGATCATCGCGCGCGACCCTCTCACGAAAGCGTTGACCAAACTTTGGCGCCCTGCGGCCCCGCTAGTCCCCGGGGTTCGCGCCGGGCGCCCCGGCCACGATCTGCGTATGGGCGTTGCGGTTCTTCGACCACGCCGCCTCGTCGGAGCCCGGGTCGATCGGCCGCTCCTTGCCATAGGAGACGGTGGTGATGCGCCCGGCGTCGACGCCGTGGTTGATCAGGAACTCGCGCACCGCGTTCGCCCGCCGCGCGCCCAGACCGAAGTTGTACTCGCGGGTGCCGCGTTCGTCGCAATTGCCTTCGATGCGCACCTGCACGGCGGGATAGCGGCCGAGCCACTGCGCCTGACGGGTCAGGATGTCGACCGCGTCGGGGCGGATCGAATACTGATCGGTGTCGAAGTAGACCCGGTCGCCCGCGGCGATCACGAAGTCCTGCACCGAGCCGGGGATCGGGGCGCCCGGCGTCTCGGAGACAGGCCCCTGCTCCGGCGGCGTATAGGGGCCCGGGCCTGACGGCCCGTTGCCGGTCGGCCCCAGCGGAGCGGGCTTCGGGTGCGATTGGCAGGCTGCGATCGAGACCGCCAGCCCGGCGACCAGGACCAGTCGAACACCCCCCAAGACCGTCAACTTCATCTGCTTTCTCCTTGCAGCGCAGCCCTGGCGAGCGCCGATAGTGGCGCCACGGCTTTACGCTGTCTCGACAAAATCCCGCGCCGCGGACACGGGCGCGATGATGAGCGCGGCCTCACGGCAGCAACGGCGACCATGCCGGATCGGAGGCGCCGCCAGGGAAGGCGGCCGCCCGCGACACCTGGCCGGTCACGTCCACGGTCCATAAACGCGCCCCGCCGCCGGGCGTTTCGCGCGAGAACATGATGACCCGCCCGTTCGGCGCCCAGGTCGGGCCCTCGTCGAGGTAGCTGGTGGTCAGGATGCGCTCGGCCGAGCCATCGGGGTGCATGATCCCGATGTGGAAGGTCGAACCTGTCTGCTTCGTGAACGCCACCATGTCGCCGTTCGGCGACCAGACCGGGGTGGTGTAGCGGCCCTCCCCGAACGAGATCCGGTGCTGGTTCGACCCGTCGGCGTTCATGACGTAGAGCTGCGGACCGCCGGCGCGGTCGGAGTTGAACACGATCTTCGATCCGTCCGGCGAGAAGCTGGGCGAGGTGTCGACGGCGACGTCGAACGTCAGCTGCCGCACCTGCCGCGAGCGCAGGTCCATGACGTAGATGTTGCTGGCGCCGTTCTTGACCATCGACAGCGCCACCTTGCTGCCGTCGGGAGAGAACCGCGGGGCGAAGACGATCCCCTTGAACTGACCCAGCGTTTCCTCGCGCCCGGTCTGGATGTTGAACAGGTAGATCGCGGCCCCCGAATCCTTGAGGACCATGAAGGTGATCTCCTGGTCGTTCGACGAGAACCTGGGGGTGAACACCTGGTAGGCGCCGTCCGTCAGGTAGCTCGGGTTGTAGCCATCCTGGTCCATGATCGCGAGGCGGCGGATGCGCTTGGTCTTCGGCCCGCTCTCGGCCACGAACACGACGCGGGTGTCGAAGTATCCCTTCTCGCCGGTGAGCCGCGTGTAGACCTCGTCGGCGATCTTGTGCGCGAGCCGGCGCCAGTTGTCGGGAGTCGACGAGTACTGGAAGGCGACCAGCTGCTTGTTGGCGAACACGTCCCAGAGGCGGAAATCGACGCGCATGCGCCCGTCGGGGTCGGTCGTCGCCTGGCCGTCCAGCAGCGCCTGGGCGTTGATCTGCTTCCACTGCGCGAACTGCGGCTGGACGTTCACGTCGAGCGACTTCTCCGGGAAGCTGGAACTGTCCAGCGGCCGAAAGAGGCCGGAGCCGGAGAGGTCTTCCTCGATCACCCTGGCGATCTCGGCGCCCTGCGCGCCGCCGAAGGCCGGAACCGCGATCGGCATCGGCTGCAGCACGCCCTGGTTCACATCGACGCTGACGTCGGCAGACGCCGGGCGCGCGGGCAGGAACAGCGCCGCCGCCATGAGAATGAACAGAGCCGCGCCCCACGGCTTGCGAACGGTCATGCGTCCCTCATCAGCTGGAACAGTGATGCTTCTGCGCGAAGGTCACGGTAACATTTTGACCATAAAGCGCCGCAAACTGCGGGTCGGCGAACGGATTGGCCATGTTGACGGCGCGGACGGCGCGCTCGGCCGCCACCTGCGCCGGAAGGCCCGCCCCGCCGGCGGCCGACGAGCCGGGTTCGCCGACCAGCTGGCCGTTCGACCCGATGCGGAAGCTGACCTTGATCAAGAGGTCGCCGACCGGGACGCCGCAATTGGGGTTCCAAAGGTGCGCGAGCTCGCCCTGGAGCGCGCCCAGCGCCGCGGCGGCTTGCGGGCTGGCCGGCCCGGAGGCGAGCGTCGCCGCCACCCCTTGCGTCGAGCGCGCCTGCAGCGCCTGGTTTGGCCGCGGCGCGCCCTTCGAGGCCGACGACTGCCGCGCTCCCGACGGACGCTCTTGTCGGGCCAGGCTCTGGGCGAGCGCCTCCCAGTTCTCGTTCGGCTCTTCCTGCGGATGCGCCTTCGTCGGCGTCTGCGCGGCCTTGGCCGCCGGCGTTGGCGTTGCTTTCGGCGTGGGCGCCGGAACGGTCTTCGGCGTCGGAGTCGCCTTGTGCGCCGGGGCCGGCGGGGTCTGGTGCTCTTCCTGGGCGACCGGCTGCGGCGGCGCCTCCGGCGTCGGCTCTGGCGTGGCGGCGGGCGCCGGCTTCGGCGCCTGTACGGCCGGCGCCGGCGCCTGCAGATCGGCGGAGCTCACCAGCGTCACGGGCACGACGTCGCCCGCGCGGAGCGTCTTCGCCCACGGCCAGGCGATCAGCGCCGAGAGGATGATGGCGGCGTGCAGCAGCGCCGAGGCGGCAAGCGCCGGGTAGCGGTCCGTGCGGCTGGGCATCGCTTCAGGGCCCCGCCGTGTTGCCCGGCCCTTCGAGCCCGGAGGAGGGCCCGCCGGTGTCGGTGATCAGACCGATCGAGGTGAAGCCTGACTGCTGCAGGCTGGCCATCACCTGCGCGACGATCGCATAGGGCGCGCGGCCGTCGGCCCGCACGTAGACGGGCTTGGAGAATCCCGTGTCGGCCAGTGCGCGCATCTTCGGCGCAAGCGCGTTGAACGGCGTCTCGATCGCCTGCACGTAGATCGTGCCGTCGGCCTTGATGGTGATCGTCAGCGGCTGCGTCTGGTTCTGCATCGCCGCCGCCTCGGTCTTCGGCAGCTGCACCGAGACGCCGGCGGTCAGCAGCGGCGCCGAGATCATGAAGATGATGAGCAGCACCAGCATCACGTCGACCAGCGGCGTGACGTTGATCTCGGCCAGCGACCTGCGGCCCCGCCCGCGACGGCGCCCGCGGCGCTGGTCGGAGGAGTCGAGCGAGAGCGGCATCGCCTCAGCTCAGCTCTGCATGCGCTCGCCGAGGCGGCGGGAGACGGCGGCGGAAAGCTCGTCGGCGAAGCCTTCCAGGCGGTTGGTGAACTTGCCGGCGTCGGTGGTGAACTTGTTGTAGGCGATGTAGGCCGGGATGGCGGCGGCGAGCCCGATGGCGGTCGCCAGCAGCGCCTCGGCGATCGCCGGCGCCACCACCGCCAGGTTGGTGTTCTTCTGCACCGCGATCGACTGGAAGGCGTGCATGATGCCCCAGACGGTCCCGAACAGGCCCACGAACGGCGAGGCGGTGGCGACGATCGCCAGCGTTCCCAGCCCCTCCTCCACCCGCGCGCCCTCGCGGGCGATGATCGAATCGAGCGCCCGGTCGATCCGTTGCAGCAGGAGCGCCGTCGCCGTTTCGTTCGGCGCCTTGCCGCGCCCTTCGCGCCAATCGGAAAGGGCGGCCAGGAGCATGCGCGGCAGGGCGTGCCGCGGATTCTCGCCCGCCTGCGCCGCCACCTCCTCCAGCGAGCGGCCGGAGTCGACCTCGCGCTCGAACTGGTCCGCCTGGCGGTTCAGCGCCGCGAAGCGGAAGAGCTTGTCGATGATCACGGTCCAGGACCAGATCGAGGCCAGGAAGAGGCCGACCAGGACCAATTTCACCACCCAGTCGGCGCGCATGAAGACGGCGAAGAGGGAGAAGCTTTCCGGCGTGAGCGCGCTCTGTGCGTCCATGCGAAGCGATTTCGGCCCTTAGACCCGACTTGCGCCCACTAGGGCGGCCAGGGTGGTGAAACTAAGGCGATTCACGCGAAAACCAGGGCCGTAGCGCGGCGACCAGCTCGGCTGGCGGACGCCGTACGCGACCCTCCGTGTTGATGCATACAACTTCGACGTCGGCGGCCGCGATCGGCGTCGCGCCGCGCCTGATCTGCTGGGCGACGTTCAGCCGAACGCCGCGCGCGTCGGTGAACTCGGTCGTGACCTCGAGCGCGTCGTCGATGCGCGCCGGGCGGCGGAACTCGACCGTCATCTTGGTCACCGCGAACGCGGCCGGATCGTCGCGCGCCAGCAGGCTCGCGTGGTCGACCCCGGCCAGCCTGAGGAAGTCGGAGCGGCCGCGCTCGAAGAAGCGCAGGTAGTTGGCGTGGTAGACTACCCCGGTCAGGTCCGTGTCCTCGTAATAGACCCGCACCGGCAGGACGTGCGTCTTGCCTTCGAAGCGGCCCGCCGACGGATCGCCGCCGCCGCTCAACCCTCGTCCTCGAAGAGGCCCGGCTGCACGGCGATCGACTTTGCCGGCGGCTTGAACCCCAGATGCCCGTAAGCCTTGGCGCAGGCCATGCGCCCGCGCGGCGTCCGCTGGATGAAACCCTGCTGCAGAAGGAACGGCTCGACCACGTCCTCGACCGCGTCGCGCGCTTCGGCGATCGCATAGGCCAGCGTCTCGACGCCCGCCGGCCCGCCGCCGTAGTTCTCGATCAGCGCCTTCAGGTATTTGCGGTCCAGCGCGTCCAGGCCGGCCTCGTCGACCTCCAGGCGCACGAGCGCCCGCGCGGCGGCGGCGCGGTCGATCCGCTCCGCGCCCTCGGCGCCGGCGAAGTCGCGCACGCGGCGCAGCAGCCGGCCGGCCACGCGCGGGGTGCCGCGGCTGCGGCGGGCGATCTCGGCTGCGCCGTCGTCTGTGAGCGGCGTGCCGAGCTTGCGCGCGGCCTGGGTCAGCACCTGCTCGAGCTCCTTCGTCGAATAGAAGTCCAGGCGAAGCGGGATGCCGAAGCGGTCGCGTAGCGGCGTCGCCAGAAGCCCCGCCCGCGTGGTCGCGGCCACCAGCGTGAAGGGCGCCAGATCGATGCGCACCGAGCGCGCCGACGGCCCCTCGCCGATGACCAGGTCGAGCACATGGTCCTCCATCGCCGGATAGAGGATCTCCTCGACGTTCGGCGCCAGCCGATGCACCTCGTCGATGAACAGCACGTCGCGCGGCTCGAGGTTGGTGAGGATGGCGGCAAGGTCGCCGGCCTTCGCCAGCACCGGCCCGGAGGTTGCGCGGAAGTTCACCCCGAGCTCGCGGGCGATGATCTGCGCGAGCGTGGTCTTGCCGAGGCCGGGCGGGCCGAACAGCAAGACGTGGTCGAGCGCCTCGGCGCGGCCGCGCGCCGCCTCGATGAACACCGCAAGGTTGGCCTTCGCCTGCGCCTGGCCGACGAACTCGGCCAGCGTCTGCGGCCGCATCGCCCGATCGGCCGGCTCCAGCGCCTCGGGCTCGCCAGAGACGAGGCGGTTCATCGCCCGAGCTCCTGTAGCGCGGCCTTGATGAGCGCCGGCGTGGCCGCCTCCTCGCCGAGGCGGATCAGCGCCGCGTCGACCGCTCGCCGGGCGGTGATCTCGGCGACCTGCAGGCCCATCAGCGCCGCGATCGCCTCGCCGGCGGTCGTGGGCTCGTGCGCCGGCCGCGCTTCGGCATGGAAGGCGGCGGCCATGCTGTCGGCGATCGGCTTGTCCTTGAGCTCGACGATGATGCGCTGGGCGGTCTTCGGCCCGATGCCCTGCGCCCTCGCCAACAGGGCGCGATCGCCGCGCGCCACCGCCTGCGCGAGCTCGGCGGGGCTCAGCACGTCCAGGACCGCGAGCGCCGCCTTCGGGCCCACGCCCTGCACCGCCTGCAGCGCGACGAACGCGCGCCGCTCGTCGCGGGCCAGGAACCCGTAGAGGCGCAAGCCCCCCTGCTCCGACCACTGGGTCTCGACGTGCACCAGCACATCGTCGCCGGGCGGCGGCAGGCGTGACAGCGTCCGCGTTCCGCTCCGGACGACATAGCCGACGCCGCCGACGTCGATCAGCGCGTCCTCCTCGCCGATCTCGGCCACCCGGCCCAGGAGGCGCCCGATCATGCCGCGGCTCCGAGGCTGCGCGCGCGCCGCGCGTGAGCATGGGCGATGGCGACCGCGAGCGCGTCGGCCGCGTCCGCCGTGGTCGGCCCGACCGACGGCAACAGGCGGGCGACCATGAAGGCGACCTGGTTCTTGTCTGCCCCCCCGGTCCCGACCAGCGCCTTCTTCACCGCCTTGGCGGCGTATTCCGCCACCAGCACGCCGGCGCGGGCCGGCGCGATGATCGCCGCCGCCCGCGCATGGCCCAGCTTCAGGGTCGACGAGCCGTTGGCGGTAACGAAGGTCTCCTCGATCGCGGCCTCGTCGGGCGCATAGCGGGCGACGATCTCCGCCACCCCCTCGAACACCGCGAGCAGCCGTTCGGACAGCGCCAGCGTCTCCTTCGGCGCGATGACGCCATGCCCGAGGTGGCCGAGCTTCGCGCCCTCGATCACGATCACGCCCCATCCGGTCCGTCGAAGGCCCGGATCGAGGCCAAGGATGCGAATCGCGTTCGACATGTGTTCCGCCAGCATTGCGCGCAGCGCAGCGCCTGGGAAGCCGGCGTTGGCGTTAACGACCGGTTAACGCCGCGTGGGCGTGCGGAGCGCCGCGGCGGCCTGCGGCGCCGGAGCGTTGGCGCCGGTGGGCGCGCCCGGAACGACCGGCGCGCCGGACGCGAGCGGCGCGGCGGGATCGCGGATAAAGCCAGCGATGTCGTCGAAGACGGTCTCGCGCTGCCGGTCGATCAGCAGCAGGTGCCAGCCGTTGGAATACAGCGCCGAGTGGTCGCTCGGCTTCAGCGCGCGGGCCGCCGCCGCCAGCGCGCCCCTTGGGATGAGCTCGTCGTGGGCGCCGACGAGGTAGGCGATCGGGACCGGGATCCGCCCCAGCTCGTCGCTCGCCCGCTGCATGCCGTCGACCATGGCGTAGAGCGCATCCACGCGCATGTCCTTGATCACCCGGTACCGATCGCTCTGCCGGTGGCGAAGCTGGTCGGTATTGTCGGATGGGAGTCGGTGCTTGGTCACCCAGGCTGGCTGGACCTTGACGGACGGATCCGCCCGCGCGGCCAGCCGCAGCGCGATCTTGTAGGCGGCCGGCTGGGTCGACCAGCCCCACAGCGCCGGCGACAGCAGCACGATGCGGTCGGCGGTGGGCGGGTTCGCGGAGGCTTCGACGGCGATGGTCGCGCCCATGCTCTCGCCGGCCACGGCGAGGATGGCGTGCGGGTAGCGGGCGCGGACGAGCGAGATCAGCGTCCGCAGGTCCTCGACCAGCACCGCATCGCCCACCCAGACGCCGTGCCGGGGCGAGCGGCCGAAGCCACGCTGGTCGTAGGCGATGGTCAGGATGCCGTCCCTGGCCCAGTAAGGCCCGGCCAGCTCGAAGGCGTTGGAGTCGTCGTTCATGCCGTGCACGCCGACGATCACGGCCCAGGGCTCGCCCGCCCGCGGCCCCCACTGCTGCAGCGGCAGCCTCGCTCCGTCCGAGCTTACGAAGGCCTCCGCCTCGAGGCGCGGCCCCGAGGCGGCGGGCGACGCCTGCTGCGGCTGCGAGCGAGCGTGGCCAGCCAGCGAAAGGGCGGCCAGAAGAGCGAGAAGGACGAGCGCCGCGCGCGGCCGGCCCGCTCCGGCGACCAGACTGCCTGCAAACCCGCACACCCGACGCATTGGCGGAAGGCCTACGCGAGGCGCGCGGCTGGTCAAGCCCGGCGTTCGGGTCGACCTCGCCGGAGCGCCGCGACAAGGCGGCGCGCCATGAATGGGCCGCAAGCGAGGCGGATAAGCTTGCCGCTAACGCTTCTGGAT
>DATGIN010000182.1:0-13909 GCA_035295705.1 Caulobacteraceae bacterium
CTACACCGCGACGGCCGGAACGCTCACCATCCGCGACGACGACGGAAAGCCGACCGCCAGCATGTTCTACGTCGCCTACACCACAGGCGGCCCGCGGCGGCCCGTTACGTTCCTCTACAACGGAGGACCAGGCTCTTCGACGGTCTGGTTGCACATGGGCTCGCTCGGGCCGGTGCGGGTGCTGACCGACAGCCCGCAGGCCACGCACGCACCGCCCTATCAATTGGCCAACAACGAAGACAGCCTGCTCGACAAGTCCGACCTTGTGTTCCTCGACGCGGTTGGCGCCGGGTTTTCTCGGCCCGTCGGCGATACCAAGCTGAAGGCCTTCTGGGGCACGGACCAGGACATCGACGCCTTCGCCCGCGGCATCGAACGCTGGCTCAGCCTCAACGAGCGCTGGAACGCGCCCAAGTTCATCTTCGGCGAGTCCTATGGGACCACGCGGTCGGCCGGACTGTCCTACCGGTTGCAACAGGACGGCGTGCAGCTGAATGGGGTCATCCTGCTGTCCTCGATCCTCAACTACGGCCGCCGCCAACCCGGCTTCGACCAGGAGATGATCAACTACCTGCCGAGCTACGCCGCCGCGGCCGCCTACCATCGCAGGCTCGCCAACCCGCCCGCCGACTTACGCGCCTTCCTGGCCGAGGTGCGCGACTTCGCGCGCGGCCCCTACGCCGAGGCGCTCGCCAAGGCGCAGGATCTCGGCGAGGCCGACCGCCAGGCCATCGCACAGAAGTTGTCGGGCTACATTGGGCTGCCCGTCAGCTACATCCTGGCTAGCGACTTGCGCATCCCGCCAGGCCGCTTCCGCAAGGAATTGCTGCGGGACCAGCGGCTCACCCTTGGCCGCTACGACGACCGCTTCACCGGCTCTGATATCGACGCCGCCGGCGAGACCCCCGAGTATGACCCGTCCGATACCGGGATCACCGGCGCCTTCGTCGCGGCGTTCCATGACTACCTGGCGCGCGCGCTGCACTACACGACCGACCTCGCCTATCGCCCGACCTACTACCAGTCCGGCGTCCAGTGGGATTTCAACCACAAGGCCAATGGGTTGGGCGGTTCAAACGGCGAGAACGAGGCCGACGTGGCGCTCGATCTCTCGCAGGCCATGCGCGAGAACCCGCACCTGCTGCTGTACTCGCTGAACGGGATCTACGACCTGGCGACGCCGTTCTTCGGCACCGAATATGATCTTTCGCACATGCAGCTCGATCCGGCCGTGCGCGGCAACGTTCGGTTTGCCTACTACCCGTCCGGCCATATGGTCTACCTGAACCCAGAGGCGCTGCACGCGATGAAGGCGGACCTCGCCCGCTTCTACGACGAGGCCGCGCCTGCCCGCTGATCCGGGGCTCGGCGTTAGCCGGCGCGCTTGCCGCTGACGGTCCGGCGGATGGCCGCTCGCGTCTTCGGCCCCTGCTGACGTCGCGCCTCCGTGAGGTCCGGTCGACGCGTGTGGTTGCGACCCATCTGGACGCCCGGGATGCCGAGGGCGTCGCCTTCGTCCATGTACTCCGCCACTTCGCCGGCCGCCGGCGGCGCGAGCGTGGCGTCGGCGACGTCGGGCGCTGCGTAGCGGCGCGCTTCTGGACGGATGCTGCGCTGTGCTTCCCGGGCTTGGTCGGACGGAGGCGCGCCGGGGTCGGTGGCGGCGTTCTGAGCCGTGGCCTTCGATGACGTGGTGTTCTGGTGCGGCATCGTCACGCTCCTGGGCTTTGGGCTCCCATGGCTTCTAACGATGCCGCCGCACCGGCGGTTTCCGCCGCGAGGCGGGCCCTCTAGGCCATCGCCGGCGTCTTCGACCCGACGTGTTCGCCGCGCGCGTTGACTGGATCGTGGGCGCGGTCGTCCGGACGGAACGGGCGCGTGAGCGCCGCCAACTCCATGTGGATGCCGTTCGGGTCG
Source organism: Caulobacteraceae bacterium (assembly GCA_035295705.1). GTDB lineage: Bacteria > Pseudomonadota > Alphaproteobacteria > Caulobacterales > Caulobacteraceae > Poindextera. The sequence goes on from DATGIN010000182.1 coordinate 1,918, forward strand.
CGGAAATACACCGATCGAATCCAGACGCCGTCGTGCATCTCGGCAGCCCCGCCGGCCGGCGAGTCGTCATGGTTGATCACGTAGACGCTGATCCCTTTGCTCTTCAGGCGCTCGACGTAGGCATCGAACTTCTCGAGCGGGATCGATATCGCCAGGTGGTTCATCGAAGCGACCGCCGTCATCGCTCCGTCCTTGCGGACATCGGCGTGCATCGAGGCGATGCCCGGGGCGATCGGCGGCGCGTCAGGGAACCAGAAGAAGGCCAGCAAGCCTCCACCGCCGCAGTCGAAGAAGAAGTGCTGGCCGCGACCGTTGGCGAATTCGACCGTCTTCACGAGCGGCATCTCGAGGACGTTCTCGTAGAAATCGACCGTCTCAGCCATGTCCCGCGCCACCAGGGCGACGTGATTGACTCCCAGGTACTGCATGCGCTCGTCCGCCATGCGCTTCCTCCTTCGCTCGGTGGATGGCAGCGCGAACATGTCGCTGCGGCCGCCCGCCTGTGCTGCTACGGATGCTAAACATCGGGGCCGGTCGCGGCCAGTGGGAGATCTCGCGTGGTCGGGGCGAACCATTCCTCTGCGGTCGACGCTCAGTTCATCGGCCGGCCCTCTCCTACCGCACCGCGAATTCAGGCAGGCGGGCACCCGTGCCAGGGGATCTACTGGACGCCCAGGGGCGAGCGGCCGCGGACAGCCCTGATCGCGACCCACTACAACGTCGACTTCGCCGAACATTACAGCGCGCCCTATTTCGCCCGCCGCGGTTTGGGCTTCCTTGGCTGGAACACCCGCTATCGCGGCGCGGAGGATCTCTTCATCTTCGAGCACGCGCTGATCGACATAGGGGTCGGCGTTCGCTGGCTGCGCGAGGAGGCCGGGGTCGAGCGCGTCGTGATCCTCGGCAACTCGGGCGGCGGCTCGCTGATGGGCGCCTACCAGGCCGAAGCGGTCGGCCCGACGCTGGCCGCTGGCATGCGCGGACCGGCCGCCGACGCGCTCGCCACGTTGCCGGCAGCCGACCTCTACGTGTCCCTGAATGCGCACAAGGGCCGGCCCGAGGTGCTGACCGCCTGGATGGACGCCTCCGTCGTCGACGAGCTCGACCCGACCAGAACCGACGCCGGGCTCGATCCCTTCGACCCAGCCAACGGGCCGCCCTACTCGGCTGAGTTCGCCCATCGCTACCGCTCGGCGCAGCGCGCGCGCAACCAGCGGATCACCGACTGGGCGAAAGCCGAGCTCGCGCGCCTGAACGCGGCGGGCGTCCCCGACATCCTCTTCCCTCTCTACCGAACCTGGGCGGACCTGCGCTTCATGGACCCGGCGATCGACCCCTCCGAGCGGCCGTGCCCCGGCTGCTACCGCGGCCATCCGAAGGAGGCGAACCGATACCCAGGCATTGGGCGGGCCAATTCGCTGCGCACCTGGCTCTCGATGTGGAGTCTGGAGGAATCGAAGTGCCAGGGCGGGCCGCAACTGGCCAAGATCGAAGCGCCGGCCCTGGTCGTGCAGAGCATGGCCGACATGGGCGTGTTCCCGAGCGACGCCCGCGCCATCCATGCCGCGCTGGCCTCGAAGGACAAGAGCCTGGAGCTCATCCCGGGCGCGCACTACTTCGAGGACTCCGAGTCCAACCGCGAAGCGATGGTCGATCTGATCGCGGGGTGGATCGCCGCTCGCAGTTAGGCGTGCCCTGTCCGCCGCGGCGCCGGCCGGTCGGCGAATAGGCCGCGGGCGCATGGACAGGCGCTTCGCGAGGCCCTTTAACGCGGGGACCAATCGAGAGGAGCCGGCTATGCAGGTCAAGGATCGGATCGTCGTCGTCACCGGCGCGGCGAGCGGCATCGGACGCGCGCTCGCGCGACGGTTCCACGCGGACGGCGCAAAGCTGGTCGTCTGCGCCGACATCAACGGCGAGGGCGCGAAGGCTACCGCCGACGAGATCGGCGGCGTGGCCTTCACCACCAATGTCGGCAAGGAAGAGGACATCGCCTCGCTGATCGAGACGGTGGAGCGCGATCACGGGCCGATCGACCTGTTCTGCTCCAACGCCGGCATCGGCTACGGTGGCGGCGCGGAGGTATCCAACGAGCGATGGCAGCGGATATGGGACATCAACGTGATGGCCCACGTCTGGGCCGCCCGCCACCTCGTACCGCGCATGATCGCGCGCGGGGGCGGGTACCTGCTGAACACGGCGTCGGCCGCCGGCCTGCTTTCCCAGATCGGCTCCGCGCCGTACGCCGTCACCAAACACGCCGCTGTCGCGCTCGCGGAATGGCTCTCGATCACCCACGGCGACGAGGGCATCAAGGTGTCGGTGCTGTGCCCGCAGGCGGTGCGCACGGCAATGACCGCCGGCAACGAGGGCGGAGTCGCCTCGGTCGACGGCATGATCGAGCCGGAGGAGGCCGCCGAGGCATGCGTGCGGGCGATCGAGGCGGAGACGTTCCTCGTGCTGCCGCATCCGCAGGTGCTCGAGTACATGCAGCGCAAGACCAACGACTACGATCGCTGGTTGGGGGGCATGCGCAAGCTCGGGCGCCGCTATGTAAGGCCGCTCTGACGCCGCGCCCTTAAGCGCGGCGCAAGCGGAAGGAGCGGATCTCAAAGGGCCGGATGACCGCGGCCGGCGGCTCGATGGGATCCTCCAAAAGGCTGACCTCGCCAGCGACGCGCCACCCTGGCGGCGGTTCGACCGCGATGGGGCCGCGCGCGCCGGAAGGCTCGTAGACGCGGAGGACGAGGCCATCGCCGTCCTCGGCGGGCTTGAGCGCGCCCAGCGCGACCGGCTGGCCGGCGACGCTCAGGAAGGCCCGCTTGTCGTCCGCGGCGCCGTCGACCCGCGCATAGGGGAGCGACCGGTTCAGGTCCTCCGCCTCGGCGAGAACGCCGCCGGCGATCCAGTCGCCCGGGTGTGGAAGCAACGCATAGGTCAGCGCCTGTTCGCCCTCGTCCGCCAGACGGTCAGGCAGGATCGGGGAGCGGAGCAGGCTCAAGCCCAGTTCGGCGCCTCGCGCATGGCAGCCATAGCGGCCGTCGTTGAGTAGCGCGACGCCGTACCCTGGCTCCGACAAGTCGACGAAGCGGTGCGCGGGGACCTCGAACTTGGCGGCATCCCAGCTGGTGTTCACGTGTGTCGGCCGGCGGCAAACGCCGAAGGCGCACTCGAAAGTCGCGTAATCGGCGCGCACCGCGAGCGGAAAGCGCGCCTTGAGCAGAAGGCGGCGGTCGCGCCAGTCGAAGCGGGTGGCGAAGTCCAGACGCGCGGAGTTGGCCCACAGGCGGACCGACTGGACGATGGTCGAGCTCCGCACCCGCCGGAAGATCCGTAGCGCTCCGCGCTGCGGTCCGCTCTCGACGATCTCGATGCTGTCGGCGGCGACCTCTTCGCCCGAGCGCTGGTAGTCGCCCTCGACATCCCAGGCGTCGTACTCGCGCGGCTGGTCGTGATAGGCCCAGATCTGGTTGCCGCGTCCGGCCAGCACCTCACGGCTCACCCGCTTGTCGAACATGCTCGCGAGCGCGCCGTCATCGCCGACTTCAATACGCACGAAAGCATTCTCGAGTACGCGCGGTTCGACGGACACGCCGGAGGCAGGCGCCGGGCGGCCGCTGAGCGCTCCGAGGGCGGGAACCCGCGCCTCGGAAGCGAGCACGAACCCTTCCTCCGCCGGTTGGCCGCCGGGCAGAGCCTGGATGCTCTGCAGACGCACCGGGCGCTCGTTCAGGTCGGGATTGACGATCAGCAGCCCGGGCGGGCCCGCGCTCGTTCCCATGCGGCTCGCGATGGCGTCCAGGGCTGCGGCTTGGGCTGCGTCCGCGGCGCCCACCACATCGCCCAGCTCACGCTCCGTTCGGACGTAGACGTCCGTGATGCTCGATCCCGGCAGGATGTCGTGGAACTGATTGATCATCAGCACCCGCCACGCCTCAGCCAGCGGAGCCGGCTGCGGCCCTCCGAGCAGGGCGGCGAACCCTGCCAATGCCTCGGCGGCGACGAGGCCGCGTTCCGCCTGCCGATGCAGGCGTTTCGTGCGGCCCTGGCTGGTCAGGACCCCGCGGTGGAATTCGAGGTAGAGCTCGCCGACCCAGGTCGCCAGCGGCGTTTGCAGCGCTTCCTCCATCGCCCGATCGAAATAGGCCTCGGGCGTCGTCCATCGGGTGGACGGGAGGAGCGGAAAGTCGGCGAGGATCGCCTGTGAAGCGATCATCTGGGCCGTCGGGCCGCCCCCGCCGTCGCCGTGGCCGATCGGCTGCAGGACCTCGGGCGCGAACCGCTTGTCGGCGTGGGTGCGCCAGGCGCGCAGCAGCGAGCCGGGATCGACGAGGCCGTTGTAGGTGTCCTCGGGCCGGTTGAACATCTGGACCAGCACGCGGCTGCCGTCGATGCCCTCCCACCAGAAGCGGGTATGGGGAAAGCGGTTGGTCTCCGACCAGCCGATCTTGATCGTGAAAAGACTGGCGAGGCCGGCGCCCTTCAGGATCTGCGGCAACGCGCCGGAAAATCCGAACGTGTCGGGCAGCCAGCCGCACGTGTGTCGCCGCCCGAAGACCCGCTCGAAATAGAGCTGACCATAAAGCGCCTGCCGCACCAGGGATTCGCCGCAAGGCATGTTGATGTCGGGCTCGACCCAAAGGCCGCCGGCCGGCGCCCAGCGGCCGCTGGCGGCCTGCTCGCGAACGGCGCCGAGCAGAGCGGGGTCGTCATCCTCGAGGCCCCGGTAGTACTCCGCAAACGACTGCGCATGGTGGAAGCCGGGGTAGCGCTTCAACAGGTCGACCACGGTCGAAAAGGTGCGGCGGACCTTGCGTCTGGTCTCCTCGATCGGCCAGAGCCAGGCCGTGTCGATGTGGGCGTGGCCGACGTAGGCGACCGCCCCATGCGGCGGAAACCGTTCTTTCAGCGCCCGCAGGCCCTCGTTCAGGTAGGCTTGCGCCGGCGCGAAGGAGGCGCGCGCGGCCTCGTCCAACGGGACGACCGCAAAGGTGCGGGGCTCTTCGTCCCGGCCGCCGTAGCCTTGCGCATAGGGGCTGACGCGGCCGACCACATCCAGCGTGCGCGTCGGCCCGCGGAAACGGGTCATCGCGTCCTCGACGAGCTCGATGAGCAGCGGCGAGAGCTCGTGCTCGCCGAGCGCCTGGGCGAGCGCGACGGCGTGGCCGGCGGTCGCGACGAAGAGGTCGAGCGCCGGCTCGATGCGGCGAAGCTCGGCGCGCCGGAAGCGCGGGTCGGGCACGGCCTGGCCGAACGCGCTCCGCGCCACAGCCTCGATGCTGAGGCGCCCCTTGCGGGCGTCGAGCGGGAATTCGTTGTGGTTCGGGTCGAGGCCGAGCGTCGTCGTCGGACCGCCGTCGTAGGCGATGGTCAGCAGGCTCTCCCCGCTCACGTCGAGCGAGAGGCGGACCTCGTCGAGCGGCCAACCGACGGGCGCTTCGAACGGGCCGCCTTCGAACACATGTACGCCATGCTCGCTCGGCCACGGCGCGCCGACCGCGATCGGAGCATCGTCGAGCGTCCATCCCCCGATCGCCTTGGTCTCGGCGACGCGCCACACCGCAATCTCGCCGAGGCGCCGGCGTGCGCGTCGAATGCGCTGCTCGAGGCTGAGCAGCTCGTGCATCAGGCGGCGAGGCGTTGGGCGCGCTGCAACGCGCGCAGGGGTCGGTAACTGATCAGGATCACGCCGGCGTCCTCGACCAGCCGGCGAAGGTCTTGGTCGCGGAAGTTGGCGTCATCGCCGGCGCGAATGTGCCCATTTTCCGGGTCGTAGGCCCGCAGGTCGGCGCCGTCGACGACCGGATGCAGATAGACCTCGGTTACACCGGGCCGCAGCCCGGCGAGCAGGCGTTCCAGAACTGGCCGCGTCGGCTCCGGCCATGGCGGGGAGACGAAGTGGTCGGGGTAGAGCACGCCCCGATCGGACGCCGGCTGGCGGCACGGGAAGCCCATGAACCGCTCGCCCCCGGCGCTTGCCATCCTGGGGGGCAGGTCGAACTCGGCCGCGAGGCCGAGGTAGATGTCGTAGAGGCGCGGGTTGAGCTGCACCGAGCCCATGTGGCTGTCGAGGTGTGTGACGTCGACGCCCCAGGCGAGCGCCTGCTCGATCTGGGCGCGGCACTCGGCACGCGCCTCCGCCAGGTGGCGTTCTCGAACACTGCCTGCGCGGTCGTGGGCAAGAATCCATCACCATCATGCAGGCTGCGGCCGCCGGTGAGCGAGCGCCACCGATAGCCGCGATATTCGGCGGTCAGGGTCAGATGCACGCCGATGTCGAGGTCTCGGCACGTCTGCGCCGCGGCATGGGCCCAAGGGCAGGGAACCATCAGCGTTGCGCTGGTCGCGAAGCTCTCTCGAAGCGCGTGCTCGATCGCGATGTTGGCGGAGTGGCTCGCGCCGAGGTCGTCACAGTTGACGATAAGCAGCCGCGCGTCGGGCGCATATCCCAGGCGCTCGGCAAGCGTCGGGGTCGCCACCTACTTCGCCTCGACCGCCAGCTCGGGCGCAGGTTGCCCTTTGAGCGCCGCCAGCAGCGCATCCTCGCCGAGCGCAGCGTCGCGCGCATCCAGCGCTGCGCGGATCTCCCCATGCCGCTTGGCGTCGAGCTTCCAGCCGATGAAGCAGGCGCCGCCCAGCATGACGAAGAAGATGGGGCCGAGGATGTAGATGTACTCAAGCCCGTTGATGGCGGCCGCGGTGTTGTGCGCGCCTTCCTTGGCGTTGTAGCCCACGCTGGCCAGGAGGCCGAACGACAGGGCGAAGGAGAACGCTCCGGCGATCTTCGCCGCGAGCCCGATCACGGAATAGATCAAGCTCATCCGCTGCTTACCCTGCTCGAGGCGGATCTCGTCGCCGACGTCGGCGGTCATCGAGGAAATCATGAGCCCGAAGCCCGAAGCCATGAAGCCGCACCACAGCATGACCGGCCCGGTGATGAAGAACTGACCCCTGGGCAGGACGAAGATCGTACACAGGCCCACCGAGTAGGCGGTCGTCATCGCGATCAGGGTCCTGTGCTTGCCGAACCGCGTCGAGACAAACGCCGTGGTCGGGGCGCCGACCACGCCGGCGAGCACGTAGACGATGAGAAGACCCGACGAGACCGCGACCGGGAAGCCCAGCACGTCCTTGAAGAAGAAGAGATAGAGGGCGCTCATCCATCCGGGGCCGAGCGTCAGGCAGGCCTGCGCGAAGAACAGGCGCAGGATCGCCGGCTTGAGCGCAATCGCCAGATAGTCGGCGAGCGGGAAGCGCTGCGTGCGCATGTCCGGCGCGACGTGCTCAGGGACCCGCCACGCCACAAGGCCGGTGCAGAGCGGCGTCAGGCCGATCACCAACCAGCCCATGCTGGTCACCGCCTGGGCGTCGCTCATGTGGAGCGGCTTGGTCACGATGGGGATGGCCAGCACCGCAACCGTCGCGGCGACCCCCACCATCGAAAGGATGCCGAACAGGCGCGAGCGTTCGTTGTAGCCGGGCGCCAAGGTCGCGGACCAGGCGCCTTGGGCAAGGCCCGAGATGGACGTCCCCAGGTACAGAACCAGCAGCCATACGACGAGGTACGTCTCGCCGATGCCGGCGGGCGCCATGAACAGTCGGTAGACCGCCAGCATCAGGATCGGCGCGCCGACCAGCAGCCAGACGCGGTAGCGCCCGATCGCGGTGCGCGTGCGGTCCATGAAGACGCCGAGCACGGGATCGACCGGAATGTCGATCAGGCGGACCAGCGTGAAGGCGGCGGCGATGACGGTCAAGCCGACGCCGAGGTGGCTGGCGAAGTAGGGGGGCAGGTAGATGCTGAGCGCGATGCCGAGCGAGCTGACCGGGATCGTAACGACCGAGTAGGTCAGGATCGTCGGCCAGCGCAGGCCGGACGCTTTTGCGCTGTCGCTCAAGGAAATCGCTCCGGCCCCTACGCTTCCGCCCCCGACCGATCAGACCCGTCGGAGGCGGAAAAGCAAGTGCGACGCGTTGCTGGCGCGCAGCAGGCGGTTATTCTGCCGCAGTCTTCCAGGCTTCGGGAATTTGCTGCGCCCGCTGATTGGCGAGCAGGCCTGCACGCCGCGCCTGCTCTTCCGGCGTGACCGTGGCCGGATCTTCGCGGAACTCCGGCCCCAGCGCCATCGCCTTCTTCACCGCCGGACGCTCTCCGACCTCTTCGAGCCACCGCTTGACGTTCGGAAACTCCTCGAGGTCGATCCCGCGCATTTGCGAGGCGGTCATCCACGGGTAGCAGATCATGTCGGCGATCGTGTACTCGCCCGCCGCCAGATACTGCTTGTTGTGCAGCCCGAGGTTCATGACCCCGTAGAGACGGTGCGCCTCGTCGTCGAAGCGTTTGACGGCGTATTTCAGGTCGCCGTTCTTCTCGTTCATCGCGGCGCGGCGGAAGTGGCCTTGCTCGCCCAGCTTGGGGCCCTGGTTGCCCGTCTGCCACAGCACCCACTGGGCGACGTCATACTTCTTGTGCGGCTCCTGCGGCCAGAACTTCCCTGTTTTTTCCGCCAGATACATCATGATCGCGCCGGACTCGAAGATCGAGAGCGGCGCACCGCCGCCCAGCGGCTCGTCGTCGATGATCGCCGGCATGCGGTTGTTGGGGGCGATCCTGAGGAAGTCGGGCTCGAACTGGTCGCCGCGGCCGATGTTCACCGGTTTGATCGTGTAGGGGAGGCCGCACTCCTCCAGCTGGATGATCACCTTCTTGCCATTGCCGGTCGGCCAGAAATAGACGTCGATCAATCGAATCTCTCCCGTCATCAATTCTTGATTGCAGCGCTCGGACCCCCGTCCCGCACCTTATCGCATCGACGACCCGCTGGGCAGACCGGGCTGGACGCCTTGCAGGTCGGGCTCAGGCTCATAAGCTAAGCCGGACCGCACTAGCCGATCGGAGCTCGCCATGCGCCCGCTGTTCGTCGCCGCCGCGCTTGGCTTGCTGCTCGCTTGGGACGCGGCGCGCGCGGCGGATGCGCCGCCGAACCCGTATAATCCGCTCGTCACCTTCGCGCCGCTCGCGCTGCCCGATCCGCCCAACGCCTATCGGTCGGCGGACGGCTCGCCCGGGCCCGCCTACTGGCAGAACCGCGCCGACTATCAGATCAGGGCCACGCTCGACCCGGCCACGAAAACGCTCTCGGGCGATGAGGTGATCACCTACACCAACAACAGCCCGAGCTCGCTCGACGTGCTTTGGCTGCAGCTCGACCAGAACACCTATCGCAAGGACGCCCGGTCCGGCGCGGCGGGCGGCTTCCGTCGTACGGAGTTCACCGAGGGCGACGTCGTGGAGGCCGTCGAGGTGGGCGAAGGGCGCGCCTTCGCACCGGCGGCCTATGTGGTCAACGACACGCGCATGCAGGTCCGCCTGCCGGCGCCGCTGGGCCATGCCGGCAAAGTCCAGCTTCGCATCCGTTGGCGCTACAGCGTCCCCGGGGTCTTCGGCGGCCGCACCGCCTGGGCGCCCACCCGCTACGGCGACGTCTACGACATCGCGCAGTGGTACCCGAGGATGGCGGTGTTCGACGACGTGCACGGCTGGGACACGCTGCCCTACCTCGGGCAGGAGTTTTATCTCGAGTACGGGACGTTCGACTACGCGATCACCCTGCCGGCGAACATGATCGTCGCCGGCTCGGGCGAGCTCCTGAACCCGGACGAGGTGCTGACCCCGCTGCAGCGATCGCGGCTGGCCGCGGCGCGCAACAGCGACAAGACGGTGTTCATCCGCACTTCCGATGAGGCGCAGACCCTTGTCGCACCCGCAGCCGCAACCAAGACGTGGCGCTTCCACATGGAGGGCGCGCGCGACGTCGCTTTCGCCGCATCGACCGCGTTCGTCTGGGACGCGGCGCGCGCGACGCTGCCTGGCGGCAAGACGGCGCTCGTCCAGTCGGTCTATCCCCCGGAGTTCGGCGGCGACGGGGCATGGGGCCGATCGACCGAGTATCTGAAGTTCGCCGTCGAGGAGTTTTCCCGCCGCTGGTATCCGTACCCGTGGCCGAACGCCATCAACGTGGGCGGTCCCGTGGGCGGCATGGAATATCCGGCCGTCCTGTTCGACTCGACGAACGACAAGGGGAAACCCCTGTTCTACCTGACCGTTCACGAGATCGGGCACACTTACTTCCCGATGGTCGTCGGCACCAACGAGCGGCGCTGGCAGTGGATGGATGAAGGCCTGAACACCTTCATCGACAGCTACGAGTCCGACGTCTTCCAGGGCGGGGTCTACGGGCCGAAGCGCGACGCTGAGTTCGCGCCTGGGCCGGGCGCGCCTGCGGACCAGATCGCGGCGTTGATCGCCGATCCGGCCGCGCCCCCGATCATGATCCGCGGCGATGTGATGCCGATCCGCTATGGCCACCCGATCAGCTACTTCAAGACCGCCTACGGCCTGGTGCTGCTTCGAGAGGACATCCTGGGGCCCGACCGCTTCGACGGCGCCTTCCGCAAATTCATACGGGATTGGGCGTACAAGCACCCGACGCCGTCGGACTTCTTCCGCGCGATGGCCAGCGAAGGCGGCGAGGATCTCGACTGGTTTTGGCGTGGCTGGTTCTTCGAGTCGTGGCCGCTGGACATGGCGGTCACCGGCGTAACCTACCCCGGCGGCAGCGCCGCGAAGGGCGCTTCGATCGACATTGCCAACTACGGCCAGTTGATCCTGCCCGCGACGCTCAGGGCTACATTCGCCGACGGCTCGACCCGCGACGTCCGCGTTCCCGCCGAGACGTGGATCCAATCGGGAAACCGCTCGATCCCCCTGGATTCGACCCAGCCACTGCGCAGCGTCGTCCTGGACCCCGACCACCGCCTGCCGGCCCGCGACCGCGCGAAGATGACCTGGACCCCGCCGTAGCGGAGCCGTGCGCGCGGCGGGACCCCGCAATATCGAGGCTAGGTTCGCGGTTCTGCGCCCGCCTCGGGGCTGGCTTGCCCCAGACGTGGCTCTATCCCCGCCAGCAACCGCTGGATGTTGGCGCGGTGACGCAAGATCACGTACGCGCCGCCCGCGATCACGAGCAACCGATAGGGCAGCGGTTCCGGAAAGCCGAAGACGAGGACGATGGCCGCCAGCGTCCCCAGCATCGAGCTGAGGGACATGATCCGAGAGGCGGCGAGCACGACGCCAGAGACGGCGGCCGCGCCAAGACCGACAGGCCAGGACAGCGCCAGCAGGACGCCGAGACCCGTTGCGGCGGACTTCCCGCCGCGGAAGCGCAGCCAGATCGAACGGCTGTGCCCCAATACCGCCGCTAGTCCCGCCACGCAGAGCGCCCAAGGGGTCAACGCGGTCGGGCCGAGCCCGGTTGGCGGCATGACGGCCGGCAACGTGTAGAGCCAGGGGTAAAACAAGCGCGCAAAGGCAACCGCGGCGGCGCCTTTCAGCAGATCGATGAGGAGCACCGCGAAGAACGGCCAGGTTCCCACGCTCCGCAGCACGTTGGTCGCGCCGGTGGACTTGGAGCCATGCTCGCGGAGGTCGATGCCCTTGAGCAGCCTTCCGGCCAGATAGCCTGTGGGCGTCGAACCGATGAGATAGGCAATTGCCAACCCACCTGTCGCCGCAACCCAGAAGAGCATGCGATCCAGAACCTTAATGCGGCGGCTGGTCCGCGCCGCTCGGCCCTGACGTCTGCGGGAAGGTGATGGCGCGGCCGCGGGCCCAGGCGTCGTGGACGACGGCGCGCGGGGTCGTTAGGCCAGCGCCGCCGACCGCTTGCGCCCACGCGGCTGCGAGGCCGGCGGCAGCGACCGTCGCGTCGTTCGGCTTCAGGGACGCGGACCAGTTCTTTAGCGCCGGCGCGTTGAAGACAAAAAGGAAGAGCGTCGCGGTCGCCATGACCACCGAGGTCCAGGCGACGGCGCGCCTCCGCGCGATCGGATCGTCCGGGTCGGCAGGAACGGGGATTGGGCTGTCGGTCACGGTGCTTTGTCTCAGAACTGATAGTAGATGAAGGCCTGCACGCCTTCGGGCCGAAGCGCG
>DATGIN010000183.1:0-11086 GCA_035295705.1 Caulobacteraceae bacterium
TGGTGGACGGCTACGGAGCGCTCCTCAGCCGCTACGGCACGTTCAGCTTCGCCGAGGCGGCGAAGACCGCGATCTCGCTTGCCGACGGTGCGCCGCTCACGCTTTCGGCCGCCGCGGCCATCCGCGAGTACCAGGATCTACTGCGCAAGAACGCCAGCGCCGCCGCCGTCTTCCTGCCTGGGGACACGCCCGGTCGGACCGGCGATATCCTGGTGCAGGCCGACCTTGCGGCCACGCTCCGCCTTCTCGCGCGCGAGGGGCCGCGCGCGTTCTACGAGGGCGGTCTCGCGCGCCGCATCGCCGAGGGCGTGCAGGCGGTGGGCGGCGCGCTCTCGGCCAGCGACCTCGCTGCGCACGAGACGGTGGTCGAGCCGACGATCCGCACGCTCTACCGCGGCCACACCATCCACGAGACCGGCTTGCCCAGCCAGGGCCTCATCCTCCTCGAGGCGCTGAACATCGTCGAGAACGCCCATCCGGCCGGGATGGGCGACGACGCCCGCATCCACCTGTTCGCCGAGGCGCTGAAGTGCGCCTTCAGCGATCGTCTCGCGCTGGCCGGCGACCCCAAGTTCGTCGCCGACGCAACGCCGCGTCTGACCTCGAAAGCCTGGGGGGCCGAGCGCTTTGCGGGCATCGATCCGGACCGCGCCGCCGAGGATGTGCGCGTCCCGGCGATGGCCGAGGGCGACACCACCTACATCGCGACCGCCGACGGCGATGGGATGATGGTCTCGCTGATCCAGTCGGTGTCGCTGGCGTTCGGCTCCGGCGTGGTGGCGGGCGACACCGGGGTTCTCCTGAACGACCGCGCCGGGCGGGGGTTCAGCCTCGAAGACGGCGACCCTAACGTCTATGCGCCGGGCAAGCGCACCCTGCACACGCTGAACTGCTACCTGGTCACCGACGCCGACGGCGCGCCCGTCGTCTCCGGCGGCACGCCGGGCGGCGACGGGCAGCCGCAGTGGAACCTGCAGGTCCTGAGCGGCCTGATCGACCAGGGCCTCGACGCCCAGCTGGCCGTCGAGGCGCCGCGCTGGGACATCCACCCAGGCACGGACCCGCATACCCGGCCGCGCCCCTTCGAGCTGGTGCTGGAGAGCCGCATCGGCGAGGACGCGGTCAAAGGCCTGGAGCGCCGGGGGCACCGCGTGCGCACGATCGGCAACTGGGGCTCCCCTGGCGCAGCGCAGGTGATCGCCCGCGATCCCAGGAGCGGCGTGCTGATGGGCGGCTCCGACCCGCGGGTCGAAGGCATGGCGATCGCGCTCTAGGCAGTGACCCGCGTCATCGTCCTGGGCTGCGCCGGGGTCGGCAAGTCGACGTTCGCGCGCCGCCTGGCCGAGAAGACCGGCGCGGCGCGGATCCACCTCGACGCCATCTGGCGGGCGCAGGGCGACGACGACCGCGACCGCTTCCGCGCCACGCTCGAGCGTCTGCACGCCGCCGACGCCTGGGTCAGCGACGGGAACTTCTCGCAGCTGACCTTCGACATCAGGCTGCCGCGCGCCGACCTGATCGTATGGATGGAGCGGCCGCGTCTCGTCTGCGCCTGGCGGGTCGTGCGCCGCGTGCTGGCCCCGGGCGAGCAGCACCATCGGCTAAAGGACATCGGCAAGGCGCTGGCCTTCATCCGCCGCTTCGACCGGGTGAATCGGCCGCTGATCGAAGCCGAGCGGCTGCGGCACGGGCCGGGCCTGCCGGTCGTTCACCTGCGGAGCGATGGCGAAGCGGACGCCTTCCTCCGCGACGCCTAAGCTCGCGGCGTGGAACAGCCCGCTACACTCCCCCTCGCGACGCTGCTTTCGCAGGCGCTGGTCGCCTTCACGATCGAGTTCGACAACGCCGCCGAGCTGGGCATCCAGCACCGCATCACCCGCGAGGAGGCGCGCGGCCGGCGCGGCGTGTGGCTGACCTCGCAGGTCATGTGGGTCGACTTCATGCGGTTCGTCGAGCCGCATGGAACGCGGCTCGGCGACCTCGCGGACGCGGTCAGGATGACGAACCTGGGCGGGCTCGAGCGCTGGGGGTACGTCAGCGTCGCGCCCGACCCGGCCGATCCGCGCGCGAAACCGCCGCGCAACGACTGGCTCGTCCGCCCGACGCGCTGGGGCGCCGCCGCGCAGGCGGTCTGGGCGCCCTTGGCCGACGAGATAGAGGCGCGGTGGAAGGCGCGCTTCGGCGCGCGCGAGATCGCGGCCTTGAAGGCGGCGCTGAACGCGATCGCGGCGCAGCTCGACCCGAGGCTGCCAGCCTACCTGCCGGTGGTGAGCGGCGACCTCGCGACGCCGCCGCCCGGCGGCCCAGCGCGGCCGGCGCCGCCTGATATCTCGGCGTCGCTGGCGCGCGTGCTTTTGGCCTTCACGCTCGAGTTCGAACAGGGATGGACCGTCTCGCTGCCGGTGGCGGCGAACGGACTTCGCGTGCTGGGCGAAGCACCGACGCCTGTCCGCGCGCTTCCGGGCCTCTCCGGCGTCTCGAAGGAGGCGGTGAGCTGGATGCTCGGGGTCCTCCGCCGCAAGGGCTTTGCGGCCGTGGCGGCCACCGGGGGCGCTCGCGGGCAGTCGGCGTCGCTGACCGCCAACGGAGTCGCCGCCTGGGCCGCGAGCGCCGAGCGCATCGCGGCCATCGAAGAGGGGTGGCGCCACCGGTTCGGAAGCGGCGCGATCGAGGCGTTGCGCGCGAAGCTCGAAGCGCTGCAGCCGCGCCTGTTCGAGGGCCTCGAGCCGCCGCCCGGCGGGTGGCGGGCCAGGCTGAAGCGGCCCGGGACCCTGCCGCATCATCCCATGGTCCTGCACCGCGGCGGCTACCCGGACGGGGCCTGATGCGTATCTTTCGCGGTTCGCCCGCAGTCTTATGCAGAGGGCGAGGGGGGGCGCGATGGGCGGACCGGTCACCGACGAGACAGCCAGAGCGCTCCGCCGCGCCTGGTTCGACTATCTCGATACGGTCGAGCCTGTCCGGTCCAAGCTCCACGCCTACTGCCTGAAGCTGACCGGCTCGGTGTTCGACGCCGAGGACCTGGTGCAGGAAGCGCTGCTGCGCGGGTTCGGCGCGATCGGACGGGGAGACTTCTTCAATCGCGGAAGCCCGGCGGTTCAGAACGCCCGCGCCTACCTCGGCCGTATCGCAACCAACCTCTGGCTGGACGCCCAGCGCCGCGCCGGGCGAGAGCCGCTCGACCCCGACGCCGACCGTCCAGTCGCGGCGGCGGGCGAGGCGATCATCACGAACGCCGCCGGCGCCGCCCTGTTCGCGATCCCGCCGCAGGAGCGCGCGGCCGTGGTCTTGAAGGACGTGTTCGACTTCAGCCTCGCGGAGATCGCGAGCATCCTCTCCACCACCGAGGGCGCCGTGAAGGCAGCCCTGCATCGCGGCCGCGGCAAGCTCGCGTCCGGACGGGGCGCCGCCACGCCGCTGCGGGGCGCCGCCGCATCGCCCGAGCTGATCGACCGCTTCCTCGCCGCGTTCAACGCCCGTGACGCCGCGGCCATCGCTGCGGTGCTGTCCGAGACGGTGATCTACGAGGCGCGCGGGGTCGGCGGCGAGATCGGCAAAGGCGCCATCTGGATCGAGGTGAATGCGGCCCGGCCGCCGGGCGTCGCCTGGGAGCGCCACCGCTTCGAGGGCGAGGAAATCGCCGTCGGCGTGTTGGTGCGCGAGGGGCGGCGCAAGATGCTGCTGGGCGTTTCGCGTCTCGAGGAGGCGGGCGGCCTGATCTCGCGCCACGTCGGCTACTTCTTCGCCCCGGAAACGCTCTCGCTGGTCGCCGCGGCGCTGGACATGGCCGCCGCCGATCACGGCTATCACCAAGACCCGTCGACGCTCGAACGGATGATCGCGGACGCGAGCCTGGCCTGGCGTGGCCTCTGACGCGGCTGCAGCCGCCACCCTCTCCCCATTTGACCGCATCCTGCGCTGCGCGTACCTTCCCGCGTCTCGGCCACGCTTGAAGCAGAGGAGGCCATGCAAATGAGAGTGCTTGCCAGCGCCCTCGAAGGCGTCGTCGACTAGGGCTGGGCGGCCCTCTTGAAGGTCGGCGGCGAAGACGCTGATCCCGACTTTCAAGGACCAATCCATTGATCGAAGACTTCGGCTGGAGCGAGCCGCTCCGGCACACATTCGCGCCGCATGCGGCGCAAGGCCTCGCGCCCGGGCGGGTGACCGTCCATCAACGTGGCCTCTACACGGTGCTGACCGATGTGGGCGAGCTGGCCGGGCGCCTGTCCGGCCGCCTCGCCGGCGACCCGGGCGAAGACAGCCATCCGGCTGTCGGCGACTGGGTGGCGCTGGCCGCGCGCCCGGACGAAGGCGCGGCGACCATCCACGCGGTTCTGCCGCGGCGGACCGCCTTTGTCCGCAAGGCGGCGAACACCAACGGGACTCCGCAGGTGGTGGCCGCGAACGTCGACGTCGCCTTCCTGGTCGCCTCGATGAACGCCGACTTCAACCCGCGGCGGCTCGAGCGCTACCTCGCCACCGCCTGGCAGAGCGGCGCGCGTCCGGTGGTCGTCCTGACCAAGGCAGACCTGTGCGACGACCCGGACGGATTCCTCGACGCGGCGGAGAGCGTCGCCATCGGCGCCCCGGTGCTGGCGGTCTCGGCGGTCACCGGCGACGGGATGCCCGCGCTCGCCGGCCAGATCGAAGCGCGCCAGACCGCTGTCCTGGTGGGGTCGTCCGGCGTCGGCAAGTCCACGCTGGTCAATGCGCTCGCCGGCGCGGCGCTGATGGCGACGGCGGCGATCCGCGAGGACGACGCCCGTGGCCGCCACACCACCACCCATCGGGAGCTCATCCAGCTGCCCAGCGGCGCGCTCATCCTCGACACGCCGGGCATGCGCGAGCTTGGGCTGCTCGACGCCGACGAGGGGGTGGACGCGACCTTCGCCGATATCGAGGCGCTGGCCGAGCACTGCCGCTTCCGCGACTGCGGTCACGAGCGCGAGCCCGGGTGCGCCGTTCGCGCCGCGCTCGCGGAAGGCTCGCTCGACGCCGGCCGTTGGAAGAGCTTCCAGAAGCTCAAGCGCGAGCTCGCCATGCTGGACCGTCGCGAGGATCCGCTAGCACGCGAAGCCTATCGGCGCCGTTGGACGACGGTCGCCAAGGCCAACCGCGCACGGTCCAGGGCGCGGGAGCGATGGTGAGCATGGGAACAGAAGCGCGCCTCGCCATCTTTACGGCAATGTGGCTCACCTTGTTGCAACGTCATTGCGCACGTACTTCGCGGTCCTCGCCCTCGCGATCGGCCTCGTCCTGGCCCGCCCCGCGCTCGCCTTCGATCCGGCGCTCGTCGCCCGCGCCAATGCGATCAACAACGCCGCCCCGCCGGGCGGCCCGGCTCAGCGCCAGCCACCCAACCCCAACCAGCCACAGGACTGGCTGATCAAGGCCGGCGTGCTGCTCGACCGCGCGCACGCCTCGCCGGGCGCCGTCGATGGCCGCATCGGGGCGAACTTCCGCCATGCGGTCGCCGCCTTCGAGGCGATGCACGGCGGCGTTGCGGACGGGCGGTTGACCCCACAGGTCTGGGGCGCGCTGAACCAGGGCCCGCCGCATCCCATCGCCGCGATCTACACCATCACCCCGCAGGACGTCGCCGGCCCGTTCTACCCGGACGTGGGCGAGGATTTCGTCAAGGCGGCCAAGCTGCCTGCGCTCGGCTATTCGCGGCCGAGCCAGATGCTGGCCGAGCGCTTCCACATGGCGGAGGCGCTGATCACCGCCCTCAATCCCGGCGCCGACTTCGGCAAGGCTGGCACGCAGATCGTGGTTCTGCAGCCTTGGGTGCCGCCACTTCCGCCGGTCGATCACCTCGAGGTGGACAAGGCGATGGCGCAGGTGCGCGCATACGACGCATCGAACAAGATGATCGCGGCTTTCCCCGCGACGGTGGGCTCGCGCGAGCGGCCCTCGCCCAGCGGCGTGCGCAAGGTGGTCTCGGTCACCTTCAACCCGATCTACGTCTACGATCCGCGCAAGCTGACCTGGGGACCCCGGCGCGCCGGACGCCTGACCATCAAGCCGGGACCCGAAAGCCCCGTTGGGGTTGTGTGGATCGCGCTGAACGCGCCGGGCTATGGCATCCATGGCGCGCCGAACCCGACGCTCATCGGCAAGACCCAAAGCCATGGCTGCGTTCGGCTCACGAACTGGGATGCAACCCTGCTCGCCCACGCGGTCCGCCGCGGCGGCGTCGTGACCTTCGTGCACCAGCGCGGCGAGCCGGTCGGGCCGGCCTCCGCCCAAGGGCCAAGCTCGACCTGAGGCGCTGGGGTGTGTTAGGCGGTCTTCACCGCCGACATTCCCGGAGACCCCATGTTTCGAAGGTCCTTGCCGATCTGCGCCGCCTTGTTTGCGCTCCTGCTCGCCGCGCCCGCGGTCGCGCTCGCCGCGCCTGATCCGGCCGCCTCGCAGATCGAAAGCTTCGACCGCGCGCTCGTGACCGCCATGAAGGGCGGCGCCAGCATCGGCATCCGCGGCCGCGCTCGCCTGATCACGCCGGCGATCGACGAGGTGTTCGCCGTGCCGCTGATGACGCAGTTCGCCGTCGGCCCCACCTGGCCGACGATGACGAGCGTCCAGCACGCCAACCTGACGGAGGCGTTCCGCAAGCTGGCTGTCGCCAACTTCGCGCACAACTTCAGCGGCGGCTCGGCGCGGTTCGACGTCGACCCGAACGTCGTCACCCGGGGCCCGGACAAGCTGGTGCAGTGCAAGATTGTCCCGGAGCATGGCGACGCCGCGCACGTCGTCTACCGCATGCGGCAGGTGGACGGCCGCTGGCAGGTGATCGATGTCTTCTACAATGGCTCGATTAGCGAGCTGACCACCAAGCGCTCGGATTTCGCGGCGACGCTAAAGACCGGCGGTCCGGACGCGCTCGTTGCGCACATGAACGCGCAGGCGGACAAGCTGATGCGCTAGGCGGGCGCCGGCTCCGGCTGGCGCGGCGGCGGCCCCATCAGCGCGGGCTGGAACAACAGCGCGGACACCAAGGTCCAGACCAGCGAGATCATCAGCAGCTTGCCCATGCTGGCCGTACCCGGATGACTTGACGCCCAGAGGCTGCCGAATCCGGTCGCCGTCGTCAGTGCACTGAAGAAGACCGCGCGGGTAAGGCTGGACTCCAGCAGGTGCTCGCCGCCGGCGCGCCAGGCCATCACGAAGTAGATGTGGAAGGCGACGCCGATGCCGAAGAGCAGCGGCAGCGCGATGATGTTGGCGAAGTTGAGCGGCTGGCCGATCAGGACGCAGCTGCCCAGCGTGAGAAGGCCGGTCAGGACGATCGGCGCCATCGTGATCGCCACGTCGCGCACGCGCCTCAGGATGGCGAACAGCAAAAGCATGATGGTGACGAACGACAGCACGCCAGCCTCGACGAACGCGCCGACCACGGTCTTGCCGCCCTCCTGGATGCCGACCGGCGTGCCGGCGAGAACGGGCTGAACCTTCTCGACCGCCGTGATGAAGCGGGAGAGCACGTCGTTGTTGTTCGAATCTCCCTTGGGGATGATCGAGACGCGCGCGCGCCCGTCCGGCGTGATCCACTGGCTGCGCAGGTCAGCCGGCAGATTGTCCAGCGTCACGGGCTGGGCCTGCAGCATCGCGCGGATCTGCCCGAGCATGGTGTTCAGCGGCGGGATCAGCATGTCGTTCGCCCGCTGACGCAGCGCCGGCGAACCCTGCGCCAGCCTGTCGAGCGCCGCCGCCAGGCGACGGACGCTGGTCGCGGATGGGCTCTGGGTCGCCCCGGCGGCGGCGCGCAGATCGGCGGCGGCCTTGGCGAGGCTCGCCTTCGTCTCGTCGTCGCTCGGTGGCGGCTGGGTCATGAGCGGGTCGATGGCGAGGCCGAGCAGGTTGGACGCATCGCTGATCGCCGCCAGCTTCGCGGGCTGGTCAGGCGGAACGAAGCTTTCCAGCGTTCGCACGGCGTACACCTCCGGCACGCGCGCGACGCGGGCGGCCACGACCTGCGCCTGCGCGAGCGAGGGCGAGATCACCTCGAGCGTGTTCGGCGACTGGTTCGGGTCACGCATCAGGTCGAACAGCGTCGCCACGGACTCGACCTTCGGGCTGCGCATGTGGATCGGATTGAAGTCGAAGTGCAGCAGCGGCAGCAGGCAGGCGCAGAACAGCGCCGCGACCGCGCCGGCTCCGACCACCAGGCGGCGGCGGGCGAGCATGAAGCTGTCGAGGCTATGGATCGGCGCCGGCACGCGTCCGATCGTCGGCGGGGCCGGCTCCAGCAGCCGCAGCAGCGCCGGCAGCAGCGAAAGGTTGAGCACCAGCGCGAAGATCAGCCCAAGGCCGGCGATCAGTCCCAGTTGGGACACCCCGACGTAGGCCGTCGGCCCGAAGGCGAGGAATCCCGCCGAGATCGCCGCCGCGGCCAGCATCAGCGAGGGGCCCATGCCGCGACCCGCGTCGATCAGGGCGGCGGGGACCTGCTTGCCGGAATGCTGCTCGGTGCGGAATCGCACGCTGAGCTGGATGCCGAAGTCGATGCCCAGGCCGACGAACAACGGGATGAAGGCCACGGAGATGACGTTGAAGCGGTGGAAGACCAAGAGGCCGAACGCCATGGCGGTCACAAGGCCCACCAGCGTGGTGATCAGGATCGCCGCCATCGTCTTCGGCGAGCGCACGGCGAACCACAGCATCGTCAGGATGGCGCAAAAGGCGATGCCGCCGATCAAGCCGGCGCGGTCGGCCAGGGTGGCGAACTCCTCGTCCTCGAGCGGCGCGGCGCCTGTCAGGCGCACGTGGACACCGTGCGCGGGGTCTAGGCCCAGCGACCTTGCGGATTGGCGGATGTAGCTCGAGGCGTTGGAGCCGGGCTCGAGCTTGCTGAAGTCGAGCACCGGGTCGACCAGCACGATGTGGCGCAGGAGCTCCGGATTGGCTTTTCCTCCGCTGACCAGCGTGGTCCAGGAGAAGGTGGCGGGCTTACCCGCCTCCAGCGTCTCGAGCGACGAGGCTAGGCCGGCGGTGGGAGCGTCCAGGTCGGAGAGCGAGGCCGACCCGTGCGAAACGCCCTCGGCCAGTGTCGAGAGGGTCGATGCGATGCCCCGTAGGCTGGGATCGGCGGCGAGCGAGCCGAGGAACGGCTCCGCCTTGATCAGCTCCGCCATCTGGTCGCTGACATCCTTCGCCGGTTCGAACAGCAGGCCGTTCTGGCTCCAGAAGGGGCCTCCGTCGGGACGCTGAACACGGGTAAACAGCCTGGGCTGGCTTTGCAGCCGGTCGGTGAGCGCTTGGGCGGCTTGCTCGGCCTGCTCCGGCGTCTGGGCGTCGATGACGACGACGATGCCGCTGATCGACGGGAAAGTCTTGAGGAACGCCGCGTTTTGGACCCGCCAGGGCAGGTTGCGCGAGATCAGCTTGTCGGTGTCGGTGCTCATCGCGAAGTGCGTGAGCGAGAACCAGGTCGCGATCAGCCCCAGCACCAGGCACGCCAGCACGACGGACCAAGGGTGCTTGACGCTGAACAGCGCCAGGCGGCCGCCCAGCGACCAGAAGCGCCCCGCACGCTGGAGCAAGGAGCGAGGCGCCGTCGGCGCGCCGTTGTCGACATCGTCGCCGGCGGTCATTCGCAATCCCAAAATAGGCCACCCGGGCAATCATGCCTATTGCCAGATCGGGCCTGATCCTGCGAGCCTTGCTGATCCGTCACCAGCCAGGGCGGTCGGGGACCACGCCATGCGCGGAGGAACATTGGCGGCGTCTGTGGCGATGTCGCTGCTCATCGCAACGAGCGCGGTCGCCGCGCCGTCGGTCGAAGACCCCGTAGAGCCCATGAATCGCGTGGGTTTTGCGATCTACGAGTCGCTCGACAAGCATCTGATCCGGCCGGCGGCGCTGGCCTATATCAGGGTCGTGCCTGCGCCCGTACGCCGCAGCATCGGCAACGTGATCACCAACCTGCACGAGCCGATCGTGTTCGCGAACGACCTGCTGCAAGGGCGCTTCCGCAAGGCGCGCTCGGCGCTGGTGCGCTTCGCGGTCAACTCAGTCGACGGCGTGGGGGGTCTTTTCGATGTCGCGGAGCGGCTGGGGGTCCACCACCACGACAACGGCTTTGCGCTGACGCTGGGCCGCGCCGGGATCAGGCCGGGCCCATTCCTCTTCCTGCCGCTGACGGGGCCGACCACCGTGCGTGACGCGATCGGCAACAGCGTCGATGCGCTGATGGATCCGCTGCAGTGGTTCCTGGGCACGCGGCTGACGGAGCTGGTCGTGACCCGCGTGGTCGTCACCCGCGACGTCGTTACCGGCATCAACACGCGCGCCGACGCCGACGCCGCGCTGCAGGCGGCCCTGGCCGACGCGACGGACCCCTATGCGACGCTGCGTTCGCTCTACCTGCAGAACCAGCAGGCGAAGATCGATGACCTTCCGCCGGGGTCCTTGCCGAGCCTGCCCGCATTCGATGACGAGCAACCGGTCGCCCCGCCGCCGGCTTCGCAGCCCACCGCCAGCCTGGGCTTTCGCGCGGCGTGGCCGCAGAGCATGACGTGGGCGCCCGACGAGGTGGTCCCAGCCGACTTCCGCACGTCGGGTGACGCATTGCGCTTCGCGTTTGTGCCCGCCGTCGCCGTCGTCCCGCTGCCGCAGGCGTCTGGGCTGGGCAAGAGCGCGCCCCCGGGCGCCGACGCCGAGGTCGAGGTCATCGGCCACGCCGTGGCGTCCAACCTCCGCGTCCAGCCGCGTCTGGAGCCGACGGCGGACGCGGCGGCGCTCTTGCCCATGGCTCCCGCGTCGGAGCCGTCCGCGTCGCCCTCGCCGGATGCTCGCGGGATCGACATCTCGCGGGTCGATGCGCGTCTCGACTGGCGGCTCGTCGGCCAGGTTCCCGTCGACCTCGCCATGTCCGCGCGCCGCGCCGCCGACCGCTCGACGGCGCCCTAGACCCGCACGCTCGAGGGGGAGCGGCCGTTTGAACGCCGCAGCGACGAAGGCCGACCAGCCGAAGCCCTTCGCGCTGCCGCTGATGCGCTCGCTGGCGGGCTACCGCGCCAGCGCCATTGCGCCTGATCTGATCGCCGGCGTCACGCTGGCCGCCATCGCCATTCCGGAGCAGATG
>DATGIN010000184.1:0-10806 GCA_035295705.1 Caulobacteraceae bacterium
GGGCAGTTTGACTGGGGCGGTCGCCTCCCAAAGTGTAACGGAGGCGCGCGATGGTGGGCTCAGAGCGGTCGGAAATCGCTCGTCGAGTGCAATGGCATAAGCCCGCCTGACTGAGAGACTGACAAGTCGATCAGAGAC
This sequence comes from Caulobacteraceae bacterium, assembly GCA_035295705.1. Lineage (GTDB taxonomy): Bacteria > Pseudomonadota > Alphaproteobacteria > Caulobacterales > Caulobacteraceae > Poindextera. The sequence goes on from DATGIN010000184.1 coordinate 139, forward strand.
GAAAGTCGGCCATAGTGATCTGGTGGTTCTGCGTGGAAGGGCCATCACTCAACGAATAAAAGGTACTCTAGGGATAACAGGCTGATTTTGCCCAAGCGTCCATAGCGACGGCAAAGTTTGGCACCTCGATGTCGGCTCATCACATCCTGGGGGTGGAGCAGCTCCCAAGGGTTCGGCTGTTCGCCGATTAAAGTGGTACGTGAGCTGGGTTCAGAACGTCGTGAGACAGTTTGGTCCCTATCTGCCGTGGGTGTTTGAAGCTTGAGAGGATCTGTCCCTAGTACGAGAGGACCGGGATGGACTCACCTCTGGTGGACCTGTCGTGGCGCCAGCCGCGCAGCAGGGTAGCTAAGTGGGGACGGGATAACCGCTGAAAGCATCTAAGCGGGAAACCCACCTCGAAACAAGGCTTCGTCGAGAGCCGTGATAGACCATCACGTTGATAGGCCAGGTGTGGAAGCGCCGCGAGGCGTGCAGCTTACTGGTACTAATCGCTCGAAAGCTTGATCGTCCTCATCAAAACTCATGATCTTGCGCTCTTATCTTTTAGCCCGTCGTGGCCCGGCTTGTCCGGGTCACCCATGAACACCGATCGGTCTGGGTTCGCTCGGCGCCGACGGCGTGCATGGATCCCCCGAACAAAGTCGGGGGATGACGATGGGGGAAACCCCTCGTGCGTTTGGTGTCTTCTCATCCTCTTCGTTGACCTGGTGGCTATTCCGGAAGGTCCCCACCCGATCCCATCCCGAACTCGGTCGTTAAGCCTTCCAGGGCCGATGGTACTTCGTCTCAAGGCGCGGGAGAGTAGGTCGTCGCCAGGTCTACCAAGAGGATGCGTCCATCGACCCTTCTTCACGTCTTCTTTCGCCGGCCCTCCGGCCGTCACGGAGTTCGACGCGGGGTGGAGCAGTCCGGTAGCTCGTCAGGCTCATAACCTGAAGGTCACAGGTTCAAATCCTGTCCCCGCACCCACCATTACGAGGCCCGCCAGGTCCAAAAGCCCGGCGGGCCTTTCGTTTTCTCGCGCGCCGCAGCGCCTCGGAATTCCTAAAGGCGCGTGCTGAAAAAGCGCTGCCGGCGCCGGGCGGGCGCCCTGCTAAGCAGGGCCGAACAACCAGCCGGGCGGCCTCGATGATCCTCTATTCCGAGAACAACTCCCCCTACTGCGCGATCGTCAGGCTTGCGATCTACGCCAAGGATCTCGCCATCCGGATCGAGTCTCCCCCGGGCGGCCTGCATTCGGACGCGTTCCAGCGCATCTCGCCGACCGGAACCATCCCCTGCCTCGTCCTCGACGACGGCTCGCCGCTGCCGGAATCCGCCGTCATTCTCGCCTACCTCGAGGACAAGTACCCGGACCGTCGCCTCGGCCCCGCTGCGGCCGAAGACAGGGCCAGGGACCTGCTGATCGCGCGGCTGGCGGACGCGCGACTGCTCGCCCCGCTCGTCCAGATGTTCCACGACCTGAACGACGGCGTCGCCACGGCCCGCGAGTTCGCCGTGGCGCAGATCGAGGAGGGCCTCGCCCTGCTCGAGCCTCTGCTGCCCGACGCGCTCGTCGCCAGCGACAGCGTCTGGCAGGCGGACTGCGTGCTCGCGCCGGTGCTGTTCGGCATCCAGGGTCTGCTCGGAGCCCACCTACTGGCTCCGCATGGCAAGCTCGCCGCCTATGCCCAGAACGCGGCGACCAAACCCGCCGTCGGCCGGGTCCTCGGCGAGCTGGCGCAGGCGATGGCCGCGCAACAGGGCGCGTCCCAACCGGCTTAGGACCGGCCGCCGCAACGCAAGGGTGTCAATCCCGCCGCCGCTGCTCTAAGTCGAAGCCGTCCCAGTCGTTCGCCGAGCCGGTCGCGTGCACGATCTCGCCGTCTTCTACGAGCATCCGCAGTGGTTCGAGCGCCTGTTCGCCGAGCTCGATCGGCAGGGCGTGGACTGGGCGCCGGTGCCGATCCAGGACCATGCCTTCGACCCCGGCGCCGCCGAGCCGCCGGCGCGGGTGGTGCTCAATCGCCTGGCCATGTCCTCGTTCCTGCGCCAGTCGGAGCACGCGCTGTTCTACTCGATGGCGGCGCTGGACCACTGGCAGGGCCTGGGCGCCCGGGTGATCAACGGTCCCGGCGTCCTCGCCTACGACACCAGCAAGGCGCGCCAGCTCAGCCTCTTCCGCCGGCTCGGTCTTGCGGTCCCGCGCACGCGCGTCGCGCACCGGCGCCAAGATGCGCCCCGGCTCGCGGCCGAGATCGGCTATCCGGTGATGGTGAAGGTCAACGTCGGCGGATCGGGCGCCGGCATGATCCGCTACGACAGCGCGGACGAGCTCATCCCCGCCGCGGCCGACGGCCTGACCCCAATGGGCGTCGACGGGGTTGCGCTGGTGCAGGAGTACGTGCCGGCGCGCGATGCGCGCGTCATTCGCTGCGAAGTGCTGGACGGCAGGCTGTTCTACGCCATCGCCCTGAACGGCGCCGGCTCGACGTTCGATCTCTGCCCGGCCGACGTCTGCATGGTCGACAAGCCCACGATCACCATCGAAGCGTACGACCCGCCGGCCGAGATCGTCGCCGGCGTCGAGCGGATCGCCGCGGCAGCCGGCCTGGACGTGGGCGGCATCGAATACATGATCGACGACCGCGACGGCGTGGCGAAGTTCTACGACCTGAACGCGCTCTCGAACTTCGTCGCGAGCCCGCTCGACGTGCTCGGATGGGATCCGCACGAGCCCTTCGTGCGCTGGCTGAGAGAGCAGATCGCCGCCCGTGGCAAGGTCGCTGCCGCATGAGGTACGGCTTCTGGGCGCCAGTGTTCGGCGGCTGGCTGCGCAACGTGCCGGACGAGGGCATGGCGCCGACCTGGGACTACATGCGCCGGCTCTGCCAGCGCGCCGAGCAGATCGGCTACGACCTGACCCTGATCGCCGAGCTCAACCTGAACGACATCAAGGGCGTGGACCAGCCGGCGCTGGACGCCTGGTCGACCGCGGCGGCGCTGGCGGCCGTGACCCAGCGGCTCGAGCTCATGGTGGCCGTGCGGCCGAACTTCCACCAGCCGGCCCTGTTCGCAAAGCAGGCGGCGAACATCGACCGCATCTCGAACGGGCGCCTGGCCCTGAACGTCGTCTCCTCCTGGTGGGCGGAAGAGGCGAAGAGCTATGGGCTGGAGTTCGACCAGCACGACGATCGCTATGCCCGCACCAGCGAGTGGCTGAGCGTGGTCGACGGCCTCTGGCGTGAGCCCAGGTTCAGCTTCGCCGGCGCGCGATACCGGCTGGACGAGGCCATCTGCGAGCCGAAGCCGCTGAAAAGGCCAACCATCTACGCCGGCGGCGAATCCGAGGCCGCCAAGACGATGATCGCCACCCAGTGCGATGCTTACGTGATGCACGGGGACGCGGTCGAGGTGATCGCCGCCAAGATCGCCGACATGCGCTCGCGCCGCGCGGCGGCGAACAAGCCGCCGCTGATCTACGGCATGGCCGCCTACGCCATCGTGCGCGGCAGCGAGGGCGAGGCGCGCGACGAGGTCGCCCGCATCACAACGCTCGATCCGAAGGCGCCCGGGTTCGCCAACTTCGACCAGTGGCTGTCGGGCACGGAGCTGGAGCGCGAGCTGAAGCTGCAGGAGTATTCGGTCTCGAACCGGGGCTTGCGCCCGAACCTGATCGGCACGCCCGCGCAGATCCGCGACCGTATCGCGGCCTACGAGGCGGCCGGCCTTGACCTCCTCCTGCTGCAGATGAGCCCGCAGTATGAGGAGATGGACCGCTTCGCCGCCGAGGTGATCGCGACCTAGAGGTCGAACGTGACGCCCTGCGCCAGCGGCAGCCCGGCGCCATAGTTCACGGTGTTGGTCTGCCGGCGCATGTAGGCCTTCCAGGCGTCCGAGCCGGCTTCGCGCCCGCCGCCGGTCTCCTTTTCGCCCCCGAACGCGCCGCCGATCTCCGCGCCGGAGGGGCCGATGTTGACGTTGGCGATGCCGCAGTCCGATCCGCGCTCGGACAGGAACCGCTCCGCTTCCCTTACGTCGAGGGTGAAGATCGAAGACGAAAGTCCTTGCGACGCCGCGTTGTTGAGCGCGATCGCTTCGTCGAGGTCTGAGACGCGCATCACGTAGAGGATCGGTGCGAACGTCTCGCGCAGCACCACCTCCGCCTGGCTTGGCATCTCGACCAGCGCTGGGCGGACGTAAGCGCCGGAGGCTTCCAGCCGCTCGCCGCCGGTGACGGTCCCGCCCCCCGCGCGAGCGTCGTCAAGGGCATTGGCCATGCCGCGCGCCGCGGCTTCGTCGATCAAGGGGCCGACCAGGGTGGCGGGATCGCGCGGATCACCGACGCGGACCGAGGCGTAGGCCGCCTTCAGGCGCCCGACGAGGGGCTCGTAGACGTCGGCGTGCACGAACAGGCGCCTCAGCGTTGTGCAACGCTGGCCCGCGGTCCCCATGGCGGCGAACGCGATGGAGCGCAGCGCCTGCTCGACGTCGGCTGAAGGGCAAACGACGGCGGCGTTGTTGCCGCCGAGCTCGAGCAGGGCGCGCGCGAAGCGGGCGGCGAGCCTTGGCGCGACCTTGCGCCCCATCGCCGTCGAGCCGGTGGCCGAGACCAGCGGGACGAGCGGGTGCTCGACCAGGGCCGCGCCCAGCTCCGATCCGCCGATCAGGACCTGGCTCAGCCCGCTCGGCGCGTCGCCGAAACGCGCCGCCGCGCGCTCGAACGCCGCCTGCACGGCGAGCGCGGTCAGCGGGGTCTTCTCCGACGGCTTCCAGACGACGGGATCGCCGCAAACCAGCGCGAGCGCGGCGTTCCACGCCCAGACCGCGACAGGGAAGTTGAACGCCGTGATCACGCCGATCGCGCCCAGCGGCTTCCACGTCTCCATCATGCGGTGCTCGGGGCGCTCGGACGCGATGGCGAGGCCGAACAGCTGGCGCGAGAGACCGACCGCGTAGTCGCAGATATCGATCATCTCCTGCACTTCGCCCAGACCCTCGGAGGCGATCTTGCCGGCCTCGAGCGTGACGAGGCGTCCGAGGTCGGCCTTGGCGGCGCGCAACTCCTCGCCCACCAGGCGCACCAGCTCTCCGCGCCTGGGCGCCGGAACCAGGCGCCAGGCTTGGAAAGCCGCGTGGGCGGCGTCGACGGCGGCCGCTGCGTCCGCGGGCGTGTGCGCGCCGAGCCGCGCTATCGTCTCGCCGGTGATCGGGCTGCGGGCCTCATGCTCACCGGCCTGCGTGCGCACCCCCAGCCCCTCCAGCAGCGGCGCCGCCTCGGCGGCGACGTCGGGCTTTGCGTGCAGGGTCATGCGGCGCTCTCCATCACGATCGGCGAGGCTTCCTGCGCGTACACGCGGCCGAAGCGGTTGGCGAGGAAGGCCGAGAGGGCGATCTCCTCCTGGCGCACGAATCCGCGCGATGGCAGCTGCCCGGCGGCCAGCAGGTCGAGCACCGCGCAGAGGCTCGAGGCGGTCGTAAGCTGGATCGCAGACAGCGTCCGCCCGCCCATCTCGTGCGCGAACACCCGGTTGGCGTAGGTCTCCTGCACCAGATGGCCCGCCTTCAGCCCCGAGACGGTCACGAACACGATCACCACGTCCTGCAGCGTCGCCGGGACGGCGTTCTCGAGGATGTCCTTCAAGAGGTCTCGACGCTCGCGCAGGCGAAGGTCGTTCAGAAGCGCCTTCATGATCGCGGCGTGGCCGGGATAGCGGATGGTGCGGTAGTTCACGTTGCGCGCCTTACCCGCCAGCGTCTCGCATAGCGTGCCGAGGCCGCCGGATGTGTTGAACGCCTCGTAGGCGACGCCATCGAGGGCGAAGCTCTCGCATTCCTCGAGCGCCCGGGTCTGGCGAAGCTCGCCGTCGACAATGGCCTCGCACGGCTCGCAGTACTCGTTGATCACTCCGTCGGTCGACCAGGTGAGATTGTAGTTCAGCGCGTTCGAAGGGTAGCGGGGCAGGGCGCCGACGCGCAGGCGCACGTCGTGGAGCACCTCGAACGAACGCGCCAGGTCGGCGGCGACGATAGAGACGAACCCGGGCGCCAGGCCGCACTGGGGGATGAAGGCGCTCGTCGCTTCGGTCGCCAGCAGCTTGACCGCGCGGGTGGTCGCTACGTCCTCTGTGAGATCCAGATAATGCACGCCGGCCGCGTGCGCGGCCTGGGCTACGCCGAGCGTCAGGTGATAGGGCGCGGCGCTCAACACCGCGAACTTGCCAACGAGCGCGTCTGCGAGAGCGGCGGCGTCCCCGATGTCGAGACGTTGGCGGCGCACCGCGGCGTGCTCCAGCGCATCGAGCGCGTCGGCCGCGCAGTCCGCGATGGTCACCTCGTAGTCGCCTGATCCGGCCAGAAGCTGCGCCACGACCGAGCCGATCTTGCCGGCGCCCACGACCAGAACCTTGCGCATCTGTCGACTCCGCTCCCGTAAGCGACTCCACAACGAAGATGATGCGCGGTGCGACGAATCGCCAGACGAACATTGCCGATTCGCCGAGACAGTTGGCGCAGATCGCCGTAGCGTGTGAGCATATGGACGAGATCGACCAAGCTTTGCTCGCACGCCTGCGCGAGAACGCCCGGACGCCGACCGCTCAGCTCGCCCGCGCGCTCGGGCTGTCGCGGACGACGGTGCAGAGCCGGCTCGAGCGCCTGGAACGCTCAGGCGTCGTGTCCGGCTACACCGTTCGCCTCTCCGACACCCACGAGCGTGGGCTGATCCACGCCTACGTCATGATGATCGTGGCGCCGAAGCAGGCGGCGGCTGTCGCGGCGGGGATCAGGCGGATGCCGCAGGTGCGGCTGCTGCAATCGGTCAGCGGCCCGTTCGACATGATCGCGCTGGCGGCCGCGCCGTCGGCCGCCGACATGGATGCGCTGATCGATCAGATCGGCGACCTCGAGGGGGTCGAGCGGACGACCTCGTCCATCATCCTGTCGACCAAGATCGACCGATAGAGCCCGCCGGGGCGATCAATCCGTCCAGCGGGCCAGCCAGTCAGCCAGCGCCTGCGGGGTCATGTGCCGGGCGTCGGCCAGCGCCGCGGTGTGGCCGGCGTCCAGGAGCCGACCGGTCTTCGGATCGACGATGAGCAGGCTGGGGACGCCCTGCAACCGGCCGGTCAGGCCGTAGGCCGCCGGCACCTGCAGGTTCTTGTCGAACCGGCCGACGTCGACCGCGACGATCACGTAGTGCGCGTCGACGAACCCGCGAACCTCCGGCAGCTGCATGGTTCCGGCCAGGATGCGGCAGTCCGGGCACCAGTTTCCGCCAAGGTCGATCAGCAGCAGCTTGTGCTCGGCCGCCGCCCGCGCTCTCGCCTGCGCGACCGCCGCATCGGCGTTGGCATGCTCGTCGTAGGGGTAAGGCAGCGGGGTCTTCAGCTGGGCGAAGCTCTGGACCGTGACGTGCGGAGGGGCCGCGGCCAGCGAAGGACCCGCCAGGGCGATCGCGAGCGTCACGACGAAGCCAGTCCGGTACCGCGCCACTATTTCCTCCGCTCAGATCGCCGCTGCCTGGGCTATACGCCTTGCGGTCAAGTCGCGCGAGGACCCGGGGGGGACCCCTGCCGCAGCGAGCAGGGGTCGGCTCCATGCGACACTCTCTGGGGGGCATTCGATGCGCAGGATCCTGTTGGGCGCCGCCAGCTTGTGCCTGGTCGCCGCCTGCTCAAGAGCGCCGGGCAATACGGTCGCCAGCGGAGCGCCGACCTCGGCAGCGGCCGCGCCCACGGTGGCCGCAGCGCGAAGCAGCGGCGCACCGGTTTCGGGGTCTTACACCGCCGACGGCAAGCCGGCCGTGCTGACGACCGTCACGGCGCACAAGGGCGATCCGTTCGACGGCAAGCCGATCACCGAGCTGGTCTTTACAGCCAAGGACCAAGGCGGCGACGCCCAGGCCGCCGTCGACGCCCTGTTCGGCAAGTTCGGCGACGCCGTCATCGCGCGCGTCGAGCCCGACGGCACGGTGGTCGGCGCCGATCTCGTGCACGCGGGCCTGAAGCAGCAAGGGCCGGTATCGCTCTCGGGCGCGCTTACGATGAAGACCTACCGGAACGAGGGCGGCCAGGTCTCGGGCGAGCTCGCCAGCGGCGGACCCACCGACGTGTTCGACCATAAGGTCGACGTGGATCTCATCTTCCACGCCAGCGCCCCGTAGCGGGTCTCAGCGCGCCTTCAGGAACAGGCCGATCGTCAGCGCCACGCCGATGACGACGACGGCGAAGCGGAGCGCGGTCTCGTTGATGCGTTTGAGCAGGAGGCCGCCGGCCGCTCCGCCGACGATCGCGCCAAGGCCCAGCACGGCGATGCGCACCCAGTCGGGCCGGGCGGTGAACACGAAGATGGCCACGGCGGAAGCGTTCATCATGCCGGCCAGGATGTTCTTGGTCGCGCCGGCCTGGCGCACGCCGAGCCCGGCGAGCGTGAGGCCGGCCAGCATGAGGAAGCCGATTCCGCCGCCGAAATAGCCGCCGTAGATGGCGATGCCGAACTGCACCAGCGCCGTCGGCAACCGGCCCATCGGCCTGTCGGTCTCCTTCGGCTTCCTGAGGAAGCTGCCCCAGGCGAACACCGCCGTAGCGAACAGGACGAGGTAGGGGAGGAGACGGGCGAAGAAGGCCGGCGGAGTCGCCAGCAGCAGCACCGCGCCAATGGCGCCGCCTACCAGGCTGATGGCCACGAGCACGCCAAAGCCATAGCCGCCCGCGCCGCGCGCTTGCTCGCGGCCGACCCAGCCGGTGGTCAGCTGGCCGGGGAAGAGGGCGATCGTCGAGGTGATGTTGGCTGCGCGCGCGTCCAGCCCCGACAACATCAGCGTCGGCAGCGTGACGAACGATCCGCCGCCGGCGAGTGCGTTCTGCGCCCCGGCCCAGAGTCCGGCTGCGAAAAGAAGAGCGAGCATGGTCCCCATGCCCGCTCTTTAGCCTCAGCGCCGTTGCGGTGGCGAACCGGGGTTGGTCTGCCGCCCTAGAGCCGCTCGACGATCGTCACGTTCGAGAGCCCGCCGCCCTCGCACATCGTCTGCAGGCCCCAGCGCTTGCCGCGGTCCTTGAGCGCGTAGACCAGGGTGGTCATCAGCTTCGTCCCCGAGGCGCCGAGGGGATGGCCGAGCGCGATCGCGCCGCCGTTGACGTTCAGCTTGTCGGGGTTCGCGCCCAGCACCTTCAGCCACGCCACCGGCACGGACGCGAAGGCCTCGTTGACCTCGAACAGGTCGATGTCGTCGATCGCCAGGCCCGCCTTCTTGACGGCCTTCTCGGTCCCGGGGATCGGCGCTTCCAGCATGATGACCGGATCGCCGCCGACGACGGTCATCTGATGGATGCGGGCCATCGGCTGGACGCCCAGCTCCTTCAGGCCCTTCTCGCTCACGATCAGCACGCCGGAGGCGCCGTCGCAGATCTGGCTGGAGGTCGCTGCGGTGATGGCGCCGCCTTCCTGCAACAGCTTGACGCCCTTCACGCCCTCGAGGCTCACGTCGAAGCGGATGCCTTCGTCGACCGTGTGCAGCTCGGTCTTGCCCTCGGCGGTGGTGATCTCGATCGGGACGATCTCGTCCTTGAAGCGGCCGCCCTGGGTCGCCGCGATCGCCCTCTGGTGGCTCTTGAACCCGAACTCGTCGAGCTCGTCCTTGGTGAGGCCGTACTTCTTGGCCATCATCTCGGCGCCCATGAACTGGCTGAACTGGATGTTGGGGTAGCGTTCTTCCATGTTCGGGCTCTTCGGCGCGCCGAAGCCCTCCTTGGCGGCGAGCATCACCGAAAGGCCCATCGGCACGCGCGTCATGCTCTCGACGCCCGAGGCGATGACGATGTCCATCGAACCCGACATCACCGCCTGCGCAGCGAAGTGCAGCGCCTGTTGCGACGAGCCGCATTGGCGGTCGACGGAGGTGGCTGGAACGCTCTCCGGCAGCTTCGAGGCGAGGACGGCGTTGCGGGCGATGTTGGTCGCCTGCTGGCCGACCTGGCTCACGCATCCCATCACCACGTCTTCGATCTGCTCCGGGTCGGCGCCCGAGCGCTCGACCAGCGAATCCAGGACCTGCGCGGCGAGGTCGGCGGGGTGCACGCCCGCGAGACGGCCCCCTTTGCGGCCGCCGGCGGTGCGCGCGGCGGCGACGATGTAGGCTTCGGCCATGGGGGCCCTCCTTGGGTGATCGGCGGTCAGATAACGATCCGGGGCGCCTGCGGCAACGGCGCCGCGACGTGAGGCCGCGCCGCTTCCGGCTTAGCTTGCCGTCAGCGCCGCCAGCGCTACCTCTAGGGGCATGATGAAGGCGACGACCGAGCTCGAAGTGCACAACGGCCGGCAGGCGATCGAACGCATCGCCCACCTCTCCGACAGCCTGATCGGCTGGGGTCCGTTCGGAATCGGCCTGGACGGGATGCTGGCGTGGGTTCCCGGCGTCGGCGAGATCTACAGCCTGGGCGCCGGCGCGGCGTTGGTGCTGCAGGGCTACCGCGCGCGCGTTCCCGCCGGCGTCCTGGTGCACGCCGCAGCGCTCGTCTCGGTGCGCACGCTCTCCAACCTGTTCCCGCTGTTGGGCGGCCTGTTCGTCGACGTCTTCCGCGGCCACCGGATGGCGGCGAAGCTGCTCGTCCGGGCGATCGACGACACCGTCTACATCGAGGGCGCTCCCGGCCGCGACCACCCGGACTACGCCGAGGTGCTGAGCCG
>DATGIN010000185.1:0-7112 GCA_035295705.1 Caulobacteraceae bacterium
GGCGACCGCGTGGGCGCGCCCTGGCTCGGGCGCACGTGCGGCGTCTGCCGCTACTGTCGCGCGGGCGAGGAGAACCTCTGCGACAATCCGGAATTCAACGGCTGGACCCGCGACGGCGGCTACGCCGACCAGATGATCGCCGACGCCCGCTTCTGCTTTCCGATCCCGGGCGGCTACAGCGACGAGGAGGCCGCGCCCCTGCTCTGCGCCGGCTTGATCGGCTTCCGCTCGTGGCGCAAGGCCTGCGAGACGCGCCCCGTCGAGCGGCTCGGCCTCTACGGCTTCGGGGCGGCGGCGCACCTGCTGGCCCAATTGGCGATCGCCGAGGGACAGCAGGTCTACGCCTTCACCCGCGCCGGCGATGAGGGCGCGCAAGCGTTGGCGGCCGAGCTGGGCTGCGCCTGGGCCGGCGGGTCCGACGAACAGCCGCCCGAACAGCTGGACGCCGCCATACTGTTCGCGCCGGTCGGCGGCCTCGTCCCCGCTGCGCTCAGGGCGGTCCGCAAGGGTGGGACCGTGGTCTGTGGCGGCATCCATATGAGCGACATTCCGAGCTTTCCCTATGCGCTGCTCTGGGAGGAGCGGCGGCTGGTCTCCGTCGCCAACCTCACCCGCCAGGATGGGCGCGACTACCTGCCGATGGCGGCCGCCGCCGGGGTCAAGCCGCACGTGGCGACCTATCCCCTCGCCGACGCCAACCGGGCGCTCGCCGATCTCCGCTCGGGCGCCCTTGTCGGAGCCGCCGTGCTCAGGCCCTGATGCAATGGCCGCCTGCACCGCTACAGTCGCAGGCGTCAGGGGCAGAGGAAGACCGCCATGCCGCGCCGCATCGTCGATCTGTCGATCGCCATCGAGATGGGCGTCCCATCCGACCCGCCGGGAATGGAGCCGCGGATCAGCTACACCGCCCACCGGGACTCGGTTGCGCAGATGGCGGCCGCGTTTCCCGGCCTCACGGCCGACGACCTGCCCGACGGCGAGGGCTGGGCGGTGGAGCGGGTCTCGCTCTCCACCCACAACGGCACCCATATGGACGCGCCGTGGCACTTCCACTCGACGACTGATCACGGCGCCAGGCCTGCGCCCACCATCGACGAAACGCCGCTCGATCAGTGCTTCCGGCCGGGCGTGAAACTCGATTTTCGCAAGCTTGCCGACGGATATGTCGCAACCGCCGCCGACGTCGAAGCCGAGCTCGCGCGCATCGGCCACGACCTGAAGCCCTACGACATCGTTGTGGTGAACACCCGCGCCGGAGAGGTCTTCGGCAGGCCGGAGTACATCCACGCCGGCTGCGGCATGGGCCGCGCGGCCACGCTCTACCTCACCGAGCGCGGCGTGCGCGTGGTCGGCACCGACGCCTGGTCGTGGGACGCCCCGTTCAGCCATACCGCCCGGCGCTGGGCCGAGAGCCGCGATCCGTCGATCATCTGGGAGGGCCACAAGGCGGGGCGCGAGATTCCCTACTGGCAGATGGAGAAGCTCGCCAACCTCGCCAGCCTGCCGGCGTTCGGCTTCGAGATCGCCTGTTTCCCGGTTAAGATCAAAGGCGCCTCGGCCGGATGGTCGCGCGTCGTCGCCATCTTCGAGGCGTAGGCGACGGGGAGGCGCGGATCGATGCTGAAGCTTGCGCTGGCCGGCATCGCGGCCGTGCTGCTGAGCGGCTGCAACATGATGACCTGCCAGGGCGCCGGCGATACGCATTCGGCCGCCGGCGACTGCGGCCTCCACACCACCTTCCTCGCATCGCTCGCGGCGCGCGAGCCGGCCCGGACGTTAGGCAAGCCTTAACCAAATCGGGGCGCGGAAAACGCGCTTCTGTTTACCATGACGGGCAAGGCCGCTTTTCAACGGCTTGCGGGACGCGGCCGGCAGATTTTGCCGGGTTGGAGCGGCAGAATCGGCCGACGGCGGCGTCGGCAAGGTCGAATTCTGCCCAGCGGAGCCCGTCGGCAGGGCCGCGATAGCGCCGCCATTTCAGGTCTCTAACGCACCGCGCCCGCAGGGCTGACGGCTGGCGCAACCCTTGCGTGCTCAAGGGTTCGGGCAAAACGCCCCCGGCCGTCAAAATGACGCCGGACACCTGAAAAAGGGAACCAGTGTAATGCTCAGCGTTAACACCAATCCTGGTGCGCTCATCGCGCTCCAGAACCTTACGTCGACGGCTAACCAGCTTCAGCAAACCCAAAATGAAGTCTCGACCGGCCTTGCGGTGTCTTCGCCGCAGGACAACGGGGCGATCTGGGCCATCGCCCAGAGCGAGCGGGGCACTTCGGGTTCTCTGAACGCTGTGATCCAGTCGCTGCAGCGGGGACAGTCGACCATCCAGGTCGCCACCTCGGCGGGCACGTCGGTCTCGAACCTCCTCAACCAGCTGAAGACGCTGGCTCTGTCGAACTCGGACCCGTCGCTGGACGCCACCAGCGTGTCGGCGAACAACACCCAGTTCCGGTCGATCCTGACCCAGATCACCCAGATCGTGTCGAACTCCGACTTCAACGGAGTCAACATGATCAAGAACGCAGGCACCAACATCATGGCTCTGGCGACGGCTTCCGGCGCCCAGATCACCGTGCTTGCGCAGGATCTGTCGCTGGGTCACGCCAACATGGGCGCGGTCTCGGCGAACGCCTCGATCGGCACCACGGCTCTGGCGACTGCGATGGTGGCTTCGGTCAACACCGCGATCACCAAGGTCAACGCCGCGCTCGGCAACCTCGGCAATGGGGCCACGTCCCTGCAGAACCAACTGACGTTCGTTCAGGACCTGCAGGACACGCTGGACACCGGCGTCGGCAACCTGGTCAACGCCAACCTCGGCAAGGAAAGCGCTCAATTGACCGCCCTGCAGACCAAGCAACAGCTTGGCATCCAGGCGCTGTCGATCGCCAACCAGTCGAGCGCCGCGCTGCTCAGCCTCTTCCGGTAAGCGAGACGCGTAGGGCGACGGGCCGCGCTCCCTCGCGGCCCGCCGCCTCCGCGCGCGCTTGAAAGGCGCCGGCCAAGCCCCGGCGTTCTGGCCCGCAATGACGCAGATGGTGAACCCTCTCGGACCCGCCGCGGCGAACCCGCCGGCGCCCAGCGCCGGCGATTCACCAGCCGCGACGTCGTCGACGACGACTCCGCCGTCGACGGCGATTCCGCCTGCGCCCCCCGACACGGCCGACTTGCGGCTCGTGATCGAGGACGATCAGGCGGCCGGTTGCTTCGTCTACAAGACGGTCGACTGGCGCACCGGCCAGGTGGTCCAACAGATTCCTCGCGAGCAGATCCTGAGGATGCGCGAGGAGCCGGCCTACTTGGCCGGCGACGTGATCAAGACCAAGGCCTGAGAGCCTTGGCGAGCTGAACGCGTCCCCCTGCGGGACGCGGGAACAGGCCCCGGATCGGATGGATCGGGCGGCCTGGTTGTGTGCGTCCGGTCGCGGGCGCGCCTAGTCCTTCAAACCCATGGCTTCGAACAGCGGCGCAAGGTGCGAGGCGAACGGCCTCCAGCGCCCGATGGAGGTCGTGAAGATGGGCTCGCGGACCTGCGCGAAACTGGCCGAGCGAACCGGGCGCTTCGATTCGTAGTAGCGGAGACACGCGTCGTCCCAATCCAGGCGGCAGTGGGCGAGGATGCGACGGGTCCAACCTTCGAGATCGGCGACCAGGCCCTCGTAGGAAACCTCGAGCACGCGGCCGATGGGCAAGACCCGGCTCCAATGAGCCATCAGCCCGTCGTACGCGCGCCAATATCGCCCGAGCTCCTCCATCGTGTAGCTGAAGTGCTGTTTCTCGAGGAACAGCGTCGCGAACGACGAGAAGCAGCTGTCGCGGGCGTCCCGCCGGCAGTGGATCAGCGTCGCATTCGGCAAGCACAAGTGGAGCAGCCCGAGGTACTCGAAGTTCTCGAGCCGCTTCAGCGTCTGGCGGCTCTGCCCCGGCAGGCCGGGCGGCATGTGGTCCAGGATCGTCTGGCCGATCACCCGCAGATCGGTCTCGTTCATGCTGGTGGCCCAGTCGGGGAAGCGCGATCCGCCCGGCCCCGTCGCCTCGCCGACGAGATGCTGTAGAAGGTCGAGCTCGCCGGCGCCGTGCACGTCGGCATGGGCGCTGATGATCTGCTCGACGAGCGTCGTGCCGGACCGCGGCATGCCGACGATGAAGATCATCCTGTCGCCCGCCGCGCCAAATCCCTTGCCGCCCAGCCGCGAGAGCAGGTCGGCGTTGAAGGCCCGCTCGACCGCGGCGAGCCGGGCCTCGTCCGTCGCGACGTCGTAAGCGAAGGTCGCGCGGTGCATGGCGTTGCCGCGGGCGTAGGCGTCGAACGCCGCATCGTAGTCGCCGCGATCCTCGAGCGCCTTGCCGAGCGAGAACAGCACCCGGGCGTGCACGTCGGGCTCCAGCGCGTCGCCCTTCGCGGCCATCTCGCGGATGAGCGCGAACAGCCGCTCGGCGTCCTCGTCGCCGGAATCCATGCGCGTCATGCGCACCAGCGTAGGCAGGATGTCCTTCGCCGCCGGGTCGAGCTCCAGGGTGCGCTTGAGCGTGGCGCGCGCCGCGTCGAGGTCGCCGAGGAAGAGCCGTACGACCCCGAGGTCGCGCTGGAACAACGCATTGTCTGGCGCGAGCACGGCCGCCGACTGCAGCCAAGGGAGCGCCTCGAAATAGCGTTCCCGCTCGCACAGGAGCGTGCCGAGGAAGTGGGAGGAGACGGCGTGGCGCGGGTCCGCCTCGACCGCCATCCGGGCGCTCTCCTCGGCGAGCTGACGCTCGCCCAGACCGAGCTGGGCGCGGCCAAGCAACGTGCGCGCTTCGGCCGACGCCGGCTCGAGGGCAAGCGCGGCTTCGAAGCAACGCTTGGCGTCGGCAAACTGCTCGGCGGCGAGCGCCACGAGGCCACGCTGACGATGCGCGGCCGCCTGCTCGCGACGGGTCGGTGTGGGGGACGAACTCAAGCGCCGCTCAAGAGAACCGGATTGGGCCGACGGGAAGCGGCATCAGCCCGGCGGAAGTCAAGGCCAAACGTCAGCGGGCTCGCGGCCTTGGCGGTGGACGGCGGGGCGCAGCCTGCGCCGGCGTAGCCTCGGGCGGGCTGGCCGGCGTGCGGCCCGCCAGCGCCAGCGCGACCGCGGGGTTCATGGCGTCGACCATCGCCGAGGGGATCAGGATGGTGGCGCCGCGCTCCTTGGTGGTCTCGTAGATGATGTTCATCGCCCGCAGCTGGAACGCCATCGGGTGGTCGCCGTAGGTCTTCGCCGCCTCCACGAACTTCTCCGCCACCTCGGCTTCGGCGGAGCCGAGAATGACCCGCGCGTGGCGCTCGCGCTCGGCCTGCGCCTGTCTCGACATCGCGTCCTGCAGCGTAACCGGCAGCGCCACGTCGCGAATCTCGACCGAGATCACTTCGACGCCCCAGTGCCCGGTCTTCTGGGCGATCTCGCTGCGCAGCTCGGCGTCGGCGGCCTTCCGCTCGGCCAGGAGCGCGGTCAGCATCGAGGCGCCGATCATCTCCCGCAGCGACGTTTGCGCCACCCGGTCGATGGCCTGGCGGTAGTCGGTGATCTCCAGCGCCGCCTTCTGGGCGTCATGCACCCGCCAGAAGATGATGGCGTCGACGTTGACCGGCACAGTGTCCTTGGTCAGCGCCTGCTCGGCGTTGAAGGCCGTCGTCTGGATACGGGTGTCGATCACCTGCGCGACGGAGTCGAGGATCGGGAAGATCGCGAACAGGCCAGGCCCGCGCACGCCGTTGAACTTGCCCGCACGGAGGATCACGAACCGCTGCCAGACATTGGCCACCTTGACCGACAGCGCGATGATCGCGGCCACGATGACGAACGGAACGGCGTAGAGCGGCTGGAACGCCTCGGCGGCGAACGCTCCGGCGGCCAGTACCACGACAACGAGGAAGAGGGTGATCGGATTCATCGGCGCGGCTCGCTGAGACGATCCGAGCACCATACCACGACGCGGCCGGGCTAGCTGTCCGCCTGCGCAGGCGCCTCGCCGGTCGCCCCGCCGCCCTTCTTGAACCCCCTCGCCAGCCTCGCGAAGGCGGCCGCGCTCAAGCCCGCGAACACGATCGTCTGCGCCACGTGGATCCAGAACCAGGCGTGGTCGCCGCCGGCGGCGAACATCGGCCGGGAGGCGTCTTGCCGCCAGATCAGCGTGAAGAAGACGAAGAGGCCGAGCGCGTGCACCACGATACCGGGCCGAATCGACTTGGTGAGGTAGGCGAGCGCGCCCAGCATGCCGTCGACCAGGAGGTAGAAGACGATGTTGGGCCAGACGAACCCTTGCGTCTCAGCGTGTATGGGCGCCATGACGAGCGCCGTCACCGCGACGGCGACCCAGCCGAGGCCGTGCTTCTCGAGCGCGCCCTGGAAGTAGCCGCGGAAGCCGGCCTCCTCCGAGACGCCGCCGGAGATGGAGGCCATGGCGAGCGCGAGAACGACCGTCAGAGGCGGATACTGCGACACCTGGGCGAGCGGATTTGTCGGGGTCTTGATCAACGCGTGGAGCACGATCCAGAGCCCGCTCAGCGCGGCGATCCCGCTCGCCCCGGCGGCAACCGCCCAGAGCATGGTCGGCGCCGGCAACGCGCCGGCGCGCAAGTATGCGGCGCGCTTGGCTCGCACCCCCGGCAATCCGCCCGGGCCGCCCAGCAGCGACCACCCGAGCCAGAGCGACAGCGCCATCGGTGCGATCGCCCATGGGATCGCGGGCGTCAGCTTGAGATTGGCGAGCAAGAGGCCGCTCCAGATCCCCGAGACGAGCCCGGTGAAGAGGATCGCAAAGAGGCCCGTCCACACGCACTCCAGAACGGCGTCGCCAAGCGGTGAGGCGGTTCTGGCCGGGGCGAAGTTCACTTCTGCTTCGGACATGAGAGTCCTTCCTGGTTGGGGTGAGGGCGGCGGTCGCTAGGCTGAGGCATGACCGGCCGGCGCCGGCCCTTGGGCTGACTTCCCGCGTGTCTGGGTTCCACCACGGGTCATGCGAGCCAACCGCGCGAACGCGACGAGGCTGGCCGGCAGGCAGATCGCAAGCGTCGCAACGGCGGGGACAAACAAGGGGTCGCGGCCGCCTTGCGTGACCAGCGTGTGGGGCGCGTCGTGCGGCCAGAGCAG
>DATGIN010000186.1:0-19143 GCA_035295705.1 Caulobacteraceae bacterium
CCGAACACCTCGCGGTAGAGCTTCCAGGAGTCTTCGATCGAGGGCGTCGCGACGCCGACGTGATTCAGCTTGCCGATCATGGCGCGGACGTACCACCGCGAGAGGCCGGAATGAAGGCGATGTCAGCGGCGCTAGCCCGGCACGACGCGGTGCAGCGGAATGTTGCGGAAGTTGGGAGGTTTGGAGTTCAGGTCTAGGGCCTCGCCGTCGGGGCTGAAGAACAGTCCCGGAGCGTGCTCACGCAGCCGCATGTGGGCGAGATAGAGATGGCCGTTCCGCTTGCTGAGCGCGAGCGTCATGAACGGGACGCCCCACTGGATGATCCGATAGTCTCCGAGCAGCGCATCGTAGGCGTCGGCAATCGGGCCGGGTGGGCCGGGCTCCTCGCCCTCGTTGAAGTCCACCCCGCCGCCGGCCATGAACGCCGTGACGGGGGCGCCCTCGTCGTAGACGACCTCGAGCCGGGCCGGCTGGAGGTCAGTCGGCGGATGCAGCCGCACGGCCTGGCCGGCGTACGGGCCCTCGCTGACGTAGGCCTCTAGCGGCGCGGTGAACGCGAGCACGCTCGGGGCCCGGTCGAGCGGCGTGCGGATCGCGAAGGCCTCGCCTTCCCACCCGGCGGTCACCACCGCCTGGCCGGCGACGTAGCTGCCGCAGAACGGCGCCAGCGCCTCGCGCGAGGGTGCGATCACCGGCGCTTCCGGGGCCGGGCGCCGCGCTCGCGGGCCGAACTCGGCCTCGAGGACGGCCTGCAAGCCGATCGCGTCGAACGGCGCCGGCTGCGTGGGCGTAAGCGCGCCGTTGTAGTGCGCGATCCAGCCCAGCTCGCGTTCGGGGCAGTAGGTGAAGCAGCACCCGAAGCCGTAGCCGCCGCCGTTATGGTTCATCAGCACCGGGCGTCCGCGCTCGAGCCGCTGCGGCAGCCTGAGGATCCCCAGCGCATAAGGCACGCCCGGGAAGGGCGGCGTATGCATCTCTTCCCAAAGCGTCGGCTCCAGCAGCGCGCGTCCTTCGAATTCGCCGCGATGCGCCAGGAAGCGGGCAAAGCGCGTCATGTCGGCGGCGCTCGAATAGACGCCGCCGGAGGCCTCGATCGGAATGCGCACCGGCACGGCCGGGCTGCCCGGCTGGTGGCCGATCGCCCGGTTCTGGTTCGCGCCGTACACCGACGCGTCTGCGCTCGAGTCTGCCATGCCGAGCGGCTCGAAGATCAGCTCCCGGAGCGCCTCTGCGAACGGAACGCCCATCACCCGCCCGAGCGCCGCGCCGGCAAGGTCGATGCCGAGATTCGAGTAGGCGTAGCGCTGGCCGACCGGGTAGCGCAGCCAGGTCTCAGCGATGCTCGCCACGTGCGCCTCGAAGTTCGGCGCCCGCGTCTCCAGTTCAGGATCGAAGTTGCCGCCAAGCGGCGCTTCGTGGGTGAAGCCGGCCCGGTGGCTGAGCAGGTGGCGCAGCGTCATCAGCCGTTCGGGCTGGCGCTCGAAGCGGCTCTTGACCGTGAACTCGGGCAGATAGGTCGTGATTGGCGCGCCCAGATCGAGCAGCCCGCGCTGAACCGCGATCATGACCGCCGCGGCGGTGAAGGTCTTCGACGTCGATTGGATGCTGAAGATCGTGTGCTCGTCGACCGGGCGACTGCCTGCCTGGTCGAGCTCGCCGAACCCTTCGATCCAGACGACCTCGTCGCCGCGGACCAACGCGACGGCCACGCCGTGCATGCCTTCGCGCTCCTTGATCTCGCGAACGCGCTCGCGCGCCGAGGCGATGATGGGCGTCAGGTCCATGCGAGAGGCTCCCGCGAAAGTCGAGCGCCGCCATTCGAGCGGCTCGGCCGGCGCGGGCAAAGTGAATTGTTGGACAGGTCGCGACAGACGCCTATTCTGGCGCCGCCGAACGAGGAGCGGCGTCTGTCATGTGGGACCGAATTAGATAGCGCCTGGCGACGCCCGAGCCGGACCGCGAGATGCGGCCGTCTCGCCCTCGAACCTCCTCTTCGGACTTTCCCCATGCCGTTCTTCAGCAATGACGCGGTGAACCGCGTCAATCTACACACCGGCGTCCGCGCGCTCGCGGCGGGCGCCGGCGGCGTCTTCTTCTTCGTCTATCTGCTCCGCGCCGGCGTCTCCTTGCCGATGGCGCTTCTCGCCCAGGCCGCCATCGTTGGGGGCCGCTTCTGCGTGCGTCCCCTGGTGCTCTGGCCGGCCAGGCGGTTCGGCATCAAGCCGATGCTGATCACGGGCACGATCGTCATGGCGCTCGAGTACCCGCTGCTCGCCGAAGTGCGCGGAGTCGGCCCGATGCTCGCGGCGCTCTGCGTCGTCGCGGCGATCGGCGACATGTTCTACTGGGTCGCCTACAACGCCTACTTCGCGCAGATCGGCGACGCCGAGCACCGCGGCAGCCAGATCGGCGCGCGCGAGGCGCTGGTCGCCCTCATCGGAATTGTCGCACCGCTCATCGGCGCCGGCTCGTTGATCGCGTTTGGCCCGCGCTGGACGTTCGACGCCGCCGGACTCGTGCAGCTCTCCGCGGTCTTGCCGCTGATCGGCGCCCCGAACGTGCCGGTGCCTGTCGAGGCGCGGGGCGCATGGCGCGCCGCCCGCCTGGCCGGCGGCCTGATGATCGCGGATGGCTGGTTCGACGCCAGCTACCTGATGATCTGGCAGATCGCCCTTTTCCTGACCCTGCACGAGAGTTTCGCGGCCTACGGCGGAGCGATCGCGCTCGCGGGTTTGGTGGGGGCCGTCGCGGCTCTGACCTTCGGGCGCCACATCGACCTGGGCGGCGGCCGCCGCGCGGTGACCCTGACCTACGGGCTGGCGGCGATCCTCGTCGTCGCCCGCGCCGCGAGCCTCGGGTTCCCGTGGCTGGCGGTCGCGGCGAACGCGCTGGGCGCCCTGCTCATCCCCATTCTCTCCCCGACGCTTGGGACCGCGACGTCCAACCTCGCCAAGGCTTCGCCGTGCAGCTTCCGCTTCGCCATCACGACCGAAGGCGGCTGGGACGTCGGGTGTTTCTTCGCCTGCCTCGTGTCAGCCGCGATCGTTGCCGGCGGCGGCTCGCTCGCCATCCCCATCCTGCTCGCGCTGCCGGCGGTCCTGGCCTCGGCCCTGGTGCTCCGCCGATTCTACGCGAGGGCGCAGGGCACGATGGCCGCTCCAGCCGGGGTCGGCGAAGCGGTCTAGACGCGAGGCGCACGAGCGGGCCTACTCCTCACCGCTTCATGCGGCGGCCCGACTTCATCTTCATGCTCACGCGCGGCGACGTGACGGTGGCCGACGCCCGCATGCATGCGCCGCACGCGCTGGCCGCTGGCGTGTCCCACATAGGCTTCAAGGACGTTGGGCTGCCGCTGGACGAGCAGCGGGCGCTGGCCGCCGAGATTCGCGCCGCCGGCGCGGTGCTCTACCTCGAGATGGTCAGCCTGGACGCCGACGGCGAAGCCGCTGGCGCACGGGCGGCGGTCGACCTCGGGGTCGATGTCCTGATGGGCGGCACGCGTCCCGAGGTGGTTGAACCGATCATCGCCGGTACTACCATCCGCTACTTCCCCTTCCCAGGCGCGGTGGCCGGCCATCCCAACCGCCTCATGGGGGATGCCGCGTCGATCGCGACGAGCGCCCGCGCGCTTTGCGAGCGCGACGGCGTTCACGGGCTCGACCTCCTGGCCTATCGGGCCGACTGCGACGCGCCAGCGTTGATACGGGCGGTGTGCGACGCCGCGTGCGGCAAACCCGTTGTCGTCGCCGGGTCGATCGACTGCGAGGCCCGCATCGCCGATGTCGCCCAGGCCGGCGCGGCCGCCTTCACCGTCGGCACGGCCGCGCTCGACGCAGTCTTCCCGGCGCCAAAGGCTTTGACCGCGCAACTCGCGCATATCGGCGAGGTGGTCCGCGGCCTTGATCGGTCTGCGGAAGCTCGAACGCGTTGAAGCGCCCGCCGGCCGGAAGGCCGCGGGTTTCGGCAAGGGGGCGCCGTCGGCTAAGGGCCTAAGGCGAGACGAACCAAAGCTTTCTGAGAAGAGCCATCCGTCACCGGCCGGGCTGGTAGGCTGATAGGCGGATAGGCGGTCGTTCGGGTGGTGTCCGGGCGTGCTCCGTCGTCAAGCTTCAGTTCGTCTCACCTAGGTGCGAGCACTAAAACACGCCCGCGAACCCGCTCAGGATTCCGCTGAACGGAGCGCCTTGAATTGCCGGCTTGCGCACTTTGCAGAACCGTGTACTTTGTATTGCAAAGGTCCTAGCCGATGAGCAGCCTCGACAAGGCGTTAGCCGAGATCAGCGCCATCCGCGCGCAGATGGCGCGCGCGACCGAGTTTCGCGGGCTGGGGCCTATGACCTCGGCCGCAACCGCGCTCGTCGCCGTCGGCGCGGCGGAAGTCCAGGGCGTCTGGATCGCCCACCCCGCCGCGCATCTCGCATCCTGGCTCGCTCTGTGGACCGGGGCGGCCGCCTGCTCAGCGGTGCTGGTCGGGGCGGAGATGGTGACCCGCTCGCACCGGCTGCACTCCGACATGGCCGAAAGCATGATCTGGGCGGCGATCGAGCAACTGGTTCCCGCCGGCGTCGCCGGCGCGCTCCTCACCGCCGTGCTCTGGCTCTATGCGCCCGAGGCGCTCTGGATGCTGCCGGGGCTCTGGCAGATCCTGTTCGGCCTGGCGCTGTTCGCCGCCTGCCGCGTCCTCCCCCGCTCGCTGATGCTGGCCGGGGCCGCCTACATCGGCGCCGGCGTGGCCTGCCTGGCGCTGGCGCGCGGCGCGAGCGCCCTTTCGCCCTGGGCCATGGGCGCCCCGTTCGGCTTGGGCCAGGCGCTGATCGCCGTCCTCCTCCAGCGTGGCCTGGGGGCCGACGATGTCTGAGAGCGGCCGCTTCGCCTACGACGGCCTCGACCGCGTGATCCACGAGCGCGCGCGGCTGGGCGTGCTGACCTCGCTGGTCGCCCACCCCAAGGGCCTCGCGTTCGGCGAGCTTCGCCGCCTCTGTGGCCTGACCGACGGCAACCTCAGCCGCCATCTCGCGGTGCTCTCCGAGGCAGGTCTGGTCGAGATCGAGAAGGGCTTCGACAAGGGCCGCCCACTCACCGTCTGCCGCATCACGCCCGACGGCCGCCGCCGCTATCTCGACTACCTCGCGGTGCTCGAGCAGGTGGTGCGCGACGCCGAGGATGCCGCCCGCGCCGCGTCCGCGCCCCCGAAAGCCGGCCTTGCAAACGCCTGATCCGTCACCCTTTTTTTTGCCAGGAGACTTTACAATGCAAAGTGAGCTTGCCCCGCGTCCCGGCTTGCACGTCGCCATCATCATGGATGGCAACGGCCGCTGGGCGACCCGCCGCGGCCTGCCGCGCAGCGCCGGTCACCGCGCCGGGGCCGAGACCATGCGACGAATCGCCAAGGCGGCGCCGGACCTCGGGGTGACCACGCTGACCCTCTTCGCCTTCTCGAGCTACAACTGGGGACGCGGCGCGGAGGAAGTTGGCGGGCTGATGCGGCTGCTCGGCGACTACCTGGCGAACGAGACGCAGACATTGCTCGACAGCGGCGCGCGGCTGACCCTGATCGGGCGCCGCGACCGGCTGCCGCAAGCGCACGTCAAAAAACTCGACCGCATCGAGCGGGCGACGCGCGGCGGCGATCGCCTGCACATCCGCATCGCGGTCGATTACTCGGCGCGGGAGTCGATCGAGGCGGCGGCCGCCCGCTGGCAGCCGGGCGACCCCGACCTCGGCCGCATGATCGCCTCGAGCGACGCCGACGCCGACGACGAGGCCGCCGAGGTCGATCTCCTCATCCGCACCGGGGGCGACCGGCGCCTCTCCGACTTCCTGCTCTGGGAGATCGCCTTCGCCGAGCTCTGGTTCACCGACCAGATGTGGCCGGACTTCGACGCCGCCGACCTCGCCCGCGCCATCGAAGACTTCCGCACCCGTCTCAGGAGCGGCGCCTTCCGGGGCGGGGCGGTGGCGGCCTGATGTCGCCTAAACCCGCATCACCGTCGTGGTGACGATGGGGCGGCGTTCCCAGATGCGGTAGGCGGTGCGCTTCAGGGTGCGGTTCAGCGCCTGTTCGACGAGATGGTCGTCGTCGCGCTCCCAGTCGTCGAGGCCGCTCAGCGCCTGCTCGGCGGCGTCCGCGAGCGCGTCGAGGGCTTCGCCGAGCGGGGTGGCCTCGTCGCCGGGCAGGCCGATCGCCTGCACCTGCGGGCCGGAGGCGATGCGGCCTTCCTGGTCGAGCACGACCGCCACCGTCAGCACGCCGGAGTGGGAGGCGTGCCGCCGTTCGCGCAGCGCTTCGCCGTTCTCGACCGTGAGCACGCCGCCATCGACGTAGAGCCGGCCCGATGGAACCTCGTCGATGACCTCGGCGCGGCCCGGGGCGAGGCGCACCATGTCGCCGTTCCGGGGCGCGATGGTCTGCGGCACCTGCAGGTCGTGAGCGAAGGCGACGTGCTCGAGCAGGTGACGGCGCTCGCCATGGGTCGGCACGGCGATCTTCGGCCGCGCCCAGCGGTACATCTCGGCCAGGTCGTCGCGGCACGGGTGACCCGAGACGTGCACGCCTGGGTGGTCACGCTCCGTGTACAGACGAATACCGCGATCGGCGAGCTTGTTCTGCAGGTTCCGGATCGGAACCTCGTTCCCGGGGATGATGCGCGACGAGAAGATGCAGTGGTCGCCGGGGCCGAGGCGGACGTGCGGATGCGTCCCGTCGGCGATGCGCGACAGCGCCGCGCGCGGCTCCCCCTGGCTGCCGGTGCAAAGGTAGAGGATGTCGTCGTCTGCGAAGCGCCCAGCCTCGGCGTCGGAAAGGAACGGCTCCAGTCCCTTGAGCAGGCCCACGGACTGCGCGGCGGCGGCCATGCGCAGCATCGAGCGGCCGACCAGGCAGGCGCGTCGGCCGTTCGCCTGGCCAGCGCGGATGGCGGAGTCCATGCGAGCGACATTGGAGGCGAAGCAGGCGACGGCGACCTTGCCCCTGAGCGAGCCGATCAGGTGGTTCAGGGTCTCGCGCACGCTCGCTTCCGAGCCGGCCGTCCCTTCGACGAAGACGTTGGTGGAATCGCACACCATGGCGAGCACGCCTTCGTCGCCCAGGCGGCGGATGGCGGCCTCGTCGGTCACTCCGCCAAGCAGCGGGTCCGGGTCGATCTTCCAGTCGCCGGTGTGCAGGACGACGCCGAGCGGCGTCCTGATGGCAAGACCGTTCGGCTCCGGGATCGAGTGGGTAAGCGTGATCAACGTGAGCTCGAAAGGCCCGAGCACGATCGAGCCGTTCAGCGGCACCTCGGTGATCTTCGCCTGCTCCATCACGCCGCGTTCGCGAAGCTTCTCGCGCAGCAGGAAGGCCGTGAACGGCGTCGCGTAGATCGGCGCCTTCAGCCGCGGCCATAACCATCCCATCGCGCCGATATGGTCCTCGTGCGCGTGGGTCAGGATCACGCCCAGGATGTCGTCGGCATACTCCTCGATGAAGGCTGGGTCGGGCATGATGATCTCGACGCCGGGCGTGGTGTCGTCGCCGAAGGTCACACCGACGTCGACGACGATCCACTTGCGGTCGTGCGCCGGCCCGTAGCCGTAGCAGTTGAAGTTCATGCCGATCTCGTTCGATCCGCCGAGCGGCAGGAAGACGAGCTCGTCGACCGCGGTTGGGCTCATGCGGCCGCCGGACGGTCCTTGTTGCGATGATAGATCTCGAGCAGGCCGCGGATGGTGACGTCGTGGTCGAAGACGTCGATCGCATCGGTCGCGCCCTCGAACAGCGAGGCGATGCCGCCGGTGCCGACCACGGTCAGCGCCCCTCCCCGCTCGTCCTTGATCCGCCGCACCAGGCCTTCGATCATCGAGATGTAGCCCCAGAAGACGCCGGACTGCATGGCCTCGACCGTGTCGTGGCCGACGACGTGGTTGTGGGCAGGGCGGCGGATGGCGATGCGCGGCAACTTGGCCGCCGCATCGTGCAACGCCTGCATGGAGAGGTTGATCCCTGGCGTGATCACGCCGCCCTCGAATCCGCCGTCGGCGGCGACCACGTCGAACGTGGTGGCGGTGCCGGAATCGACCACGATCAGCTCGCCAGGGTAGGCGACGTGGGCGCCGATGGCGTTGACCAGGCGGTCGGCGCCGGCCTCCGACGGCTTCTCGATGCGGATGGGGATGCCAAGCTCGGCGTTCTCGCCGATGACCAAGGGCTCGGTGTGCAGGTAGCGGCGGGCCAGATTGCGCAGGTTGAACACCGACTGCGGCACGACGCTGGAGACGATGCAGGCGTCGAGGCTGGCCAGCGCCAGATCCGCCATCGAGAGCAGCTGCGAGAGCCAGACCGCATATTCGTCGGCGGTGCGGGTGGATTCCGTCGCCGCCCGCCACTGGCGGATCCAGCTCTCGCCGTCATGGACGGCGAACAGGGTGTTGGTGTTCCCCTGCTCGATCGCGAGCAACATGCCGTTCAGGCTCCGAAGAAGACGTCGCCCGCGGTGATCCGGCGCACGCGGCCGTCGGCGAGGCGAAGTCGGAGCGCCCCGTCGCTGTCGAGGCCCTCGGCGACGCCCTCGATCGTCTCGTCCGCGAGGCGGGCGGTGCAGCGCTCGCCGAGGCCATAGGCGCGCTCGGTCCAGGCTTCGGCAACGGGGGCGAAGCCGCGGGCGTCCCAGCGGAGCAGCCACTCGGCGAATGCATCGGCCAAGCCTTCGAGGGCGACGGCGGGCTCGGGCGG
This sequence comes from Caulobacteraceae bacterium, assembly GCA_035295705.1. Taxonomy (GTDB): domain Bacteria; phylum Pseudomonadota; class Alphaproteobacteria; order Caulobacterales; family Caulobacteraceae; genus Poindextera. The sequence continues at coordinate 8,711 of DATGIN010000186.1, forward strand.
CGGCGTGCGCGTCTCATGCGCGAGCGTGGTCGCGGGCCGCTCGGCGCTCACCGGCGCGCGCGCGAGGTTGATGCCGATGCCGATGGCGAGCCAGAGGCCGCCTTCGGCCCTGGCGCCGGACTCGACCAGGATTCCGGCGATCTTGCGCCCCGAAACCATGACGTCGTTCGGCCACTTAACCTTCACCCGCTCGCGCGGCAGGTGGGCGCAGAGCAGGTCGCTGGCCGCGAGGGCGGCGACGAACGACAGCTGCGCCGCCTCGCGAGCCGGACGGTCGGTGACCATCAGGAGCGTCGCCGCGAGGTTGCCCTCGCCCGTCTCCCAGCTGCGGCCGCGCCGGCCGCGCCCGGCCGTCTGGCGCTTGGCCGTGATCCACAGCGGGCCTGTCTCGCCGGCGTCCGCGCGCCGCCGGGCCTCGGAATTGGTGGAGTCGATCGCGTCGAACGCCAGGACCCTGGCCGCGGTGCGGATGGCCGTCATGCCGGCAGCTTAGCCGAAGCCGAACGCCGCCGCAGCCGCCCGCGCCGCCGGATAGAGGCCGGCGAGCGCGACGAGCACCGCCGGGAAGGAGAAGAGCGCCGCCGCATAGGCCACGCCCTGGGCGTCGGGCGGCGGGGCGTCGACAACGCCGCTCGGCGGCGGATCGAACCAGATCACCTTCACCAGACGCAGGTAGTAGAAGGCGGCGACGACGCTGGAGACGAGGCCGACCACCGCGACCCAGCCGTAACCCGCGTCGATGATCGCCTTGAACACGAAGATCTTGGCCCAGAAGCCGGAGAACGGCGGAAAACCGATGGCGGAGACGGCGAACGCCGTCATCGCCAGCGCCATCCCGGGCCGCTCGCGCATCAGCCCGGCCATATCGTCCATGGTCTCCATGGGGCGCCCGTCGCGCGCGAGCGCCATCAGGCAGGCAAAGAAGCCGGTGACGTCGATCATGTAGAGGACCATGAAGACCAGCATCGACTGGACGCCCTCGGCCGTGCCGGCGGAAAGGCCGACCAGCGCGTAGCCGATGTTGGCGATCGACGAATAGGCCCAGAGCCGCTTCAGGTTCCGCTGCACGAGGCCGGCGAAGGCGCCGAGCAGCATCGATATCACGGCGATCACGATCAGGACCTGGCGCCACTGGTCGGCTGCGCCAGGGAAGGCGTCGGCCAGCGCGCGGGCGAACAGCACCATGGCCGCCAGCTTGGGCGCGGCGGCGAAGAAGGCGACCACCGCGGTCGGGGCGCCCTCGTAGACGTCGGGGATCCACATGTGGAACGGCGCGGCGGAGACCTTGAACGCCAGCCCGCAGATCAGGAAGACGAGACCGAAAAGGATGCCGTTGGCCGCCCCGGCGTGCGCGGCCGCTGCGATGTCGGCGAACTTCACCGAGCCGGCGAAGCCGTAAATCAGCGAGGCGCCGTACAGCAGAAGCCCCGACGAGAGCGCGCCCAGCACGAAATACTTCAGCGCCGCTTCCGAGGCCTTGGCGTCGTCGCGGCGGAAGGCGGCCAGCACGTAGGCGGCCAGCGACTGGAGCTCGACGCCGACATAGAGCGAGATGAGGTCGCCCGACGAGGCCATCACGCCCATGCCGAGCGCCGAGAGCAGGATGAGGATCGGGTACTCGAACTGCCTGGCCTTCAACCGGGAGAGCCAGCCTGCCCCCAGCGCCAGCGCCACGGCGCTCATCAGGTAGATAGCGACCTTGGCGTAGACCGCGCCGGCGTCGGCGACGAACCCGCCGGCGAACGCCGTCCCCTGCGGGGCGACCACGGCGAGAGCCGCCGCGATGACCAGCGCGATCGCCGACAGCAGCCAGACCAGCGCCGCGTTCGGCCGCATGACGGCGCCGACGATCAGCAGCGCGAGCGTCGCGAGCGCCACGAACGCTTCCGGCGCCGCCAGGCTAAGGGCGTGTCCGAGGTCCATGCCGCTAGCCGCCCCCGAACATCTGGAAGAGCGCGACGTACTTCATCGCCGAAGCCGCGGTGAAGTTGGTGACCAGCCACGGCATGAGGCCCAGCACCAGGGTCCCCACGATCAGCGGCGCGAAGATGGCCGTCTCGCGCCACTCGAGGTCGGCGATGTCCTCGAGCTTCGGATTGGTCAGTGGGTCGAACATCATGCGCCGATAGAGGGTGAGCGCGTAGGTCGCGGAGAAGATGACGCCGCTGGCGGCGAGGATCGCGGTCCAGGTCGACACCTTGTAGACGCCGACCAGGCTCAGGATCTCGCCGATGAAGCCGGACGTGCCGGGCAGGCCCACGTTGCCGAGCGTGAAGAGCATGAAGACCGCGGCGTACCAGGGCATCCGGGCGGTGAGGCCCCCGTAGAAGGCGATCTCGCGCGTGTGCATGCGGTCGTAGACGACGCCGACGCAGAGGAAGAGCGCGCCCGAGATGAGCCCGTGGCTGAGCATCTGGAAGATGGCGCCCTGCTCTCCGTAGATGGTGCCGGAGAAGATGCCGATGGTGACGAAGCCCATGTGGGCGACCGATGAATAGGCGATCAGCTTCTTCAGGTCGGTCTGCCGGAAGGCGACGAGCGAGGTGTAGATGATCGCCACCACGCCGAGCCCGAACATGAGCGGCGCAAAGAGGTGCGAGGCGCTGGGGAACATCGGCACCGAGAAGCGCAGGAAGCCGTAGCCGCCCATCTTCAGGAGGATGCCGGCCAGGATCACCGAGCCGGCCGTCGGCGCCTCGACGTGCGCGTCCGGCAACCACGTGTGCACCGGCCACATCGGCAGCTTGACCGCGAACGAGGCCAGGAAGGCCAGCCAGAGCACGATCTGCAGCTTGGGATCGAAGTGGTAGGCGAGCAGCGCCGGGATGGACGTCGTGTGCGTGATGCCGGCGATGGCGAGGATCGCAGCCAGCATCAGGACCGAGCCGAGGAGCGTGTAGAGGAAGAACTTGTAGGCGGCGTAGACCCGGTTCGGCCCGCCCCACACCCCGATGATGAGGAACATCGGGATCAGCTGCCCTTCGAAGAACAGGTAGAAGACGATCAGATCGAGCGCGCAGAAGACGCCGATCATCAGCGCCTCGAGCACCAGGAACGCGATCATGTACTCGAGCACGCGCTCCTTGATCGACGTCCAGCTGGCCGCGATGCACAGCGGCGTCAGGAACGCGGTCAGGAGGATGAAGAGGACGCTGAGCCCGTCGATGCCCATCCGGTAGTGGATGCCGGCGAACCAGTCGTAGTCCTCGACCATCTGGAAGCCCGCCTCGCGCGGATTGAAACCGGCGACGACGACGATCGAGAGGACGAACGTGGCGAGCGTGACGACGAGCGCGATCCAGCGCGCGGCGCGCGCGGAGGCCTCGGCCTGGTCCGCGCGGGCGAACAGCCGAAGAACGAGGATCGCGGCGACGCCGACCAGTGGGAAGAAGGTTGTGAGGCTGAGGATTCCGCTCATCGCCCTCACTTCGACCACATGTAGAGGGCGAACGAGAGCAGGCCGGCGACGCCCAGCAGCATCACGAACGCGTAGTGATAGAGATAGCCGCTCTGGAAGCGGCCGACGCGGGCTCCGACGCGGCGCGAGAGCCACGCGACGCCGTCCGGGCCGAGGCCGTCGATCAGCCGCTGGTCGCCACCCTTCCAGAAGAGGTCGCCGAGCAGCTTTGCCGCACGCACGAAGGTGAAGTCGTAGAGCTCGTCGAAGAACCACTTGTTGTAGATGAAGAGGTAGAGCGGGCCGCGCTGCGCCGCGAGGCGGGCCGCCAGTCCCTCGTGCAGGATGTACATGTAGAAGGCGATCCCAAAGCCGAGCGCGGTGACCGCGAGCGGCGACCAGACCACCCAAGCCGGCAGCGCGTGGATCTGGTCGAGCACGTGGTTCGATCCGCCGACGAAGATGGCGCTGCGCCAGAAATCGGCGCGCCCCTCGCCGATGAACGGCTCGGCGAACAGATAGCCGGCCACCGTCGCGCCGATCGCCAGCAGGACGAGCGGCAGCCGGATCGACCAGCTCGGCTCCTTCGGGTCGAGGTCATGGCCGTGGTCGTGCCCGGCGTCGCCATGCTCGAGCGGCTCGTCGTGCGTCTCGATCTGGGCGCCGCTCGCATGCGCCTGTCCCGCGGCGGATTCATGCGCGTGCGCGCCCCAGCGGGCGTGACCGTGGAAGGTCATGAAGATGAGCCGCCAGGAGTAGAACGAGGTGAGCCCGGCGGCGATGACGCCGATCAGGAAGCCGAACGCCCCGACGCCGGAGCCCGCGTGCATCGCCGCGTACGCCGAGTTGATGATGGCGTCCTTCGAGTAGAAGCCGGCAAAGCCGATATCGACGCCCGGGATGCCGACGCCCGTGATGGCGAGCGTGCCGATCAGCATGGTCGCATAGGTGAGCGGCAGCTTGCGCCAGAGCCCGCCCATGGCGCGCATGTCCTGCTCGTGGTGCATGGCGGTGATGACACTGCCGGCGGCCAGGAACAGGAGCGCCTTGAAGAAGGCGTGCGTGAAGAGGTGGAACATCGAGGCCTGGTACGCCCCGACGCCGGCGGCGATGAACATGTAGCCCAGCTGCGAGCAGGTCGAATAGGCGACGACCCGCTTGATGTCGTTCTGGGCGAGGCCGACCGTCGCCGCGAAGAGGGCCGTAACCGCGCCGATGACGGTGACGATCTGCTTGGCGACCGGCGCGTACTCGAACATCGGCGAGAGCAGGCAGACCATGTAGACGCCCGCCGTCACCATGGTCGCGGCATGGATCAGCGCCGAGACGGGGGTTGGACCCTCCATCGCGTCCGGCAGCCAGGTGTGCAGGAAGAACTGCGCCGACTTGCCCATCGCGCCGACGAAGAGAAGCGCGCAGGCGAGATCGATGCCGCTCCAGTTCCAGCTGGCGAAGGTCCAGACCTGGTTCGCGTGCGCCGCCACCGCCGGGAACACGTCGGCGAAGCGGATGGAGCCGAACATCCAAAACGTGGTGATGATGCCGAGAACGAAGCCGAAATCGCCGATACGGTTGACGATGAAGGCCTTGATGGCGGCCGCCGAGGCCGTGGGCTTCTTGTACCAGAAGCCGATCAAGAGGTAGCTCGCCAGCCCCACCCCTTCCCAGCCGAAGAAGAGCTGCATGAAGTCGGCGGCGGTCACCAGGGCCAGCATGGCGAAGGTGAAGAACGACAGGTAGCTGAAGAACCGGGGCTTGGAGTCGTCCTCGGCCATGTAGCCCCAGCTGTAGAGGTGCACGAGCGCCGACACGGTGGTCACGACGATCAGCATCACCGCCGAGAGCGGATCGATGCGCACCGCCCAGTCCGACTGGAAGGCGCCGACCCGAATGAAGGGCGCGAGCTCGGCGACGAACGGCCGGGTCCAGGCGCCCCACTCCACCTGGTAGAAGACGTAGCAAGACAGGGCAAAGGCGGCGATCAACAGGCCGGTGGTGATCGCCTGCGAAGCCCGATCGCCGATCCTGCGCCCTGTCAGTCCCGCGATCGCAGCGCCCAGCAAGGGCGCGAGCACGATGGCCTGAACGATGAGGTCGGGGCTCATTCCCGCCCTACCCCTTCAACACATCGGCGCTGTCGACGGCGATATCGCCGCGATTGCGGAAGTAGGTGAGAATGATCGCGAGCCCGACCGCCGCTTCGGCCGCCGCCACCGTCAACACGAACATCGCGTAGATCTGGCCGGTGACCTGATGCAGGTAGGCCGAGAAGGCCACCAGATTGATGTTCACGGCCAGGAGGATCAGCTCGACCGACATCAGGATGACGATGACGTTCTTGCGGTTGATGAAGATCCCCAGCACCCCCACGGTGAACAGGATCGCCGCGACCGTCAGGTAGTGGGCGAGGCCGATGCTCATTCGGCGATGCCCTCTCCGCTCTTGATGGAGACCAGACGCATGCCGGTGCGGGCCGAGCGCGCGGTCTGGTCGAGTACGCTCTGGCGACGCACGTACGGGCGATGCCGGAGCGTGAGCACGATGGCGCCGATCATGGCGACCAGGAGGATCATCCCGGCGGCCTGGAAGAAGTAGACGTAGTCGGTGTAGAGCACCCGCCCGATCGCCTCGGCGTTCGTCACCGAGCTTGGCGTCATCATGCTGGAACCCGCGGCCGCGCCGCGGTTCGCGACCGCGATCGAAACCGCCGCCATCTCGCCGACCAGCACCAGCGCAACGACCGCGCCCACGGGCAGGTAGCGGGTGAACCCGGCCCTGAGCTGGTCGAAATCGACGTCCAGCATCATGACGACGAAGAGGAAGAGGACGGCGACCGCGCCGACGTAGACGACCACCAGGATCATCGCCAGGAACTCGGCGCCCATGAGCACGAAGAGGCCGGCGGCGGCGAAAAAGGCGGCGATCAGGAAGAGCACCGCGTGCACCGGGTTGCGGGCGGTGATCACCATCAGGCCCGCGCCCAGAACGGCCGCCGCCAGGATGTAGAAGGCGATCGCCTGCAAGGCCATAGAGCCGTCCACGCTCCCCTAGTTCCTCAGCTCTGTCGGGGAGGCGCCGCGCCCCGCCTCTTCACTCGACTCGAATGACGCGGGTCTTAGCGGTAGGGCGCGTCCAGTTCCAGGTTCTTGGCTATCTCGCGCTCCCAGCGGTCGCCGTTATCCAGCAGGCGCTGTTTGTCGTAGTAGAGCTCCTCGCGGGTCTCGACCGCGAACTCGGTGTTCGGCCCCTCGACGATCGCATCCACCGGGCAGGCCTCCTGGCAGAGGCCGCAGTAGATGCACTTCACCATGTCGATGTCGTAGCGGGTCGTGCGGCGCGATCCGTCGTCGCGCGGCTCGGCCTCGATGTAGATGGCCTGCGCGGGACAGATGGCCTCGCAGAGCTTGCAGGCGATGCAGCGCTCCTCGCCGTTCGGGTAGCGCCTCAGCGCATGCTCGCCGCGGAAGCGGGGCGAGAGCGGGGCCCGCTCGTGCGGGTACTGGATGGTCGTCTTGGGGGCCCAGATGTGCTTCCAGGCGAGGCCGAGCCCGCCCACGAAGTCCATCAGCGCCGCGCCCCTCGCCGCCTGGCCGATCCGTTCCACGAAGCTCATCTGGCGCTTTCTCCTCGCTAGCCGACGTAAACGCGCCAACCGGCCACCACGGCGACGGCGACCAATGAAGCGGGCAGGAACACCTTCCAGCCCAGGCGCATGAGCTGGTCGTAGCGGTAGCGGGGCACGATCGCCTTCGCGAGCGCAAACAGGAAGAAAAAGAAGAAGATCTTCAGGAGGAACCAGCCGAGCCCGAAGAAGCTCGCCGCGGTGGACGGCCACGACGCCAGGAACGGGGTCGGAAACGGCGCCTGCCAGCCGCCAAAGAAGAGCACGCTGATCAGCCCGCAAAGCAGGATGATGTTCATGTACTCGCCCATCATGAAGAGCAGGTAGGGCGTGGACGAGTACTCGACCTGATAGCCGGCCACGAGCTCGGACTCGGCCTCGGCGAGGTCGAACGGCGGGCGGTTGGTTTCGGCCAGGGAGGAGACGAAGAACACCACCGCCATCGGGATCATGATGACGGCCAGCGGCAAGTCGCGCAGGCCGTGGCCGCCGAGGAAGTTCCAGTTCCAGAAGCCGCCGGCCTGCTCGGTCACGATGGTCTGCAGGTTCATCGAGCCGGCGAGCACGACGACGGTGACGATCACGAATCCGATCGAGACCTCGTAGCTGACCATCTGCGCCGCCGAGCGCAGCGCGGCCAGGAACGGATACTTCGAGTTCGACGCCCAGCCGCCGACGATCACGCCGTAGACGCCAAGTGAGGAGATCGCGAACAGGTAGAGGACGCCGACGTTGATGTTGGAGACCACCCACCCGGGCGCGAGCGGCAGCGCCGCCCAGGCGGCGAGCGCCAGCGTCACCATGAACACCGGCGCCATCAGGAAGAGGAGCTTGTCCGCCCCATCGGGGATGACGATCTCCTTCAAGAGGAACTTCCCGGCGTCGGCGAACAGCTGGAAGGTGCCGAACGGCCCGACCACGTTTGGCCCTTTGCGCATCTGCACGCCGGCCCAAATCTTCCGGTCCGACCACAGCACCACGACGACGCCCAGCAGGACGCCGACCACGATCACGAGGATCTGGAGGACGGTGAGCACGGTCCAGCCGGCGGGGGTCGACCGATCCATGGCCGTCTACTCCGCCGCCATCGGATGGCCGGCGCGCGCGGCCGCGGCGGTCGCCGAGCACTCGGCCATGGTCACGCTCGCGCGCGCGATCGGATTGGTGAAGTAGAAGTCCCGGATTGGGCTCGCAAAGGGCGCGTCCGTGAGGTCGCCTTTGGTCCCGACCGCGGACAGGTCGAGAGCGGCGCCGCTGGGCGCGTGGTCGATCTGGCCGAAGCTCGGGTGGTCCGCAAAAAGGCGGTCGCGCAGCTGGTCGAGCGTGTCGTACGGCAGCTTCGCATCCAGCCGCTCGGAGAGGGCGCGGATGATCGCCCAGTCTTCGCGAGCGTCGCCCTTGGGGAAGACCGCCCGCTCGGCAAGCTGCGGCCGCCCCTCGGTGTTGACGTAGATCGCGTCCTTCTCGGTGTAGGCGGCGCCCGGCAGGATCACGTCCGCCCGGTGGGCCCCCGCGTCGCCGTGCGTTCCGAGGTAGATCACGAACGCATCGCTGGCCGAGAGGTCGATCTCGTCGGCGCCCATCAGGAAGAGCACGTCGAGCGCGCCCTTGCCGACCATGGCGGCGGCGTCGAGCCCGCCTTCGCCGGGAACGAAGCCGAGGTCGAGGCCGGCGACGCGGCTCGCCGCCGAATGCAGCACGTTGAAGCCGTTCCAGCCGTCGGCGATCAGCCCGGCCCTCGCGCCAAGCTCGGCTGCCGCGGCCAGGACGGCGGCGCCGTCGGCGCGCGCCAGCGCGCCTGCGCCCAGGATGACCGCCGGCCTGGCGGCGTCCGCGAACGCTTTGCCGAACCCGTCCTTCGCCTTGGCGAGCTCCGCGATCGCGGCCGGCCCGGCGCCCAGGTGTTCATAGCGGTACGTGAGGTCCGCGGCCTCGCCGATCAAACCGACCGGCACGTTGCGCCAGAGCCAGTTCTTGCGGATGCGGGCGTTCAGGACCGGCGCCTCGAGCCGCGGGTTGGTCCCGATCAGCAGCAGCGCATCGCACTCGTCGAGGCCGGCGATGGTCGAGTTGAAGAGCCAGCTCTCGCGCGGCGCCTTGCCGATCTTCGCCCCGTCCTGGCGGCAGTCGAGGTTCTTCACGCCGAGGGCGCCGAAGAGGTCGAGCGCCGCCTTCATGGACTCCGCGTCCTGCAGGTCGCCGGCGATGACGCCGACCCGTTCGGGCGCGGCGCCCTTGAGCTTGGCGACCACGGCCGCGAACGCCTCGGCCCAGGTCGCGGGCTGCAGCTTGCCGCCCGCGCGCACGTAAGGACGGTCGAGCCGCTGGCGCATCAGGCCGTCGCAGGCATAGCGGGTCTTGTCGGAGATCCACTCCTCGTTGATCTCGTCGTTCACGCGCGGCAGCACGCGCATGACCTCGTTGCCGCGCGAATCCACGCGGATCGCGCTGCCCAGCGCGTCCATGACGTCGACGCTCTCGGTCTTGGTCAGCTCCCAGGGCCGCGCCTCGAAGGCGTATGGCTTGGAGGTGAGGGCGCCAACCGGGCAGAGGTCGATGATGTTGGCGGAGAGCTCGCTCACCACCGCCTGGTCGAGATAGGTGGTGATCTCGACGTCTTCGCCGCGCGAGATCAGGCCGATGTCGGAGACGCCGGCCACCTCGGTGATGAAGCGCACGCAGCGGGTGCACTGGATGCAGCGGGTCATCACCGTCTTGACCAGCGGCCCCATGAACTTCTCTTCCACCGCCCGCTTGTTCTCGCGGTAACGGGTGGAGTCGCGGCCGAAGCCCATCGACTGGTCCTGCAGGTCGCACTCGCCGCCCTGGTCGCAGATCGGGCAGTCGAGCGGATGGTTGATGAGCAGGAACTCCATCACCCCTTCGCGCGCCTTCTTCACCATCGGCGTGTTGGTGAAGATCTCCTGCCCCTCGGCGGCGGGCAGCGCGCAGGATGCTTGCGGCTTCGGCGGGCCGGGCTTCACCTCGACCAGGCACATGCGGCAGTTGCCGGCGATCGAGAGGCGCTCGTGGTAGCAGAAGCGCGGGATCTCCTCGCCGGCGAGCTCGGCCACCTGCAGCACAGTCATCCCGGGCTGGAACTCGATCTCCTGGCCGTTGACCTTGGCGGTCGGCATTCCTGTCAGGCCCCTGCTCGGCTCAGAACCACGTGCGGTCCCCCACCACGTAGTCCTGGTAGAACTGCTGGTCGGACTTGGTGAGGTAGATGACGAACTCGATGATCGCGATCACCCAGTTCAGGATGGCCGGGATGAGAATGATCCAGCCGATGGTGCCGGCCAGCAGCATGATGATGCCGGCGTTGGTCTTCCCCAGATAGAACTTGTGCACGCCCCAGTGGCCGAGGAAGAGCGCCAGGACCGCGGCCAGGATGCGGTTCTTCTCGCCGCTTCC
>DATGIN010000187.1:0-14050 GCA_035295705.1 Caulobacteraceae bacterium
GTCAGACGGTGAGCTGCGCCCCCACCTCGACCACGCGACCGGGCGGGATCTTGAAGAAGTCGGTGGGGTTGGCCGCGTTGCGGGTCAGGAAAATGAACAGCTTGTCCTGCCAGAGCGGCATCGACGGCTGCGGCGCCGGCACCAGCGAGCGGCGGCCGACGAAGAAGCTGGTCGACATGATGTCGAACTTCAGCCCCTTGCGGCGGCAGGCCTTCAGCGCCTCGGGCAGGTTCGGCTGTTCCATGAAGCCGTAGCGGATGGTCACCTTCTTGAAGTCGTCGTTCACCGGCTCGATCGACACGCGGTTCGCCTCTGGCACGCGAGGGGTCTCGGCGGTCAGCACCGTCAGGATGATGTTGTGCGCGTGCAGCACCTTGTTGTGCTTCAGATTGTGCATCAGCGCGGCCGGCGCGACGTCGGCGTCTCCGGTCAGGTAGATCGCCGTCCCCGGAGAGCGCCAGGGCGGGCGGGCGCGGAGCATGGCGATCAGGTCGGCCAGCGGCAGGCTGTCGCGGCGCACCTTGTCGGCCAGCACCTCGACGCCGCGGGTCCAGGTCCACATGATGACGACGAGGCCGCCGCCCATCACCAGCGGCAGCCACGCGCCGTCCTTGACCTTCAGCAGGTTCGACAGCGTGAAGACGACGTCGACGAGGGCGATCGGCGCGAGCAGCAGCGCCGCCTGCCAGCGGCGCCATTTCCACACCCGCCTGACGATCACGAAGGCGAGCACCGTGTCGATCAGCATCGGGCCGGTGACGGCGAGGCCATAGGCCGAGGCGAGGTGGCTGGAGGTCTGGAACACCAGCAGCAACAGAATGACCCCGATCATCAGGAAGAGGTTCATCGACGGCACGAAGATCTGCCCGGCGAGGGTCTCCGACGTGCGGCGGATGTCCATGCGCGGGAAGAGGCCGAGCTGCACCGCCTGCGCCGTCATCGAAAAGGCGCCGGAGATGAAGGCCTGGCTGGCGATCACGGTGGCGGCGGTGGCGAGGATGAGGATCGGCCAGTAGGCCACGGCCGGCGCGAGCGCCCAGAACGGGTTGTGCCGCGCCCAGGGGTGGTCCAGCACCATCGCCCCCTGGCCGAGGTAGTTGATCGCCAGGCATGGGAAGACGAGTGCGATCCAGGCGCGTCGGATGGCGGCGCGGCCGAAATGGCCCATGTCGGTGTAGAGCGCCTCGGCGCCGGTCACCGCCAGGAACACGCTGCCGAGGATGACGAAGCCCAGAAAGCCGTTCTGGAACAGGAAACGGAGGCCGTAATAGGGGCTGAGCGCCCAAAGGATGCGCCAGTCGCTGGAAAGCCGCCAAAGCCCAAGCGCTGCGAGCGTCAGCAGCCAGATCGCGATGATCGGCCCGAAGAGGGCCGCGACCCTTCGCGTGCCACCGCCCTGGGCCATGAAAAGGCCGACCAGGATGCCGGCCGCGACCGGCAATGCGTAGGGCGCGAGGTGGCGGCCGATCTCGGGCGCCGCGCGCACGCCTTCGACCGCCGAGAGCACCGAAATCGCCGGCGTGATCAGGCCGTCGCCGAAGAAGAGAGCGGCGCCGACCATCCCCAGCACGAAGATGGCGCTGCTTCGCCGGCCGATCGCGCGCTGGGCGAGCGCCATCAGCGCCAGCGTGCCGCCCTCGCCCTTGTTGTCGGCGCGCATGAGCACGATCACGTATTTGACCGTGACGATGAGGACGAGCGTCCAGACGATGAGCGAGACCACGCCGTAGACGGCGAACGGCCCCGCCCCGCCGTTTCGCGCGTGCCGCAGCGCCTCGCGCATGGCGTAGAGCGGGCTGGTGCCGATGTCGCCGAAGACGACGCCGACGGCGCCCAGCGCCAGCAGGAACGAGCGGCGCCGGGAGGGCCTGTGCGGCGCGACCGCGTCGCCGCCGGTCGTCTGGTCGGAGGATGGGGCCGGGCCGGACACGACGTCCGTCATGCGAGCGGGTCTCTTGAAGGGCGCGGCAAGCGGCAAGCCCGGCTTAAGAAGGACCGGGGCGGATACTCCGTTTCGTCGCGTCCATCAATTGCTCGTGCGGTCGCCGGAACGCTTGAACCTGCCGCACGGCCGCGCCTAGTCTCAAAGCCGCCGCGCTTGAACGCCTGCAAGGGACGCACCGACCGCAAGCCATGACCCGACGCCTCTGCCTGGTCACCGGCGCGTCGGCGGGCATCGGCCAGGCCTTCGCCCGCATCTTCGCCAGCCACGGCTACGATGTCGCGCTGACCGCCCGCCGGGCCGCGCGGCTGGAGCAGCTGGCCGAGGAGATCCGCCTCCGCTACGGCGTCGAGACGCTGGCCATGCCCGCCGACCTCGCCGAGCCGGCGGCCGGCGAGCAGCTCGCCCAGACGCTGGCCGCCAACGGGCGCGCGGTGGATGCGCTGGTGAACAACGCCGGCTACGGCCTCCGCGGCGCCTACGCGACCACCAGCTGGGAGGACGAGCGGGCGGCGCTGCAGGTGATGCTGGTCGCGGTCTGCGAGCTCACGCACCGCTTTCTGCCCGGCATGGTCGAGCGCCGCTTCGGCCGCATCGTGAACGTGGCCTCGCTGGCGGGCCTCGCGCCCGGCATCCCCGGCGCGACGCTGTACGGGGCGACCAAGTCGTTCCTGGTCAAGTTCTCCGAGAGCCTGCATCTGGAGACCCGCGAACAGGGGGTGCACGTGAGCGCGCTCTGCCCCGGATTCACCTACACCGAGTTCCACGACGCCAACCACACCCGCGACCAAATCAGCCGCCGCACGCCCGACTGGCTGTGGCTGGGGGCCGACGAGGTGGCGGCCGCGGGCTACGAGGCGGTCGAGGCGAACCGGGTGATCTGCGTGCCGGGCGCTCCGAACAAGGCGGCGGCGGTGCTGGCGAGGCTCGCGCCCGAGGAGTGGGCGCTGGCGCTGATCGCCCGCGAGCAGCGGCGGAACGGCCGAATCTAGCCCGGCCGTCAGTGGCGGAAGACGCGCACGCCGGTGAACGCCATGGCGATCCCGGCATCGTCGGCGGCGGCGATCACCTCGGCGTCGCGGATCGAGCCGCCCGGCTGGATGACGCTCGTCGCCCCCGCCTCGACCGCCTGCATGAGGCCGTCGGCGAACGGGAAGAAGGCGTCGGACGCGCACGCCGAGCCCACGGCCAGCGATTGCGGCAGGCCGGCGAGCTCGGCCGCCTCCGCGGCGCGGATGGCGGCGATGCGGGCGGAGTCGCGGCGGTTCATCTGCCCGGCGCCGATGCCGGCGGTCTGCCCGTCCTTGGCGTAGATCACCGCGTTCGACTTCACGTGCTTGGCGACGGTGAAGGCGAACAGCATGTCCTCGACCTGCTGCGGCGTCGGCCTGGCCTTGGTGACGATCGTGAGGTCGGCGCCCGAGAGCTTGGCCGTATCGCGCGACTGGACCAGGAAGCCGCCGGCGACCGAGCGGTAGGTCTCGCCGGGCGCGCGCGGGTCCGGCAGGCCGCCGGTGATCAGGAGGCGCAGGTCCCGGCGTCGCGCGAACGCCGCGATGGCGTCCTCGTCGGCTTCCGGGGCGACCACGACCTCGGTGAAGATCTTCACGATCTCCTTCGCGGCGGCGAGGTCGAGCCGGCGATTGACCGCCACGATGCCGCCGTAGGCGGAGACCGGATCGCACTGCAGCGCCCGCTGGTAGGCGGTCTTCAGGTCGGGGCCGCGCGCCACCCCGCAGGGGTTGGCGTGCTTGATGATGGCGACGGCGGCGGATTCGTCCGCAGCGAACTCGGCGACCAGCTCGATCGCCGCGTCGGTGTCGTTGATGTTGTTGTAGCTCAGCTCCTTGCCCTGCAGCTGGCGCGCGCTGGCGACCCCCGGCCGCGGGTGCTCGAAGGCGTAGAAGGCGGCGGCCTGATGCGGGTTCTCGCCGTAGCGCATGGTTTGCCTGAGGCGCCCGGCGATCGTCTTGCGCGGCGGCCAGCCCGGCTCGGCCTCGCCGGCGAGCCAGGCGGCGATGGCGGCGTCGTAGGCGGCCGTGCGCGCATAGGCGCGGGCGGCGAGGCGTTTGCGCAGCGCAAGCGAGGTGGCGCCATCGGCCTTCAGCGCGTCCAGCACCTCGGCCATGTCCTCGGGCGTCGTGCAGACGGCGACGTAGGCGTGATTCTTCGCCGCCGAGCGGATCATGGCGGGACCGCCGATATCGATGTTCTCGACGCAGGTGGCGAAATCGGCGCCCGCCGCCACCGTGTCCTCGAACGGGTAGAGGCTGACGTAGAGCAGGTCGATGCCGCCGATGCCGTGCTCGGCCATGGCGCGCGCGTGCTCGGGCGCGTCGCGAACGCCGAGGAGGCCGCCGTGCACGACCGGGTGCAGGGTCTTGACCCGGCCGTCCATCATCTCGGGGAAGCCGGTCAGCGCGGCGACGTCGGTCACCGCCACGCCGGCGGCGGCGATCGCCCCGCGCGTGCCGCCGGTGGAGACCAGCTCCACGCCCAGATCGGCGAGCGTGCGGGCGATTTCGCTCAGTCCGTTCTTGTCGAAGACGCTGATGAGCGCGCGCTTGACCGGTGCGCGGTCGGCGGCGGCTGGAACGGCTAGGGACGCGTTGACCAAGGCGATCTCCTTCACTTGCGAGAGAAAGCCCAGGCGAGCGGCGTCTTGAAGGACCCTCGCGCTCCCCGGTGGTCGCCCACCTCAGATGTCGCCAGTCACGTAAGGGCCGTTGAAGGCCCCGCGCTTACGAGCCGCCCGTCGCCGTGTCAATCGTGGCCGGACGCCCATCCACACCCGGCCCGGCGAGGGTCAGCTTCCAGCGGATGCGGCCGCCGCGATCGGCGCGCACTCGCCCGCGCATGACGACAACGCTCGTTCGCCGCGCACGCCCCTGCTCGAGCGCGGCGCCTGCCTCGACGCTGACCTCGCCAGCATCGTTGCGCAGCCACCAGCCGATCGCCGAGCGCCCGCGCAACAGGACGCTCTTCTGGTCGCGGGCCAGGCTGGCGCTCGTCTCCGGCGGCAGGTGGAAGTAGATGGCCACGGCGACGGAAACCGGCTTGGCGCCGGCTTGCGGCACGAAGCGGTCTTCGCCGCGCAGCTCGTTGGCGCCTTTGTCGAGAAAGAGCCGCCGCGCGTGGGTCAGATGCGCGCTCGCCCAGCCGTCGTGGGCGAGGTCGAGCCAGATGCCGGCGGCGTTCTCCCGGCGCGCGACCGTGACCGCCGCGACGCCGCCCGCCAGCCGCGGGCCCAACGCGCGGGCCGCCAGCCCGCGCAGCGGAGCGCCGACGTGGCCGCGGTCGATCACGGCGGTCGAGGCGGCGTCGGCCAGGCGAAGCGCGGGCGGGCCGGGGCCGTCGGCGGTCCAGCCGCTGGCGCTGATCAGGCGGTCGCGGCCGCTGGCGGCGACGAACGCCAATGGCTGGCCGCACGCGCCCACGCTCCAGTCGCCGACGGCCGGCGCCGCCGCGTCGACGACGACGCTGAGGGCCGGGGCATCGAGGCGCTGGTAGCCGCCGGCGGCGGCAGCGTCGCCGGCAGCGGCGTCGCTCGGCTCCGAGAGGCGCGCCGCGGCGGCCCGACCGGGCTCGCCCGCGCCGCCGCCCTGCAGCGGCGGCAGCCGCCCGTCCGGCAGGGTGAGGACGCCAAGGCCGTCGGCGAGGCGCACCATCGCGCTCAGCATCGGCTCCGGCGGCGGCTCGCCGCGTTGGCTCAATCCGTCCTCGAGCGCCAGGAGGTCGAGGAGGAGCTCGAGGCCCGCCTCCGGCGAGCGCGAGCGGTGGCCGCCGTCGGGCGTCACGGACTCCTTCAGCGCCCCCACCAGGCGCGGCAGCGTCCGCTCCAGGAGGAGGCCGCCAGCGCGGCCGCCCAGCGCCGCCCCGGCCGCGGCCGCTGCCGCCAGCTGCTCGGCGCGGCGCGGCGGGCGACGCGCGAACTGGGCGAGGAAGCGCGCCTGCCGCGCGAGGCTCTGCGCGAGCGGGTCCGGCCCTTCCGCCTGCGCGGCCAGCGCGCGGCCGGCGCAGGCGAGGTTGAACACCCGCCGCTCCAGCGTCTCCGCCGACCAGGCGAACGCGTTCCAGCGCCCGAACAGCGCCTGCCAGCCGAGCACGAGCCGCAAGCCTTCCGCGGCGCCCGCCTCGCCCTGGGTCATCAGCGCCGGCAGCCATTCGAAGCGATGCAGAGTAACCGCGAAGCGGCGGCTGGGGCTGGGCCGGCGCCAGGGATCGCCGCCGGGCCCCACATCCAGCTCCTCGCCGGCAAGCGCAAAGACGCCGGCCAGCAGCGCTTCGCCCTCCGCGCGCCGCGCGGGGCGCCGGTCGCCGGGCCGGGTCGCCCAGCCACTCGCGGCGGGCGTGGCGAGCGAGGCAAGATGCATCGGCGATCCGCGCCACTCGGCGCGGATCTGATCGAGGACCAGCCGGCCGACAATCTCCGGCCAGAAGCGCATCGACGCGCCGGAAGAGGGCCGCGGGGACGTCACGGGCGAGGGCGTGCGGGCTGGCCTGTCAGCCGCCCCTCAGGGCCCGAATGTTCGCCGCGTAGCGCGCCGGGCCGCCCTCGAACACGGCGGTGCCGGCCACGAGCGCGGTGGCGCCGGCTGCGAGGCAATCCGGGGCCGTCTTCGGCGTCACCCCGCCGTCCACCTCGAGCACGATGTCGAAGCCGCTCTTGTCGATCATCGTCCGCACCCGCTCGATCTTCTTCAGCTGCTCGGCGATGAAGCTCTGGCCGCCGAAGCCCGGGTTGACGGTCATGACCAGCACCAGGTCGACCGCCTCCAGCACCCAAGCGATGGACTCCGGCGGCGTCGAGGGGTTGAGCACCACGCCCGCCTTGGCTCCCAGCGCGCGGATTTGCTTCAGCGACCGATCGAGATGCGGCCCGGCCTCCGGGTGGATGCTGATGCGGTCGCAGCCGGCGTCGCGGAAGGCCTCGAGGTAGGGATCGGCGGGCGCGATCATCAGGTGCGCGTCGATCGGGACGCTCACGTGCGGGCGGAGCGCCTTCACCACCACCGGCCCGATCGTGATGTTGGGCACGAAGTGGCCGTCCATCACATCGACGTGCAGCCAGTCGGCGCCGGCCGCCTGCACGGCGGCGGCCTCTTCAGCCAGGCGCGAGAAGTCGGCCGAGAGGATGGAGGGCGCGATGATCGGGGCTGGCATGCGGGGCTAGCTATACCGCCATGGGCGTCGAGGCGCCTCTTTCACCGCTTCACCGGCTGCCAGAGCTCGATCT
Organism: Caulobacteraceae bacterium; assembly: GCA_035295705.1. GTDB lineage: Bacteria > Pseudomonadota > Alphaproteobacteria > Caulobacterales > Caulobacteraceae > Poindextera. The sequence goes on from DATGIN010000187.1 coordinate 7,179, forward strand.
TCGTCCCGTCGGGATCGAGAATCCACGCGAACCTGCCCGTGGCGCCGCCATCCTCGACCTTGAGGACCTGGACGCCCTTTGCCTTCAGGCGGGAGATGAAGGCGTCGAGGTCGTCGACGGCGAAGTCGAGCATGAAATCGCGCTTGGAGGGCGCGAGGTAGGCCTCCCCTTCCGGGAAGGCGTTCCAAACCACGACCGGCGGGCGGCCCGGCGCGTCCGTGCTGAACGTCGCGCCGCCCCAGCTCTGCAACGAGACGCCGAGCACGTCGCGATACCAGCCGGCCAGCGCCTTGGGGTTCTTGCTCACCACGAAGACGCCGCCGACCCCGGTGATGCGCCCGGGAGCGTCCGAGGCCGCCGCGGCGGGCGACCACGTCAGCGCAGCCAAGAGCGCCAGCGCGCTCGCAGACCAGAACGTCTTCATTCCGCCCCCCGGGTGCTCGTTCGACGCGGACAGTAGCGGACTCGCCAGGAAAGCGCAGGCGCATCGTTCGCGCGGGGCAGAGGGATCACGCCGGCGGCCTAGCGGCTCGCCTTCTCCTCGAGGCCCGAGCGGCCCTCGCGGGTTTCGAGCTTGGCCGCGACCGAATCGAGGTCGACGCCGGCGGCGGCCAGCAGCACGAGCCAGTGGTAGATCACGTCGGCGCTTTCCGCCGCCAAGGCGTCCGGATCGCCGGAGACGGCGGCCAGCGCAGCCTCCACCGCCTCCTCGCCGAACTTCTTGGCCGCCAGCTGCGGCCCACCGGCGAGCAGCCGGGCGGTGTAGGACGAGCCCGGGTCGGCGTCCTTGCGGGACGCGATGACCGCCTCAAGGCGCTGCAGAATGTCGGCAAAGCGGCTCATGCCGGCGCCGCTTCCGTCAGCCTGACCGGCAGGCCGGCCGCCGCCATCGCCGCCTTCGCCTCGCCGATGGAGATCTCGCCGAAGTGGAAGATGGAAGCGGCCAGCACCGCATCGGCCCCGCCCTCGCGCACCGCGGCGACGAGGTCGGCCGCGCGTCCGGCGCCGCCCGAGGCGATGACCGGGACGCCCACCGCCGAGGAGACGGCCTTCAGGAGCGCGATGTCGTAGCCGCTCTTCTGGCCGTCCTGGTCCATCGATGTCAGCAGGATCTCGCCGGCGCCGCGCTCGACCTGGCGGACGGCGTAGTCGACGACGTCGAGGCCGGTCGGCTTGCGGCCGCCGTAGGTGAAGACTTCCCAGCCGTCGTTCTTGCCCGGCCAGCCGCTGCGCGAGGCGCCGTGGCGCGCGTCGATGGCGCAGACGACGCACTGGGAGCCGAACGCATCGGCGGCGCGCGTGATCAGCTCCGGATCCTCGACCGCGGCGGTGTTGATCGAGACCTTGTCGGCGCCGGCGCGCAGCAGCGCGCGCGCGTCCTCGACGCTGCGGACGCCGCCGCCAACGCCGACCGGCATGAAGCAGACGTCGGCGGTGCGGGCCACCACGTCCAGGATGGCGCCGCGCCCTTCGTGGCTGGCGGTGATGTCGAGGAACATGAGCTCGTCGGCGCCCGCCGCGTCGTAGGCCGAGGCCTGCTCGACCGGATCGCCAGCGTCGCGCAGCTGCACGAAAGAGACCCCCTTCACGACGCGGCCGTCCTTCACGTCCAGGCAGGGGATGACGCGAACCTTCAGCATGCTCAGGCCGCCGCTTTCAACGCTTCGGCCGGGTCGATCGCGCCGGCGTAGAGGGCGCGGCCGAGCACCGCGCCGGCCACCGGGACGCCGTCGCGCGCCCTCAGCGCCTCGATGTCGGCGACCGAGGCCAAGCCGCCGGCGGCGATCACCGGGATGGACACCGCGTCGGCCACCGCGCCGAACACCTCGACGTTGAATCCCAGCATGGCGCCGTCGCGGTCGATGTCGGTGACGATGAGGGCGCAGACGCCGGCGTCCTCGAACCGCCTCGCCACCGTCAGCGCATCGAGATCGGTGTCCTCGAGCCAGCCCTGCACCGCGACCTTGCCGGCGCGGACATCGACGCTGACCGCCACCTGCTCCGGCCAGTCGCGGGCCGCGGCCTTCACCAGCTCCGGCTCGCGCACCGCGACGGTGCCGAGGATCACCCGGCTGACGCCGGCTTCGATCCAGGCCTCGATGTCTTCACGGCTGCGGATGCCGCCGCCGAGCTGCACCGGTATGGAGACCGCGCCGAGGATCGCTGCGACCGCCTGGTCGTTGACCGCGCGACCCTCGGCCGAGCCGTTCAGGTCCACCACGTGCAGCCAGGCGAAGCCGGCCTTCGCCCAGGCGGCCGCCTGCGCGGCCGGATCCTCGTTGAAGACGGTGGCGGTCGCGAGGTCGCCGCGCACCACCCTGACGCAGCGGCCATCCTTCAGATCGACGGCGGGATAGAGGATCACGGCCGCCACCGGAGGAAGTTGGCGAGCAGGGCGAGCCCGGCCGCCTGGCTCTTCTCGGGGTGGAACTGCACGCCGGTCATGTTCTCTCGCGCCACGGCGGCCGGGAAGCGCCCGCCATGATCGGCCTCGGCGATGACGTCGTCATGGCGGCTGGGAAACATGGCGAACGAATGGGTGAAATAGACCGGCGCGCCTTTTGGCAGGCCGGCGAACAGCGGGTGTTCCGCCATGCCGACGAGGTCGTTCCAGCCCATGTGGGGCACCTTGAATGCGCGGCCCTCCGGCTCGATCCGCCGCGTCTCGCCGGCGATCCAGTCGAAGCCCGCCGTCGCGCCGAACTCGAGCCCGCGCGTCGCCATCAGCTGCATGCCGACGCAGATGCCGAGGTAGGGGACCCCGCGCCTTGCGACCGCTTCATCCAGGGCGGCGGTCAGGCCGGGGCGCGCCTCGACAGCGTCCATGCAGGCCTTGAAGGCGCCCACGCCGGGCAGCACGATCGCGTCGGCCTTCGCCACCACCTCAGGGTCGGCGGTGACATGCACCTGGCGCGCGCCGTCCAGCGCCTCGCTGACCTTCAGGAGCGCTTTCTCGGCCGAGCGGAGGTTGCCCGACCCGTAATCGATCAGGGCGATGCTCTGCATGGCAGTGTTCAGAGCGCGCCCTTGGTGGAGGGAGCGTGACCGAGGGTCTTGGGATCGGGCTCGACCGCCTGGCGAAGCGCCCGCGCCAAGGCCTTGAAACCGCTCTCGGCGATATGGTGGCTGTTGTCGCCATAGAGCGTCTCGAGGTGCACGCAGGCGCCGGCGTTCATGGCGAACGCGTGGTGGAACTCCTTGAAGAGCTCGGTGTCCATCTCGCCGACCTTCGGGCGGGCGAAGGCGACCTTCCAGATCAGGTAGGGCCGGTTGGAAAGGTCGAGCGCGCAGCGCGTCAGCGTCTCGTCCATCGGAATGTAGGCCCAGCCAAAGCGGCGGATGCCCTTCAGGCCATCCAGCGCCTTCGCCACCGCCTGCCCGATCACGATGCCGGTGTCCTCGACGGTGTGGTGCATGTCGATGTGCAGGTCGCCCTTGGTCTTGACGACAAGGTCGATGCCGCTGTGGCGGGCGAAGGAATCCAGCATGTGGTCGAAGAACCCGACGCCCGTCGCGATCTCGGCGCGACCGGTCCCGTCCAGGTCGAGAGAGACCTGGATCTGCGTTTCCTTCGTTTCCCGCCGGACCTCGGCGGTGCGGTTCGCGCCCATGGCTGGAAGCGGAGTCCCTTCAGAGCCCGGCGCCCGCCGCAAGATCCCTGAGCGAGACCTCGGGGCGTGGGCCGTAGTGCGAAATCACCTCGGACGCCGCCAGCGATCCGAGCCGCCCGCAGTGGGGCAGCGCGTAGCCTCTGGCGAGGCCGAAGAGAAATCCGGCCGCGTATTGGTCGCCCGCGCCGGTCGTGTCCACGACTTTGTCGACCCAGACCGCGTCGATCGGATGGACTTCGCCGCCGGCCGCGACCAGCGAACCTCTGTGTCCGCGGGTGACCACGGCGATCCGCGCGCGCCCCGCGATCGCCGCGACCGCAGCGTCGAAGTCGGTGGTCTCGAACAGCGACGTGACCTCCGCCTCGTTGGCGAACACCACGTCGACCTCGGTCTCGAGGAAGCCGATCAGCGCCGGGCGGTGGCGGTCGACCACGAAGGCGTCCGACAGCGTAAGCGCCACCAACCGATCGGAAGCCCGCGCGAGGCCCGCCGCCTTGGCGAAGGCGCGCCTGGCCAGCGGCGGGTCGAACAGGAAGCCTTCCAGGAAGACGATGCGCGCCTCTTCGATCACCTTCGGCTCGACGTCGCCCGGTGCCAGAAGCGCGGCCGCGCCCAGAGCGGTGCACATGGTGCGCTCGCCGTCCGGCGTGACGTTGATCAGGCTGCGTCCGGTCGGCGTCCCGTCGCGCATCACGCCGCCGGCGAACCGCGCGCCGATGGCCTCAAGGTCGTGGGCGAAGATGGCGCCGAACGCGTCCTCGCCGACGCGGCCGATGTGCACGCCCGTGCCTCCCAGGCTGGCGACGCCGGCCACGCTGTTGCAGGCCGAGCCGCCCGAGCGCTCCACGGCCGGGCCCATGCGCGAATAGAGGTCGGCGGCGCGCTTATCGTCGACCAGCTGCATCGAGCCTTTGGTGAGCCCCTCGGCTTCGAGGAAGCTGTCTGACGCTTGCGCGATCACGTCGACGAGGGCGTTGCCGATGGCGGCGACGTCGTGCAGCGGGGTCATGGATGTCCGGAAAAGGCCACGGGTTGCCGGCGAGCGCGCAATATAGGGGCGGCGGCCCCGGGCGCTAGAGGTAGAGATCGCGCGACGGGCAGAGGTCGCCGACGACGCACGCCGCGCACTTCGGCTTGCGGGCGATGCAGACATAGCGGCCGTGCAGGATCAGCCAGTGGTGTGCGCGGCTGAGGTAGGCCTTCGGGGTGATCGCCATCAGGTCGTCCTCGACGGCGGCCGGCGTCCTGCCCTTGCTGAGCTTCAGGCGGTGGGCGACCCGGAAGACGTGCGTGTCGACGGCGATCGCCGGCTCGATGTCGAGCTCGTTTAAGACCACGCTCGCGGTCTTCCGTCCGACGCCGGGCAGCGCCTCGAGCTTCTCGCGCTCCAGCGGGACCTGGCCGCCGTACTGATCGACCAGGATCTGCGAAAGGCGGATGACGTTCCGCGCCTTGGTCCGAAAGAGGCCGATCGAGGCGATGTAGGGGGTAAGGCCGCTCTCGCCGAGCTTGAGCATCGCCTCGGGCGTGTCCGCGACGGCGTAGAGCTTGTCGGTCGCCTTGTTCACCGACTTGTCGGTCGCCTGCGCGGAAAGCACGACGGCGACGAGCAGCGTGAACGGGGTCTTGTACTGGAGCTCGGTGCGCGGGTCGGCGACGGCGGCTTCGAAGCGCTCGAAGATGGCGCGGATGCGCGCGCTTTCCTTCGGCGACAGCCGCCGGCGCGGCTTCGGCTTGGCGGGCTTGGCCATGGCAGCGCTCTATCGCGCAGACTTGGCCGCACTTCAAAGCCGCTCCGCCGCAGGCTAGCGTCCGCGCCGCATGAACGCGCCCGCCAACCCCGCGGCTGACGCGAGCCCGGTGATGGCGCAGTTCTTCGACGCGAAGGCGCGCCAGCCCGACGCGCTCGTCTTCTTCCGCATGGGCGATTTCTACGAGCTCTTTTTCGACGACGCCGAGAAGGCGGCCGCCGCGCTCGGCATCGCGCTGACCGCGCGTGGGACCCACCAGGGCGCCCCAATACCCATGGCCGGCGTTCCCGTGCACGCCGCGGAGGCCTACCTCGCCAAGCTGATCCGGGCCGGGTTCAAGGTCGCGGTCTGTGAGCAGATGGAGGACCCGGCCGAAGCGCGGCGGCGCGGGTCGAAGTCGATCGTTCGCCGCGACCTGGTGCGCGTGGTGACGCCCGGAACGCTGACCGAGGAAGGGCTGCTCGACGCCCGTGGCGCCAATCGCCTCGCCGCGCTCGCGGTGCGCGCCGGCCAGGCGGCCGTCGCCAGCGTCGAGCTTTCGACCGGCGAGGTCGAGGTGATCGCGACCGGGCGGGACGGCCTGGCGAGCGTGCTCGCGGCGCTGGCGCCGTCGGAGATCCTCGTCCCCGACCGGCTGTTCGCCGACGCCGAGCTGGCGGCGATGCTGAAAGCCCAGGGCGGGCTCGTGCAGCCGCTGGCGCAGGCGCTGGCCGAGCCGGCGGCGGCGGAGGCGCGGGTCAAGCGGCTCTATGGCGTCGAGACTCTGGACGGCTTTGGCGCGCTCGGCGGCGCGGAGGTCGCCGCGCTCGGGCTGATCGCCGCCCACCTCGAGGTGACGCAGGCCGGGCGCCCGCCGGCGCTGCGCGCGCCCCGGCGCGCCGGGGCGGCCGACACGATGGCGATCGACGCGGCCACCCGCGCCAGCCTCGAGATCGAGCGAAGCCAGGCCGGCGGGCGGCAGGGCTCGCTGCTCGCCGCCATCGACCGCACCGTCAGCCCGGGCGGCGCCCGCCTCCTGGCGCAGCGTCTTGCCCGGCCGCTGCTCGACCCGGACGCGATCGGCCGCCGCCTCGACGCGGTCGGCTGGTTTCTCGAGCGCCGCGACCTGCGCGCCGGGGTGCGCGATCGGTTGAAGGGCGCCAGCGATGTCGCCCGCGCGCTTTCGCGGCTGGCGCTCGGGCGCGGCGGGCCGCGCGACCTCGGCGCCCTGCGCGATGGCCTCGGCTCGGGCGGCGCGCTCGCCGCCGCCGTGGCCGGCGTCGCCGCCGAGCCGCTCGACGGGCCGCCGGCCGAGGTCGCGGAGGCGATTGCAGCCCTGTCGTTCGATCCGAGCGGGGCGCTCAGCGCCTTTCTCGCCGACCTGCGCGAGGGGCTCGCCGCCGACCTCCCCGGCTTCGCGCGCGACGGCGGCTTCGTCGCGGCCGGCGCGCGCCCGGCGCTGGACGAGGCCAGGCGGCTTCGCGACGACAGCCGCCGCGTGATCGCCGGCCTCGAGGCGCAGCTGCAGATG
>DATGIN010000188.1:0-2281 GCA_035295705.1 Caulobacteraceae bacterium
CAGGACTATCCAGGCGCCTTCCGCGTGGTGGTGGTCGACGATGGCAGCGACGACGGCACCGCGGTCGCCGCCCGCGCCGTCGCGGATGCCGCCGCCGCCGAGCGTCTGGAGGTCCTCGCCGGCGCGCCGTTGCCGCAGGGCTGGACCGGCAAGCTCTGGGCGATGACCCAGGGCGCAGATGCGGCTGCGGCGCAACCGGACTACCTGCTGTTCACCGACGCCGACATCGAGCACGCCGCGGACAGCGTTCGGCGGCTGGTCGCCCGCGCGGAGGCGGGTAAGCTCGTCCTCGTCTCGCTGATGGCCAAGCTCAGGTGCGATACGTTCGCCGAGACGATGCTTATCCCGGCCTTCGTGTTCTTTTTCGACATGCTCTACCCGTTCGCCAACGCCAACGATCCCCGCTCTCCGGTGGCCGCCGCCGCTGGCGGCTGCATGATGGTGCGGCGCGAGGCGCTGGCTGCTGCTGGGGGGCTCGCCGCCATTCGCGCCGAGATCATCGACGACTGCGCGCTGGCGCGCCGCATGAAGGCGCATGGGCCCATCTGGCTGGGCCTCACCGAGCGTGTCCACAGTCTGCGCTCCTACGGCGGCTTCGCCGGCATCGGCCGCATGGTCTCGCGTTCCGCCTACGCCCAGCTGGGCTATTCGCCGCTGATCCTCGTTGGCACGATCGCAGGCATGGGGATCACGTACCTGGCGCCGCCGTTGGTGGGCCTTGCGGCGCCTGGCCTGCTTCGGGCGATCGGCCTTCTGACCTGGCTCCTGATGGCGTTGAGCTTCCAGCCGATGCTGGCCTTCTATCGCCGCTCATTCTTGTGGGGCGCGGCATTGCCGGCGATCGGGGCCGTCTACTGCCTCTTTACCGTCCAGTCCGCCCTGGACGTGTGGCGGGGCCGAGGGGGCCAGTGGAAGGGGCGGGCGCAGGCGCTGGCGGCGCGCTCATGACTGACACGGCGGCGACGGATGCCGGGGCGCTGGCATCGGGTAAATCGCATGCCGGCGAGAATTTTCCGGTCGCCTCGTTCATCATCAAGCGACCGCACCGAGCGGTCATCATGGCCTTCTACCGGTTCGCGCGCCGCGCCGACGACATCGCCGACCACGCTTCGGCGCCGGACGAAACCAAGCTCGACCTCCTTGCCGCGATGGAGGCCGGCCTCGCCGGCGCCGGCGAGGGCGATCCCGTCGCGGCCGCGCTCGCCGCGGAGCTCGACGCCCGCGGTCTCGGCATCGAGCATCCGCTGGACCTCCTTGCGGCTTTCCGCCAGGACGTGTCCAAGCGCAGGTACTCCGACTGGAGGGAGCTGATGGACTATTGCCGCTATTCGGCGGCGCCGGTCGGACGCCTGGTCCTCGACGTTCACGGGGAGAGCCGCGAGACGTGGCCGGCGAACGATGCGCTCTGCGCCGCGCTGCAGGTGATCAACCATCTGCAGGACTGCGCCGAGGACTATCGCGCGCTGGACCGGGTCTATCTGCCGCTCGACGCACTGGCGAGCGACGGCGCGGCTGTCGAGGATCTCGCCGGGCCTGCCGCGACACCGGGTCTGCGCAGAACCATTCGAAACCTCGCCGCACGCACCGGCGCTCTCCTGGACCAGGCGAGACCGCTCGCGCGGCAGATCAGGGACGGCCGGCTCGCGCTCGAGGTCGCTGTAATCCAAAGGTTGGCTGAGAGCCTGACGCGGCGGCTCGGGCGCGCCGATCCCCTCAGCGAGCGCGTGCATCACAGTAAGATCGAGACCCTGGTCCAGGTGGCGTTGGGCCTGAAGGACCGCTTCATCCCACGGGTGGCCGCGTGAGCGCCGGCGCCGAGGTCGAGGCCGCCCAGTCGAAGGCGCGCTCGAGTTCGTTCTACGCCGGCATGCGCGTGCTGCCGAAGGCGGAGCGCGACGCAATGTTCGCGATCTACGCCTTTTGCCGCGCCGTCGACGACATCGCGGACGAGCCCGGCCCCAGCCGGGAGGAACGGCGCCAGGCGCTCGACATCTGGCGCGCCCAGCTCAATGCCCTCTACGATGGCGGCGAGCCAGGGCAGGCGGCCTTCCTGGCAGGACCGGTCAGAGCCTACGATCTCGACCTCGACGACTTCCTTACCATCGTCGATGGCATGCAGATGGACGTCGAGGCCGATATCCGCGGGCCCAGCCTCGCCGACCTCGACCTCTATTGCGAGCGCGTCGCCAGCGCGGTCGGGCGACTGTCGGTCAGGGTGTTCGGGATGCGCCGGGAGCCGGGCATCGAGCTCGCGCATCACCTCGGCCGCGCGCTGCAGTTG
>DATGIN010000189.1:0-12510 GCA_035295705.1 Caulobacteraceae bacterium
TTTTCGTCCGCGTCCTGCCGATGCTCTCGGCCTTCGAGATCAAGGAAGCGACGTTCGAGGAGCGCGAGAAGGAAGAGCAGGCGAAAAAGAGCGACCGCCGTGGCTAGGCGCCCTCTCTCGCCGGCTGCCGGCCTGGCGGCCGAGTTCGACGAAGGCGAAGCGCTGCTTAGGGCCGTTCGCCGCCTGCGCGAAAACGGGTACCGCCGCTTCGAGGCCTACACCCCCTTTCCCATCGAGGGCCTGGCCGAAGCCGAGGGCTTCAACGACGGCAAGATCGCGCTGTGGACGCTCGCCGGCGGCATCGCCGGCGCCGCCACCGGCTACGGCATGCAGGTCTATACGAACCTCGACTTCCCGATCGACATCGGCGGCCGGCCGCTCATCTCCACGCCGGCGTTCATCCTCATCACTTTCGAGCTGATGGTCCTGTTCGCGGTCAGCGCCTGCATCCTTGCGATGCTGCTGCTGAACCGGCTGCCGAAGCTGCACCATCCGGTGTTCGACATCCCGCGCTTCCGCCTCGCCTCGCTCGACCGCTTCTTCCTGGTCGTGGACGCCGCCGACCCGCACTTCGACGCGCGCGCCAGTCGCGCGATGCTGCGGCGGCTGGGCGCGGTCAACGTCGAGCCCACGCCCGGCCCGGCGCCGGAGGTGGAGGCCGAGCCGTGAGGGCCCGCATCGGACTTCTTGCCCTCGCCTCGATGCTCGCCGCCTGCGACCAGATGGCCAGCCAGCCTCGCGACGTGACCTACGGCCGCTCGCAGCTCTTCCAGAACGGCATGGCGATGCAGGCGCCCCCCGACGGCACGGTCGCGCAGGGGGCCGCGGCCAGCCAGGCCGCGCTCGACGACCGCCCGCCGATGACCGCGGCGCTCATCGCGCGCGGCGAGCAGCGCTACATGATCGACTGCGCCGTCTGCCACGACGCGGCCGGCTATGGCCTTGGGGTCGTCCCCTCGCGCGGGTTTCCGCAGCCGCCGAGCTTCCACAGCCCGCGCCTGCGCGCGGCGTCTTCGCGCCATTTCGTCGACGTGATCACCAACGGCTATGGCGTCATGTACGCCTACCGCGACAGGGTCCTGCCCGCCGACCGCTGGGCGATCGCCGCCTACATCCGCGCGCTGCAGCTCAGCCAGGCCGCGCCGGTCTCGACGCTCACGCCGGACGAGCAGGCGAAGCTTGGAGGCGGGCGTGGATAGACTGGGCCCCCGCGCCGGCATGGCGGCCGCGGCCGTGGTCGCCCTGGCCGCCTTGGTCCTTTGCGTCTTCGGCGGCGAGGCGGCCTGGCGCGCCTGGCTGGGCGCGGCGTTCCTTTGCATCTCGCTGCCGATCGGCGCGCTTGGCATGATCATGATCATGCGCCTCGTGCCCGGCGCATGGGCGAAACAGACGTCGCCGCTGCTGGAGGCAGAGGCCGCGCTGGCGCCCCTCGGCGCGGCCGCGTTCGTCCCGGTGCTGTTCGCCTCGTCGGCCCTCTACCACGGCGTCGGCGAGCACAAGACCGCGTTCCGCGAAGCGTGGCTGTCGCAGCCCTTCTTCATCGCCCGGACGCTCGCGTGGATCCTCATTCTCTTCGCGCTCGCCAGGCTTCTCGTCCGGCGACCCGCGGCGCCCCGCGCCGTCTCGTGCGTCGGACTCATCCTCTTCCTGCTGTTCGGGACGTTCGCGGCCACCGACTGGGTGCAGGCGCTGGATCCGGACTTCAACTCTTCGGGCTTCGGCCTCTACGTCATCTCGCTGCAGATGCTCACGGCCTACGCGGCGGCGGTCTGCTTTGGCGTATCCCACGCCGAGCAGGTCGCGCATCCGGGATGGCAGGGCGGCCTTTTGCTCATGCTGCTGCTGATGTGGGCCTACTTCGCATACATGCCCTACTTCATCAGCTGGTCGGGCGACGTCCCATCTTCCGCCGTCTGGTACCTGCGCCGCGGACAGAGCGTCTGGGCCTGGCTGGCCTGGCTGGTCGCGGCGACGCGCTTCGGGCCGGCGTTCCTGCTGCTGTTCACGAAGGTGCGCAACAGCCGCCGCTGGCTCGCAAGGTTGGCGGGCCTGGTGGTCGCCGGAAGCGTGCCGGAGGTGGCTTGGCTGGTGCTGCCCGCCCCGCCCAGCGGCGCGCCGGCCGAGCTATCCACCGGCGCGCTCTTTATCGCCGCCGTCCTGGGCGTCGGCGGCCTTTTCGCCTTCCTGATGCGGCCGGCGTTCGCCTGGATCGAGTCCGCGGCATGACGACAACCGCCGGATACGAGCGGCGCGACGCGCCGGCGAAGTGGATCGCAGTGGGCCTGGTCTCTTTCGTCATGCTGATCGCGGTCGGAGCGCTGGTCGCCGGCGGGGTCGTCGGCGGCTTTATTCTGCGCCATCCGGCGCCGGCTCGGAGCGCGTTCGACCGCGCGGCCGAGCAGGCGGCGGCGCCGCGCCTCGAGGTGAACGGGCGCTTGGACCGCGTCTCCATCGAGCGGCGGGCCGAGGCGCATCTCATCGGCTACGGCTGGGCGGATCGGCAAGCCGGTCTTGCCCACATCCCGATCGAACGCGCGATGGCGCTGCAGGCGGCGCAAGGGTGGCCGGACGCCGATACGCCGCCCGCGGCGGCGCAGTCATCATCGTCAGGCCAACCGCCCGCAGGCCATCCTTGATGCGCGCGATGCTGGCCGCCCTGTCTCTTTGCGCCGCGGTCGCCGGGACGGCGGCAAGCGCGCCGCTCGATCCATCGCGCCTGGCGGCCGTCGCGCCGCCGCCGTTCGCGCGGGCGCCGATGCAGGCGGCCTTCGTGGACGAGCACGGCCGCGCCGTGACGCTCGCCGAGCTTGCCGGCGGCCGTCCCCTGGTGCTGATCCCGGTCCAGCATGGGTGCGCCAATCTCTGCGGCCTGACGCTAGAGGACGTGCGGGCTGCGGTCGCCAGGATAAAGCTGCGGCCCGGCCCCGACTTCGGCCTGGTGGCGTTCGGAATCGATCCGACCGAGACGCCGGCGCAGGCCGACCGCTCGTTCGAACGGCTCGGCGGATCGACCGGTGGGGCCGTTTCCGCCCTGGTGGGCAACGCGGGCGCCGTCGCCGCCGTGACCCGCGCCCTGGGGTATCGCTACACCCGCATCGGCTCGTCCGACACCTATGCGCATATGGCCGCCGTCGCGGTGCTGACGGCGGACGGCCGACTGGTCCGCTGGCTGCCGGGCATCGGCGTCTCGTCCGCCGGGCTCCAGGCCGCTCTGGCGGATGCCAAGCGAGGCGAGGCAGGCGAGCTCGGCGCCGCGATCCGCCTGCTGTGCTTCCACTTCGACCCCGCCACCGGCCGCTACAGTCTCGCTGTGTGGCGCGTGGTGCAGCTGGCTGGCGCCGGCGCCGCGTTGGCCCTGGCCGCCGCGCTCGGCTTCGCGCTCTGGCGCGAGCGCGGCAAGGGCGCGGCCGCATGAACACCTACCTGCCGCTCTGGCCCGTCGCCGCATCCGCGCACGCCGTGCGGGTCGATTGGCTGATCGCCGCCTTCACGGCCCTGATGGTGCTGCTGACGGCGCCGGTCTTCATCCTGATCGTCGCCTTTTCCATCAAGTATCGCCGCGGCAGCCCGGCCGACCGGACCGCCCGTCCGGCCGGCAACGTCGTCCTGGAGACCTCGTGGGCGGTGATCCCCTTCCTGCTGACGCTCGCCTTCTTCGCCTACGCCGCCTTGCTCTACCTCGACCTTGGGCGCCCGCCCGCCGACTCGATGGTGATCGACGTCGTCGCCAAGCAATGGATGTGGAAGTTCGAGCACCCCGGCGGCCAGCGCGAGATCAACGACCTGCACGTCCCGGCCGGACGGGACGTGCGGCTGACCATGACCTCGCAGGACGTGATCCACTCCTTCTTCGTGCCGGCGCTGCGCATCAAGCAGGACGTGCTGCCCGGCCGCTACACCAGCCTCTGGTTCAACGCCGACCGGCCCGGCGTCTACGATCTGCGCTGTTCGCAGTTCTGCGGCATGGACCACTCGCGCATGGTCGGCCGGATCACTGTGCTCCCGCCGGGCGAGTACGCCGCCTGGCTCGGCCGCGCGGGAACGGCGGGGGACCTCGCCTCGCAGGGGAAGGCGCTGTTCGACAACCTGGGCTGCAGCGGCTGCCACGAGGCGCAATCGACCGTGCGCGCGCCGAGCCTGGTCGGCCTGTTCGGCCGCCCGACGCCGCTGTCGGACAAGCGCGTCGTGGTCGCCGACGACCAGTACATCCGTGACAGCATCCTCGATCCCAATCGCGACGTCGCCGCCGGCTACCAGCCGCAGATGCCCACCTACGCCGGCCAGGTTTCGGAGGATGAGCTGCTGAAGCTGGTGGCGTACGTGAAGTCCCTCGGGCCGCTTCAGGCCGAGGCCCCGCTGCCGCCGGAGGCGCGCCGATGACGGTGGCGGCGCCCCTGCTCACGCCCGAGGAACGGGTTAGCTATCTCGCCGCCGGCGCAACGCTGCGCTCGTGGCTGGCGACCACCGACCACAAGCGGATCGCGATCCTCTACCTGATCTCGATCACCATCTTCTTCTTCATCGGCGGAACGGCGGCGGCGCTCATCCGCCTCGACCTCTTGCAGCCGACGCGGCACTTCCTCACCAACGAAGGCTACAACCGCACCTTCACCCTGCACGGCGTGGTGATGGTGTGGTTCTTCCTCATCCCCTCGATCCCCGCCACCTTCGGCAACTTCCTGATCCCGCTGATGATCGGGGCTAAGGACCTGGCGTTTCCGCGCCTTAATCTGCTCAGCTGGTACATCTACGTGCTGGGCGGCGCGGTCACCGTCTACGTGCTGATCGCCGGCGGCGTCGACACCGGCTGGACCTTCTACACGCCGCTCTCGACCATGTTCGCGAACGGCCACGTGGTCGCCGCGGCGATCGCCATCATCATCGTCGGCTTCTCGTCGATCCTGACCGGCCTCAACTTCATCGTCACCGTGCACAAGCTGCGGGCGCCCGGGATGACCTGGGGCCGGCTGCCGATCTTCGTCTGGTCGCACTACGCGACCTCGCTGATCCTCGTGCTGGCGACGCCGGTCCTGGCGGTGACGCTGGTGCTGCTGCTCGCCGAGCGGGTGTTCCACGTGGGGATATTCGACCCCTCGCTGGGCGGCGACCCCCTGCTGTACCAGCACATGTTCTGGTTCTACAGCCACCCGGCGGTCTACATCATGCTCCTGCCGGGCATGGGGGTGGTGAGCGAGCTCGTTTCCGCCTCGGCGCACAAGCGGCTGTTCGGCTACTGGTTCGTCGCCAGCGCCAGCCTCGCAATTGCGGCCGTCGGCTTTCTGGTCTGGGGCCACCACATGTTCGTGGCCGGCCAGTCGCTCTATGCCAGCGTGATCTTCTCGTTCCTCAGCATCGTCGTGGCCGTGCCCTCGGCGATCAAGGTCTACAACTGGACCGCCACGCTCTACAAAGGCGACATCACCCTGGACGCCCCGTTCCTGTTCGCGATGAGCTTCATCGGGCTCTTCACGATCGGCGGGCTAACCGGCCTGATGCTGGCGATGCTGGCGGTCGACGTGCACGTGCACGACACCTACTTCGTCATCGCCCATTTCCACTACATCATGGTCGGCGGCACCGTCAGCGCCTTCTTCGGGGCGCTGCACTTCTGGTGGCCGAAGATCACCGGCCGGCTCTACTCGCAGTTCTGGGGCCGGATCAGCGCCATGCTGATCTTCGTCGGCTTCAACCTCACGTTCTTCCCGCAGTTCATCCTGGGGTACCTCGGGATGCCGCGGCGCTACCACATCTACCCGCCGGAGCTGCAGGTCTGGCACGTGCTCTCGTCCGCCGGCGCGTCCATCCTGGCCGTCGGCTACGGCCTGCCGTTCGCCTATCTTCTCTATTCGCTGCGCAACGGCCGCGCCGCCGGCCGCAATCCGTGGGGCGTGGCGGGCCTGGAGTGGACGACGCCCTCCCCGCCGCCGCGCGAGAATTTCCTAAAGCCGCCGGTCGTCACGCGCGAGGCCTACGCCTATCCGATCGAGGAGTCGGGGCATGACGGCTGAGCACGTCACCCTCGCCGAGCAGTTCGTCCAGCCGCGTCAGCAGCGGACCGCCGACTTCATGGGCATGTACGTGTTCCTCGGCACCGAGACGATGCTGTTCGGCGCCCTGCTCGCGCTCGTGTTCGCCTATCGGCTTGCGCACCCGGCGGAATCCGCCGAGGCGGCGCGGCACCTGAAGATCTGGATCGCGACCGCCAACACCGCCGTGCTTCTGACCTCGAGCCTCGCGGTCGCGCTCGGCGTGCACGCCGCACGGGCGGGCAGGCGGCGCGCGCTGGCGCTGGGGTTCGCGGCCGCGATCTTGCTCGGCGTGCTCTTCCTCGGCCTGAAAGGGTACGAATACCTGCAGGACTTCAAGGAAGGGCTTGGGCCGGGAACCGGCGCGCCGTCACTGCTGCGGGTCGGGCCGGCGGCCCTCTTCATCGATCTCTACTTCGTCGCCACCTCCCTGCACGCCGTGCACCTGAGCGTAGGCCTGGGCGTTCTGGGTTGGACCGCGATCCGCGTGCTGACCCAACGAACGCGCGTGCCGCAGCAGGCCATCGTTGCGGAAATGAGCGGCCTCTACTGGCACTTCGTCGACGTCGTCTGGGTGTTCCTCTTTCCCATCTTCTACCTGGCGAGGGCCTAGCCGGATGGGACGCGAGACGCGCCAGCTGATCCTGGTGTGGGCCGGGCTCATGCTGTTGCTGGCCGCCACGGTGGCGGTCACCTTCTCGCCGCTGCCGACGGTCGTGAAGCCGGGCATGAACCTTCTGATCGCCGGCGCGAAAGCGGCGCTGATCGTCTGGGTCTACATGCACCTGCGCGAGCAGCCGGGCCTGAACCGCGTGGTCGCGCTGGGGGCCCTCGCCTGGCTCGTGATCCTGGTCGCGATGACCCTGACCGACGTCGCCACGCGCGCCTTGATCTGAGCCGGCAGCGGTCGGCCCCCCTCAGGCGGCGGCGACGGTCTTGAACAGCGCGCGCGCGGCCGCGACCGCGCCGGCGGAGCCGGCGCCGATGAAACCGGCATCGGAGCCGACGGTGACGAACTGGAATCCGGCCTCCAGCCGCCGGCGGGCATATTCGGGGGTCGAGGTGTGGATGCCGCAGGCGACCCCGTTCGCGCGGCAGGCGCTCTGGATCCGCTCGACGGTCGCCGTGTGCTCGCTGTTGTCGGTGTCGCCCAGCGGCGGCAGCCCAAGCGAAAGCGCCAGGTCGCTGGGGCCGATATAGACGGCGTCGAGCCCGGGCGTTGCGACGATCTCGTCGACCTTCTCGATCCCCTCCAGCGTCTCGATCATGACGATGACCGCGATCTCGCCATTCGCCTCGGCGACGTATCCCCGACCGCCGTAGAGCGCCGCGCGGATGGGACCGAACGAACGCCAGCCGTCCGGCGGATAGCGGCAGGCGGCGACCGCCGCGGCCGCCTCCGCCCGGTTGTTGACCATCGGCACGATCACGCCCATCGCGCCGCCGTCCAGGACCTTCATGATCTGGTCGGGAATGTTGGCGCTGACGCGCACGAACGGCGTGGTCTCGGTGGTGGAGATGGCCGGCAGCATGTGCCGCAGGTCGCCGTAGTCGATCAGCCCGTGCTGCAGGTCGATGCACAGCCAATCGAAGCCGGCGTTGGCCATCATCTCGGTGGCGTGGGTGTTGCCCAGCGAGAGCCAGCCGCCGATCGTCTGTTCGCCCGCCCGCCACTTGGCGAGCGCCTGGTTCTTGCGCATCGGTTCCTTCGCCTCTCCCGTCCGCCAGACGGAGCTTTTCGCGCGGCGCGGACGGCGTGTCCACGCCGATCCGATTGCCTTGTCCCGCGCTTCCGTGCCAGCATCGGGCGGATGATCAAGGGCCTGCACCACAGCGCCTATCGATGCCGGGACTCCGAGGCCACCCGGGCCTTCTACGAAGACTTCCTCGGCCTGCCGCTCTCGAACTCGCTTCTGATCGAGGAAACCAAGAGCGGCCGCAAAACCAAGGTCCTGCACACCTTCTACAAGCTGGACGACGGCTCGTTCCTGGCCTTCTTCGAAGCGCCCGACATGGCCTTCGAGTTCAAGCCGCAGCACGACTACGACCTGCACATCGCCCTCGAGGTGTCGCCCGAGACGCTGAAGGGCATGTTCGCCAGGGGCAAGGCGGCGGGCGTCGACACGCGCGGCGTCTCGGACCACGGCTTCATCGACTCGATCTACTTCCGCGACCCGAACGGATACGTCGTCGAGCTGACCGCCAAGCGGCAGAACCACGACCAGGCCATGGACCCGGCGCGCAACCGCGCGCGCGACATACTCGACCAATGGATCTCAGAGCGCGCTGCGATTGCATAGCGGCCGCGCCGGCGGCCGCCAGACCCTCGCGCCAAGGCGGCCGCGCATTCCTCTCTGACAACGCAAAGCCGACACGGGCGGCCGCGCGCCTGCGCCGCCGCAACAGACCACGAGGAGTCCGCTCATGACCGCACACACCCCCGGCAAAGTCCGCGCCGTGGCCCTGGTGGGCCCGACCAGCACCGGCAAGACCGCGCTGCTCGAGGCGCTGCTTACGGCCGGCGCCAAGCGCGCCGCCGGCCGGCCTGGCGTCGGTGACTCCAGCGTCGAGGCGAAGGCGCGCGGCCACTCGGTCGAGCTGAACATCGCCGACTTCGAGTACATGGACGACCGCTACGCCGTGATCGACTGTCCCGGCGCCGTCGACTTCGCGGCCGAGGGCGACTTCGCGTTGCCGGCCGTCGACCTCGCCATCGTGGTTGCGGATCCCGATCCAGGGAAGGCGATCCTGGTGCAGCCGACGCTGCGCGAGCTCGAGCGGCTGGGCGTGCCGCGGATGTTCTTCATCAACAAGATCGACCAGCTGCAAGGCGACCTGGGCGAGCTGATCGCTGCGCTGGCGGCGGTCAGCGCCGTGCCCGTGGTCGCGCGGCAGATGCCGATCAGGAACGGCGAGCACGTCACCGGCTACCTCGACCTCGCGCTCGAGCGGGCGTTTTCCTACAAGGACGGCGCGCCGTCCGAGCGCGTCGACCTGGCGCAGGAGGTCGCGACCGAGGCCGCCGACGCCCGCTTCCACATGCTGGAGCAGCTGGCCGACTTCGACGACGACTTGCTGGAAAAGCTCCTCTCCGACGAGACGCCGGAGCTTTCGCTCGTCTTCGCCGACATTGTCCGTGAGCTGAATGAGGGTCTGGTAGCGCCGGTGCTGTTCGGCGACACGATGAAGGGCTTCGGCATCCGCCGGCTCTTGAAGGCGCTCCGGCACGATGTCGCGCCACCCGCCGCGGCGCAGAAGCGTCTCGGCCTCGACGGCCCTGGCGCCTACGTGTTCAAGACCAGCTATGCCGGCCAGGCGGGCAAGCTGGCGTACGTGCGGGTGCTGGGCGCGGCCGTATCCGACGGCGCCGACTTCGTGCTGCCGGACGGCGAGAAGAGCCGCGCCGGCGGCCTCTTCTCGGTGCAGGGCGCCCAGACCCACCGCATCAACCAGGCGCTCGAGGGCGACGTGATCGCCATCGCCAAGATCGAGCACGCCAAGCCCGGGCAGTTCCTCTCATCCAGCGGCGGCGCGAAGCGTATCAGCGCGCAGCTCGCCCCGCGGCGCCCGGCTTACAGCCTGGCGATCGGCGCGAGGTCACGGCAGGACGACGTCAAGCTGTCGACCGCGTTGCAGCGGCTGATAGAGGAGGATCCGGCGCTTGCGCTATCCCAGGAAGCCGAGACGCACCAGACCCTTCTGAGCGGCCAGAGCGAGACGCACCTGCAGCTGACGCTCGAGCGGCTCAAGCGCCGTTTCGGCGTCGAGGTCGACGCGCACCACCCGGAGACCCCGTACCTGGAGACCGTCTCCGGCCACGTCACGCAGAAGGCGCGGCACAAGAAGCAGACCGGCGGCCACGGCCAGTTCGGCGACGTCACTATCGAGATCGCCGCCCAGCCGCGCGGCGCGGGCTTCACGTTCAGCCAGCGCATCACCGGCGGCGTCGTGCCGCGGCAGTGGATCCCGGCGGTCGAGCAAGGGGTGCGCGACGCGATGGCGAAGGGCCCGCTCGGCTTCCCGGTCGTCGACGTCGCGGTGGCGCTGATCGACGGCGGCTATCACCCGGTCGACTCCTCGGAAATGGCGTTCCGGCTGGCGGGCCGAGCGGCGATGGACGAGGGGCTGAGGCAATGCCACTCACATCTGCTGGAGCCGGTGGAGAAGGTCTCCATCCACGTGCCCACCTCGTGCACGTCGAGCGTGACATCGCTGCTTTCCGGCAAGCGCGGCCAAGTGCTGGGATTTGCGCCGCGCGAAGGCTGGCCCGGCTGGGATACCGTCGAGGCCTACCTGCCGAAGGCGGAGCGCTACAATCTGATCGGCGAGCTGCGCTCGCTGTCGCAGGGCCTTGGCTCGTTCGACTTCGCCTTCGATCACCTGGCCGAAGTCACCGGCCGCCTGGCCGACGACATCGTCAAACACCGGGCCGAGGAGCGCCACCAGCCGGCTTAGGCCGGCCTCTTTTGGCCGCATGACCCGAGAGACGGCGGCGACTTGACGCCCCGCCCGCCGCCGCGCCAGAACCCCCGGCTCCGCCTGATCGGACGGCGGCGGGATTTCGACGATGGCGGCGCGGCATGCCGTCCTTGGGATCGACAAGGGCGGCTTCTTCTACGGCACGACCAGGGTGTTCAGCGATGTGAGCTTCCTGCTCGACGACGCGCGCACGGCGCTGGTCGGCGAAAACGGGGTCGGGAAGTCGACCCTGCTGAAGTGCCTCTCCGGCGAGCTGGAGCTCGATCGCGGCAAGCTGATCAAGTCGCGCAGCCTTCGCGTTGGGGCGCTGCCGCAGGAGACGCCCGAGGGCCTGGACGACCTCAGCGTTCGCGCGGTCCTGGCCCGCTCGCTCGAGAAGGTCGGCGCGGCCGACGAAGACTGGCGCATCGATGTGCTGCTGGACGAGATCGGCGTCGCCCCCGAGATGGCGGAACGAACGTTCGGCGCCCTGTCCGGCGGGTGGAAGCGGCTGATCCTGATCGCCGGCGCGGCGGTGCTCGAAGAGCCGCACATCCTGGTCCTCGACGAGCCGACCAACCACCTCGACCTCGCCAACATCACCACGCTGGAGCGCTGGCTGACCGAGACGTTCCAGGTCCCCATGCTGATCGTCAGCCACGACCGCGCCTTCCTGAACCGGGTGACCGAGCGCACGATCTTCCTGCGCTCCGACGGCGTGCACGCGTTCAACATGCCGTTCAGCGAGGCGCGCGCTGAGCTGCTCAGGCGCGACGCCGTCGCGGCGCACGCGCGGCGGCTCGAGGAGAAGGAGATCAAGCGGCTGGAGCAGGCGGCGGCCCGCTACAAGGTCTGGGCGATCAAGAACCCGGACTTGAACAAGCGGAAGAACGCCATCGAGACCCGTGTCGCCCACATCCAGGCGAAGAAGACGGAGGTGTATCGCGCGCGCGAGCGGCGGCTGGAGCTCGCCGACGCCGAGATCGAAGCAAAGGTCGCGCTCCGGCTCGAAGGGCTCGACGTGATGACGCCGGATGGCGCGCGCAAGCTGATCGGCATCGACCGGTTCACCGTTGGCGCCGGCGACAAGGTGGCCCTGCTGGGCGTCAACGGCGCCGGCAAGTCGACGATGCTCTCCGCGCTCGCCGCCGCCTACGATCCGGCGCAGCGACACTACGACGGCCGCGCCCAGGTGCGGTTCAATCCGGCCACGCGCCTCGTCTACTTCGATCAGGCGATGAGCGACCTGCCGCTCGACGCCTCGCTGGTCGACTACCTGACGTCCGTAGACGGAGCGACGCGCAAGGACGCGGCGCGGCTGCTGGCTCAGGCGGGCTTCGCCTTCCGCCGCATCGAGGAGCCGATCTTCGTGCTGAGCCCCGGCGAGCGCGCGCGGCTGGCGTTCCTGCGCATGAAGCTGCTGAATCCGAACTTCTACCTTCTGGACGAGCCGACCAACCACCTCGACATCGAGGGGCAGGAGGCGCTGGAGGCTGAGCTGGCCGAGACCGACACGTCGTGCATCTTCGTCAGTCACGACCGCTACTTCACCCGCGTCGCCGCCACCCGCTTCGTGGAGATCCGCAAGGGCGGTCTGGTCGAGGTGGAAGACCCTGACGCCTTCTTCGAAACCCAGGCCTAGCGGGGCCGCGGCTAGCGCTTCCGCGGTTTAGCGGCCGGCCCGGGTACCGCCCCAAACGCGACAGCCTTTGGCTAGATCACGCCTGCCGCCGCCAAGCGCGCCTGCTCGGCCTGATCGAGTCCGAGCAGGCCCTCCAGCACCTCGGCGTTGTGCTCGCCGACGCTCTGCGGGGCGATCGCGCGGATCGCGCCGGGCGTGGCCGAGAGCTTCGGAAAGACGTTCTGCATCTTAAGGCCCGTCCAGCGCGGATGCGGCACCTCGACGATCGCCTCGCGCGCGGCGAAATGCGGGTCGGCGACCATGTCGGGCCCGCGGTAGACGCGCCCGGCCGGCACGGCGTGCTCGAGCATCAACGCTTCGACCTCGGCGACGGTCCTGGTCGAC
>DATGIN010000190.1:0-5333 GCA_035295705.1 Caulobacteraceae bacterium
GATGCGCGCCGCCTCGGCGCCGTCGATGGGATCGCCGGTCATCAGAAGCTCGGCCGCCTTGGCGTGGCCGACCACGTGCGGCAGCTTCCAGAAGCCGCCGACGTCGCAGACGAGGCCGCGCTTGATGAAGAGCTCGGCGAACACCGCCCGCTCCGAGGCGATGCGGATGTCGGCGTAGAGCGAAAGCTCCATCCCCCACCCCACCGCCGAACCGTTCACCGCCGCGATCACCGGCTTGTCGCACTCGATCGCCGCCATCGCCGCCGGCGTCGGCTCGAACCTCACGCGCGGGACCGCCGGACCGCGCGGCGCCTCGCCGGTCATCATCTCCTTGACGTCCTCCCCGGCGCAGAAGGCCGGGTCGGCGCCGGTCACCACCACGCAGCGGACGTCGGGGTCGGCCGTCGCCGCCCGGAACGCGGATTCGACCTCGTCGTAGGCGCGGCGGTTGAGCGCGTTCCTCCGCTCCGGCCGGTTCAGCGTGATGCGGCAGATGTGGTCACTGACCTCGTAGAGCGTGCAGGTGAACTCGGCGGGCGGGATGAGGGCCATGGCGTTCCTCCTGGCCTCGCGCGCCATCGGCCTCTAAAGCCTCGGGCGTTGGCCTTCTTGCGGAGAAATGAGCGCGCATGACTTCGGGGAATGCAATGGCGCAGGCGGCCGATCCGCCGATCGTCGGCGAGGTCAGGGCGAACCACCGGTTCGATCCGGCGCCGCTCGAGGCGTGGCTCAAGGCCAACGTCGAAGGCTTCGAGGGGCCGATGCGGCTTCGCCAGTTCCACGGCGGCGCCTCGAACCCGACCTTCTACATCGCAACGCCCCGGCGCCGGTACGTGATGCGCAAGAAGCCGCCCGGCCAGCTCTTGGCCAGCGCCCACCAGGTCGACCGCGAGTACCGGGTGATGAAGGCGCTGGGACCCACCGGCTTTCCGGTCCCGGTGATGCGCGCCCTTTGTCAGGACGACGCTGTCATCGGCACCGCCTTCTACGTCATGGACTACATGGACGGGCGCATCTTCCGCAACGCCCGCCTGCCGGGAATCGAGCCCGCCGAGCGGGCGGCTATCTACGACGAGCTGAACGCGGTGCTCGCCCGCCTGCACGGCGTCGACCACGTCGCCATCGGCCTCGGCGACTATGGGCGCCCGGGCAACTACTTCGCGCGCCAGATCGACCGCTGGACCAAGCAGTACCGCGGGGCCGAGACCGAGCCGATCGAGGCGATGGAGCGGCTGATCGCCGAGCTGCCGGCGCGCATCCCCAGCGACGATACGACAACCATCGCCCACGGCGACTACCGGCTCGAGAACGTGATGTTCCACCCGACCCAGCCGAAGCTGATCGCGGTGCTCGACTGGGAGCTCTCCACCCTCGGCCACCCGCTCGCCGACGTCGGCTACAACTGCCTGCTGTGGCACTCGGTCTCCGAGAGCTGGGGCGCGCTCTCGGGCGTCGATTTCGCCACCTCCGGCATCCCGACCAAGGAGGCCTACGTCGCCGCCTACTGCCGCCGCACCGGGCGCGAGCGGATCGACGACCTGAACTTCCTGATCGGGTTCGCCGCCTTCCGGCTGGCGTCGATCGGCCAGGGCGTCTTCAAGCGCAACCTCGACGGCATCGGAACCGGCAACGCCAGCCGCGACAACTCCGGCACCCGCGTCCTCGCCGAACTGGCCCTGAAGCTGATCGATTCCTGAACACCTCTCCCGAAGGGAGAGGGAGGGGCCCGGAGCGAAGCGAACGGGAGGGTGAGGGGTTACGCGGTGTAGGGTTTGCCTTTCGACCTCGTAACCCCTCATCCCCCCGCTTCAGCTTCGCCTCGCGGGACCCCCCTTCTCCCTTCGGGAGAAGGTCTGGAGCGAATGCGCCGCTCTCGCGGCCGCGCCTCACTTTCCATTGCGGAAAGCGAGGGCGGTTCCCACATTTCGGCGATGGCTTTTGATGCTCCGTTGCCCGAGCCGCTGACCGAAGCGCTCGACCCCTATTCCGCCACCGTCGCCGCCGCGTTCGACACCGTCGGGCCGGCGGTCGTCCACATCGCCGCCACCAACGCCAAGGGCCGCACCGGCACCGGCTCCGGCGTGCTGTTCGCGCCGGACGGCTACCTTTTGACCAACAGCCACGTGGTCGCCGGCGCGACCAAACTGAAGGCCTCGCTGACCGACGGGCGGGAGTTCGCCGCCCGGCCGATCGGCGCGGATCCGGCCACCGACCTCGCGGTGCTGCGGCTCGACGAGACCGGCCTGCCGCACGCCGCGTTCGGGCGCTCGGGCGCGCTTCGCGTCGGCCAGCTGGTGGTCGCCATCGGCAACCCGCTCGGGTTCCAGGCGACGGTTACCGCCGGCATCGTCAGCGCGCTCGGCCGCACGCTGCGCTCGCCGAGCGGGCGGCTGATCGAGAGCGTGATCCAGACCGACGCGCCGCTCAATCCGGGCAACTCCGGCGGCGCGCTGGTCGACGGCCACGGGCGCGTGGTCGGGATCAACACCGCGATGATCGGCGGCGCGCAGGGACTGTGCTTCGCCATCGGCATCGATACCGCCATCGACGTGACCGCGCGGCTGATGCGCGACGGGCGGGTGCGCCGCGCGCGGCTGGGCGTCGCCGGCCAGACCACGCCGCTGGACGCACGCCTCGCCAGGCGCCTGCACCGCACGCGCGACACGGCCGTCCTGGTCGCCGAGGTGGTCGAAGGCCAGCCGGCGGCGCGCGCGGGCCTCCTTAAGGGCGACGTGATCCTGGAGTTCGCCGGCGCCGAGGTCTTCAGCGTCGACGACCTGCACCGCCTGCTCACCGCCGAGCTGGCGGGCGCCGAGACGCCGGTCACGGTTATCCGAAAGGCCTCCATCGAGACCCTGACCCTGACGCCCGACCTGGACGACTGACGCCGCGGCGCGGGCGGAAACCCATCCGTCTTCCCGCCGGAGCTCAAAACCCTGTTCGTCATCCCCCGCCGGAGCGGAGCGGAGTGCGGGGGACCCAGACGCGCCGAGGTCGGAGGAGAGACCTCTCCTTCGATCGGCGTCTCTGGGTGGCCCGGACAGTCCCCCCCTCCGCGGGGAGGGCCATGACGATGGGGGGTCAGAGCGCCCCGAAGCGCTTGAGGACGTTCAGCGTGATGCGGGTCACGAACGGGTCGGCGGCGGCGAGGCCATAGGCCCACTCGGTCGTGCCGGCGTTGAAGACCTCGCCCTTGCCGCGCCGGAAGCTCGCCATCACCGCGTGGCCGCGCAGCACGCGCTGCTGCATCGCCGGGCTCGGGCTGCCCCAGGCCACCTCGGCGGCGACGTCCAGCTGCTCGGGCGGGATGAGCGGGCGGTAGGGGCTATCCGCCGGCTCGCCGAAGCTGGCCGGGGCGAGCGCGATGATCTCCAGGTCCTCCGGCACGCCCAGCCGCGCGTCCGCCGCCGGCAGGCCGTCCGCGCCGAAGCGGATCGGGCAGCCGTCGTTCTCGTAGCCGATCAGCGGGACCCCATCCCCGATCACGTCGCCGTAGTAGAGGTCGCAGCCGTCCAGCGCCCAATGCCGGTCGCGGTAGACGGTGTAGCCGCCGATCCCGCGCGCGGCGCAGTTCCCCAGCCGATGGTAGCCGCCATAGAGGAAGGAGAGCCCGGTGATGGCCGCCTCCGGGCGGCCGAACGCCGGGTGCGACCAGAGGTGGGTGGCGTCGCGCGCCGCGACGTCCTCGGCCTCGAGGCCCTTCCACTTGTGGCAGACGAGCGTGCGGCCCTCGTTCTTCCAGCGCACCTTCCAGAAGCAGGTGTTGCCGGAGAAGATCGCGAGCCGCCCGCCGCGCTCGACGAAGGCGTCGATGGCGTCCCGCTCCCGTCCCGACCAGTACTCGCTGTGTCCGACCAGGATGACGGCGTCGTAGGGGTCGAGCGCGCCCGGCTCGGCGTCGAGGTCGTAGTCGCTGAGGTAGTCCAGGCTAAGGCCGACGCCCTCCGCCCAGCGGACGAAGTGGTGCTCCCACTTGTTGAGGAAGCCGGCGGCGCCGTCGTAGGGGCTCTGCCGATGCGCGCGCGCCCAGTCCCGCGTCTCGGCCCCCGCCCACGGCCGCTCCTCGAAGCCGCGCTTGCGCAGGTTCACCAGCCGCGGCATGTCCGCGGGCGCCGCCACGATCAGGGGCGCGATCGGGCGCTGGGTCGAGAGCACGCCGAGCGCGTTCGCCATGGCGCCGGCGAGGTTCGCCTCGCGCGCCATCAGCGATTCGACGTGGGCGTAGGCGCTGGCCCCGCCCCACCAGTTGTAGGCGGCCAGCGTGTTGGTCGCGACCACCAGCGCCGCCTTGGCTGACGGCTGCGCGGGCTTCACGACCAGGAAATGGTGGGCGAGACCGCCTTCTGAGTCCGTCAGCGTGGTCAGGTAGTAGCCGCTCGGCCAGTCGCGCCCGATCCGGATCTCGTACGCCGCCGGCCAGCCGCAGCCATCGCGGTCCGCCCGCTCCGGGCGCGGATGCTCGCCGAGGTCGATGCGCTCGCTCAGCGCGACGCGCCGCTCGCCGCCGATGCGGGCGACCTCGAGTTGGCAAGGCCCGTGCGCCGAACTCGCGTGCAGCACGACCGCCTCGCCAGGCCGCGCGCTCCAGCGGTCGGTGTAGCACCAGGTCACGCCGGCGCCGCCCTGTGCGTCAGGCGCAGCCACGCCACCAGCGCGACGGGCTCGACTAGGCGGCGCATCCCCTGTTCCTCTCGCAGGACCCGGACGGTAGCGACACGACCCGCAGCAGTGAAGGTGACCATTGCACACCGTCTCCGTTTGGCTTGACGACCAGAGCGGAACAGGGGAGGGGCGGTCTTCATCCGCGTCTTAGCTCGCCCTCGCGGCACAGGACATACATCTGGGTGACCAGCTTGCTCACACGGCGATCGTCGCTCTGCGGAGGGGTTGCGCTGGGCGTAACGCCCACAGCGTTTGCTCAGCGATTTGCTTGGCCGCACGGCGCGGTTGCGGCTGTTAGCCTTAGCTATGACGATGGGCTGGACAGCCAGATCACCTATGCCGCGCCGGCGCTCGACTCCGCCGGCCTCAAGGCGACGTTCTTTCTCACCAAAGACAACGTCGGGCCGACGCTCGGAGACTGGAGGCGCGTCGCTCGATCTGGACATGAGATAGGCGACCACACGGTAAGTCACCCCTGTGCGATCGGCAGCTACTCGTCGGGCAGGTTCGCCCGCGACGAGCTATTGCCCATGGAAGATTGGCTCGACCTCAACTTCGGTCGGAGCGGGCCACGGGTGTTCGCCTATCCGTGTAGCGTCACCGACCTCGGACCCGGAAACGCCACCGAGCAGCGCGCTCGATACGAAGCTCTGCTGCGAACGATCGGCTTC
>DATGIN010000191.1:0-4209 GCA_035295705.1 Caulobacteraceae bacterium
CGGCGGGAAAGTGCCGCCCGACGACGCCGACGACCTGATCTACGCGATCGACTCATCGCGCGACTACGATCCCTCGGCGCGCCTTGAAGACATCAAGGCGGACGTGATGTGGATCAACTCGGCCGACGACTTCATCAATCCGCCGGAGCTGGGCATCGCCCAGGCGATGGCGCCCCGCATCAGGCACGGGACCTTCGTGCTCTTGCCCATCGGCCCCAACACCCACGGCCACGGCACCCACACCTGGGCGGTGGCCTGGAAGGACAGGCTGGAGGAGCTGCTGAAGGAGTCGGAGCGAGTTCCGATCGCGATAACGATCTCGCACGGCGCTCCCCAACGCCTACTTGGCTATCAACCCCGCCCTGACCTGCGCGCCCTCAGCGCGCCAACCCTGGACAGTGCGGCGCGCTAGCCCCAGGCCGGCGGGCGACGGTCCTTCCACGGCGCTTCCTTCTCCAGCTGGGCGGCCAGGCGGAAGAGCGTGGCTTCGTCGGCGTAACGGGCCGTGAACATCATCCCGATCGGCAGGCCCGTGCTGGACCAAGCGAGCGGCAGCGACATTGACGGCTGGCCGGAGAAGTTGAACGGCGCGGTGTAGGGATAGAGCCGCCCCTGCCGCTGGTTAAGCTCGCGCGACCGTACGGCCACAGGATCTAGATAGCCGAGCGGCGGCGGCGGCGCGGTCATCACCGGGCAGAGATAGACGTCGATGTCCTCGAAGAAGCTCAGCGTGCGCCGGTTCAGCATTCTGAGCTCCTGCAGGCCCCACATCACCTCCTGGCCGCTAACGGCGCGGCCGGCGCGAAGGGCGCCCCAGCTGAGGTGCTCGAGCTCGTGCGGCTCCGGCTCGCGCCCTACGACCTCGATCAGCCGGCGCATGCCGGCGGCGAAGTTGGCGCCGCTCGGGGGTCCGTAGGCGGCGTTCAGCGCCCGGTAGTCGAGATCGAGCGGACGCTCGATGACCTCGTGGCCCAGAGAGCGCAACAGGGCGGCGGTGCGTTCGAGCGCGGCCTGCACCTCCGGATCGACCGGCCGGCTCGCGTGCGGCTCGGCCGGCCACGCGATTCGCAAGCGCCCCGGCGCCCGGGCGATCTCCTCGAGGTAGGGCCGCTCCTTGGGCGGCGCAGGATAGGGCGAGGCGGGCTCCGGCTTGCCGGTCGCGTCCAGCATGGCCGCTGAGTCGCGGACCGTTCGGCTCACGATATGGCTGACGACGAGACCGAAGGCGTAGTCGTATCCGTCCGGCAGGTCCGGGTTGCGGTCGCGCGTGGTCTTCAGGCCCACGAGTCCGCAGCACGCGGCCGGGATGCGGATCGAGCCCAGTCCGTCCGCCGCGTGGGCCATCGGAACGATGCCGGCGGCGACGGCCGCCGAAGAGCCGCCGGACGAGCCGCCGGTCGAGTGGTCGAGGTTCCAGGGATTGTGGCATGCGCCCAGGAAGGCGCCCTCGGTCGTCCCGGTGATGCCGAACTCCGGCGCGTTGGTCTTGCCGACCAGCACGACGCCGCTCTCGCGGAAACGGCGCACGAGGCCGGAGTCGCCCGGCTCGATGTTGTCCTTGAGGAAGCGGCTGCCGTGCGTCGTCGGCCAGCCGCCGACCGCCACATCGTGATCCTTGATCAGGAACGGAACGCCGGTGAACGGCCCTTCCGGCAGGGCGCCGCTCGCCGTCCTGCGCGCCTCGTCGTAGGCCTTGAAAACGACCGCGTTCAGCGCCCCGTTGTGACGCTCGATCCGCTCGATGGCGGCTTCCACCAACTCCGCGGGCGTCACCTCGCGCCTGCGCACAAGCTCCGCCAGGCCAAGCCCATCATAGTCCGAGTAAGCAGCCGGGTTCATCGGCGTCCCGCTGGTCAGGCGGTCAGGAACGCCATCTTCTCGACTGGCGCGAGCGGCTGGGCGGCCTTCAGCGCCTTGAAGGAGCCCTCGGCGGCGTCCAGCGTCTGGTCGATGTCGGCCTCGGTCATCGCGGCGCACAGGAACATGTTGTGCCACGGGTGCACATAGACCCCGCGCTCGAGCATCGCGCTCGACCAGCAGAAGCCTTTGCGCAAGTCCGGATCGTCTTCGAACAGGAAGAGCGGCATCGTCACCGGCCCCGTCTGCCGAAGGCCGAACCCGGCCGCCGACGCCCGCTCGGCGAGGCCATCGCGCAGGCGCTGGCCCAGCGTCTCGATGCGCTCAAGGTAGTCCGTATCGCGCACCAGCTGCATGGTGGCGACACCCGCGGCCAGCGGGGCCGACTGGAACCAGTAGGAGCCGGTGGCGAAGATCTTCCCCGCCGCCGTTCGCGCCTTGTTCGACCCCAGAAGGGCGGAGATCGGGTGGCCGTTGGCGATGCACTTGCCCCAAGTCGAGAGGTCAGGCTCGACGCCGACCGTCGACCAGCTGCAGTCGCGCGCGATCCGCAAGCCGGCGCGCACGTCATCGACGACGAGCAAGGCGCCGGCCTCGTCGCAAAGGGCGCGCGCGCGATTGGCGTACGCCGGGTCGGGCGGCGCCTGGTCGATGAAGGCGTCATGCTTGACCGGCGCGGCGAAAACGCCGGCGAGATCTTCGCCGGCCTGCGCCACGGCGGCCTCCAGGCTCGCTACGTCGTTGTAGTCGCAGATGATCTGATGCGCCTGGTCCTCGGGCGTGATGCCGGCGCGGCGAGAGGTGAACAGCGGCGCCCAGCCATGGTAGGCGCCCTTCGCGCGAACGATGGTCTTGCGCCGCGTGTGGGCTCTGGCCACGACCGCCGCCATCGCGGTGGCGTCGGTGCCGTTTTTGCAGAAGATGGCCCAGTCGGCGTGGCTCACCATCGCGACCATCGCCTCGGCCATCTCGACAATGCGGGCCGTCGGCCCGGTGAGCGTGTCCCCCTCCTCCATCTGGCGCACGAACGCCGCGTTGATCTGAGGATTGCCGTAGCCGAAGAGGTTCGGGCCATAGGCGCACATGAAGTCGATCAGCTCGTTGCCATCCGCATCCCACAGTCGCGCGCCCTCGGCGCGGGAGAAGAACTGCGGATAGTCGTCCGGCAGCAGGCCGACGGCCTGATGGCCGTACATGCCGTTCGGGATCACCGCTTCGGCGCGATCGCGCAGCGCGCGGTCCACACTGTTTCTGATCATCGGCCAGTCACTCCGGGAATTGGCGGTTCGGACCTTGCCTCCAAACGCAGCAAACCGCCAGCGCGCGCCGTCGTGTGCGGGTTCGCGGTTCTTGGTTCGCCGAAAATCGCGCGATGGTTGTCACGAAAGGTTGGCTCGACATCACCGGCCGATGCCGGCAGAAGCCCGACAGCGATGGGGCGGGCCGATCACGACGAGGAAACGACGCCATGCCCGCGCCCATGCCGCTGCCGCCATCGTTCACGGTCAGCCCGACGATCGTCGGCGTCTCCGTCTTGACCGACGACGGAGCGACCGTGCAGGTCAGCCTGCCCAGGCCACGCGGCCTGCGCGAATTGCCCGAGCAGGAAATCGTCGCGCGCGCCCAGCGCCTTGCCAGGGCGGCGCTCGAATCCGCCGCAGCTGCGCTGGAGCACTGACTGTCTGACCCCCCGACGCGCTCCTGAACTTGGAGCGCGACAGCGCCGCGCGCGCTCTCGCGCAATCGCTGCTGGTAATAACTGACCAGTCAGTTACTATTGCGGCATGAACGCGCGCCCGAAGTGGCGGCGGCGCAAGACCGCCCGCCCAGCCGAGATCGTGCAGGCGGCGATCGAGGTGTTCTGCGAACGCGGATTCGCCGCGGCCAAGCTCGACGACATCGCCGCTCGCGCCGGCCTCAGCAAAGGCGGCATCTATCTCTACTTCGACGGCAAGGCGCAGCTGTTCGAAGCGGTCGTGCGCGACGGGGTGGCGCCGAACGTCGCCGCCGCTCTTACGCTGCTCGAGCGTCACGAAGGCGCCTTCGCCGAGGTCGCCCCCATGCTTCTGGCGCGTATCGCGAACGTCCTGCAGAACACCCGCGCCGCCAGCGTCGCCAAGCTGGTCATCGGCGAGTCGCAGAACTTTCCCGAGCTTGCCCGCGTCTGGCACGACGCGGTGGTCGCGCCCGGCGTCGCCGCCATGTCCGCCGCCATCGCACGCGCGCAGGCGAGGGGCGAGGTGCGAGCCGGCGAGCCGCGGCTTTACGCGTTTTCGCTGCTGGGTCCCATGGTGCTCGGCGGGATATGGCGTGAGGTCGTTGCGCCGATCGGAGGCGACCCGCTGGACATGC
>DATGIN010000192.1:0-3351 GCA_035295705.1 Caulobacteraceae bacterium
CGAAGGCTTCGCCAAGGAGATGGCGGTGGTCACGCACCACCGCCTGAAGGCGACCGACGGCAAGCTCGCGGTCGATCCCGCCGCGGAGCTGGAGGAGCCGCTGATCGTGCGGCCGACTTCCGAGACCATCTTCGGCGACGCCTTCCAGCGCTGGATCAAGAGCCATCGCGACCTGCCGATGCTGCTCAACCAGTGGGCCAACATCGTGCGCTGGGAGATGCGCACACGGCTGTTCCTGCGCACCGCCGAGTTTCTCTGGCAGGAGGGCCACACCGCCCATGCCGACGCCGACGACGCCAGAGCCGAGACCATGCGCATGCTGGAGGTCTACCGGCGCCATGCCGAGGACGTGCTGGCGATGCCCGTGATCGCTGGCGAGAAGCCGGAGAACGAGCGCTTCCCCGGCGCCGACGCCACCTACTCCATCGAAGCGATGATGCAGGACGGCAAGGCGCTGCAGGCGGCGACCTCGCACTATCTTGGCACAAGCTTCGCCGAGGCGCAGAACATCCGCTATCAGAGCGAGACCGGCGAGCTTCGCCTCTGCCACACAACCAGCTGGGGGATCACGACCCGCCTGATCGGCGGCGTGATCATGACGCATGGCGACGACGACGGCCTGCGCCTTCCGCCCATGATCGCCCCCCAGCAAATCGTCATCGTGCCGATCCTGCGCGATCGCCCGGAGGATGCGGAGGTCCTTGCCTACGCCGAGGGTCTGGCGGCCGAGCTTTCCGGCGTCGACGCCTTCCGCCAACCCGTGCGCGCGCTGGTCGACAAACGTCCGGGGCGCTCTGCCGACAAGCGATGGGACTGGGTTCGCCGCGGGCCGCCGATTATCGTCGAGGTCGGCCCACGCGACGTCGCAGCCGGGCAGGTGACGTCAATCCGCCGTGACCGGCTCTGGGGTGAGAACGAGCGCATTGCCTCGACCGGCGCCCCGCGCAGCGAGTTCATCGCCGGCGCGGCTGCGCTCCTCGCCGAGATCCAGTCCGGCCTCTACGCCGAGGCGAAGGCGCGGCTGGATGGGAACATACGGGCAGACATCAGGTCTTTTGACGAACTGGCCGCCTACTTCGGCCCCGCGGCGGAGGACGACGACGCCAACGAGCCGTTCAAGGGTTGGGTTCGTTGCACCTGGTCGAAACCCAGCGGCGCTGAGCTGGACGTGGTCGAGCAGCGTCTGAAGTCGCTGAAACTCACCATCCGCAACGCCCCTTTAGTGCAACCCACCGCGCTCGGACCCTGCCTGTTCACGGGCAAACCGGGCGTCGAAGAGATCCTGGTCGCGCGGGCCTACTAGTTGCACGCCGCCAGATGGCAGAGGCTTGCCGACAGCTTCGCAATGGCCTCGGGCGCCAGCAGGATCCCGTAGGTCTGCGATGTTCCCGCCGCGCCGAAGCTCGCACCGTCGTCGCTGTAGAAATCGGTGTGAGTCCAGCTGATGCAGTTCGCGCCGCCCTTGCACGAGAATCGGATCGAGCTATCGGAGCGATCGATCGTCACCGACGGCAATGGCACGACGACATCGCTGGCCACGCGGCGCGCCGTCGCGCCATCGGCGTGGCGCCCCAACGTGCCGTAGCGCATGCGCAGCTCTGACGCGGAAGCCGAGACGATCGTCACTGTCGCGGTGAGCGTCATCGGCCCGCGCCCCGGCGCCGGATCCTCGGTCTGCGCCGAAAACGTGGTCTGATAGCCGGCCAGATCGTCGGGCGACGCCGCACTTACCCTGCCGCCGGAACCAACGACTGCCGCGACCGCGCAGAGCGCCGTCGCCGCCCGCAAATCGATTGTCATGCCCCCCTCCGCGGCCGTGATCTCCGACGCACCGTGCCCCGGGCGGCGACGATAAGTCCAGGGCGTCAGCTCGGCGCCAGCACCATCTGCGTCTGCGTAACCAGGGCGACGAGCCGGCCTTCGCTGGTCTCGACGCGGGTCTGCCAGACCTGCGTCCGGCGGCCCCGGTGCACCGGCGTGGCGGCGCCGACGAGCGTGGTCCCGACCCGTCCCGCGCTTAAGAAGTTGGTCTTGCTCTCGAGCGTCGTGGTGCCGGCGCCGGGCTGCAGGTTCAAGCTGGTGGCGGCCGCGCCGAGCGTGTCGGCGAAGGCCATGATCGCGCCGCCGTGGACGATGTCTCCGGCGGTGCAGAGGTTTTCACGCACGGTTAGGGTCGCCACGACCCGCTCCTTGCTGGCCTCGACGAACTCGACCCCCATCAGCGCCGCGAACGGCATCGGCGAAGACTTCAGGCGTGCAAGGTCGGTCATGTCTCCTGGACTCCGGCTCAAGGCGGCCGTGGTTTGCGCCGCCCACCACGGTTTGGCCGAGATGGGCGAGCGCGTGAAGATGGCGGTGCGTCAGCCTGGACGACGCAGTCGAGAAAAACCGGTGGTGCTGGCGCGGCCCAGGCGCTCGTGGCCACACGCCTCGAGGCGACCCGTCGCCGACATCGTCGCGCTCGTCGCGGCCGGCCTGCTCGAGCCGGCCCGAGCCGTCTTCAGACAGGCGCGGCCATCGGTTCGGTCGCGCCGAACTGGCGCTCGAACGCGGCCTTCAGCGCCGCGTCGGCGGCTGCCATCGTCGCCGGCGCGCCGAGCGCGGAGAGACTCGTCACCCCGTGCTCGCTCACGCCGCAGGGAACGATTCCCGAGAAGTGGTCGAGGTCGGGCGCGACATTCACGCTGACCCCGTGGAACGACACCCAACGGCGAATCCGCACGCCGATCGCCGCGATCTTGTCATCGGCGGCAGGCGAACCGTGCTCGATCCAGACGCCAACCCGGCCCTGGCGGACGCCGCCCTCGACGCCAAGCGTCGCCAGCGCGTCGATGATCCACGCCTCGAGGGCGTGGACGAAGGCGCGGACGTCCTTCCGCCTCACGCCCAGGTCCAACATCACGTAGGCCACCCGCTGGCCGGGCCCGTGATAGGTGAACTGGCCGCCCCGCGAGCTTTCGAAAACCGGGAACCGATCGGGCGCAAGAAGATCGCCCGGCTTGGCTGACACGCCGGCGGTGTAGAGCGGCGGGTGCTCGAGCAGCCAGACGAGCTCGCCTTCGCGGCCCTCGGCGATCGCCTCAGCGCGCGCCTGCATGGCCTGCACGGCCGCCTCGTAACCCACGCGGCCCCGCGACGCCGCCCAGCCGGCGGCCCCGTCGTCCGCGCGGCGGAATTGGGCCTCCGGAACAGCCGAACTTAACCCCTGAGCAAGCATGATGACCGCAATGTGAGGCTTGGCGTCCGGCGGGGCAAAGGCCGGCGCGCGTGGGGTTTGAGCTTGAACCAGGTCAGCGCCGTCAATGTGGAGATTTCGGTCGTGCTCGGCCGCTCGGTGCTGCCGATGCAGCA
>DATGIN010000193.1:0-6387 GCA_035295705.1 Caulobacteraceae bacterium
TGAGCTTCCATCGGGCGGCGCTCTTGCATGGCCTTGGGTTCGCCTGGCCCTGAACGAAGGCAAGCCGCCGCGCTCAGCCGTCTGGGGCGCCGGCGCGGGTGCGCCGAGACCTTGCGTGCTCGATCGTGAACCGGATCTTCAGGGCGAGGACGATGCTGGACAGCATTAGGCTGATGGCGTTTGCGGCGATCAGCGGCCACTCGCCCAGTATCCAGCCGTAGACCGTCCACAGCGCGAAACCGGTCACGGTGATCGCGTACATCCGCAAGGAGACGGCCGCAGCGTCGCGGTCGCGCACGATCTTGACGACCTGCGGTACGAAACTGGTGACGGAGCAGAGCGCGGCCACGGCGCCCAGCGCAGCGGCCGCTTG
The DNA here is from genome assembly GCA_035295705.1 of Caulobacteraceae bacterium. Classification (GTDB taxonomy): domain Bacteria; phylum Pseudomonadota; class Alphaproteobacteria; order Caulobacterales; family Caulobacteraceae; genus Poindextera. The sequence continues at coordinate 374 of DATGIN010000193.1, forward strand.
GGCGTGGGCCATCATCGCTTCCTCGGAGGTGGGGGTGCGGGCTCACCCGTTGCAGTGACGGTGGTGTGGGGCGCCAAAGCGCGATCACGCCGCGTCATCTGCCGCCAACTCCGCGACGAGAGCGATGAGGCCGCGCAGGGAATGGTCGGTGCGGGCGCCCAGCGCCACGCGCAGGAACGGCGCCGCGCCAGCCTCCGGCTCGATCACCTCGAAGCGATGCCCGCGGAAGCCGAAGCTGCCGCCCCGCTCGATCAGCAGGCCCCGCTCGGCCGCGCCGCCTTCGATCCGTGCGGCCAGCGTCTCGAGCGTCTTCGCGCTGTTCCCCGTCGCCAGCTCGAACGTGCAGTAGGGCGCCGCAGCGCCATTGATCTCAGCGTCGCCGAGCGGCTTGAACAGTCGATTGCGCGCCATGACCGCGCGCATCAGCGTCGCGTTGTGCTCGAACACCCGTTCGGCGTAGGCGTCCGTGGCCTCGCGATCGAGGAAGAAGGGCGCCTCCAGCGCCAGCGCATCGACGAACCGCAGCCCGGCGCCGGTCAGCGTACGGCACCGCTTAAGCCCTTCCGCGATAGCTGCCACACGCGTTTGATCCCGTGCGAAGACGCTGACGATGCCGACGTTGGCCAACTCGAGACCCTGTTGCAGCAGCTTCAGGCCCGAGACCAGCCGCACCACCACGATGTCCGGTGCGCCGGCGGCCCGGAGCACCGAGGTCGCCAGCGTGTGCGGCGCCGACAGCGTCTCGTCCAGCGCGAGCGCCTGGCCGGGCTTGAGCGTGCGCGCGATCGCCGCCGGGTCGTGCGTGGCGAAGCGGCCGTCACAGGCGACCGGCTCGACGATAAGCAGGTCGGCCTGGCTGGTCTGCGTCACCGGCCGGCAAGCGCGGCGGACCAACTCGGCCGTCTCGAAGTACGCCCCGATATGGGCCACCCGCAACGTCCCCGCGTGAGGCTCCGCCAAGTGCAGCAGAACGGTCGCCAGGGCCGCCTGCCCGCTCGAAAACAGCACGTGCTCGGCGGTCCAGCCGCCGGGTGGCGCGCCGAAGAAGGCATGGCAGCGCTGCTCCAAGCGCTCCGGCTGGAAGTCGCGTTCGTAGCCATAGGCGTCGCGCCGGCTTCGCGACAGCCGCTCGACTTCGCCCTCCGTCGGGGACCGGAACACCCGCGACGTTTCCGCCGCCACCGAGCGGAGCCAGCCGGTGCGCAGCGTTTTCGCCGCCCGCTCCAAGCCTTGCTCGGCCGCGAGCGGAGACGCGGCGCCCACCGAGGCCAACGCCAAGCCTTCCACCTCGCTGGTCGTGACCTCCATGTCCGGCCGCACGGCGGCAAGCGCGCGCGCCATGGCGAGGAGGTTTTCCGCCTCGACCTGGGTCTCCGCCTTCGACATCGGTCGCGCGCGTGCTCCGGACATACGGCCCCACGCTAAAGAGCGACCACCTGATCCAGTTCCGCGAGGCGCCGGCGCCGGTGACCGGGGACCCCTCCTGGTGGCTTCGAGCCACGAAGGAGGACTCAGACGGTCGGGATGGTCCCGCCGTCCAGCACGTAGTTGGCGCCGCTGACGAAGGCGGCGCGCTCGGACGCCAGGAAGGCGACCAGCTCGGCGACCTCCTCCGGCCGGCCGGGCCGCCCCACCGGGATGCCGCCCAGCATGTCCACGATCTGCTGGCGGGCCGCCGCTTCGCTCGCGCCGGTGTTCCGAACGATGTCGGCGATCATGCCCTGGGCGCCGGACGTCTCGATGAAGCCGGGCGAGATCATGGTCACGCGCACGCCGCGAGGCGCCACGGCCTTGGCCAGGCCCTTGCTGTAGGTGGCGAGCCCCGCCTTGGCCGCGGCGTAGACGAGCGTGCTGTTGGCGGCGAGCGGCAGCCGGGCCGAAACCGAACCGATGTGGATCACCACGCCCGACCCTCGTTCGATCATCCCAGGGACGAAGGCGCGATCCAGCCGCGCCGGGCCGATCAGGTTAAGGTCGACGATCGCCTGCCAGTCAGCGTCGGTCAGGGACTCGAACCCGCAGGGTTTGGTCTCCACGCCGCCGGCGTTGTTGACTAGGATGTCGAGTCCGCCCCAGTCGGCCGCCACCCTGCTGACGACGGCCTCGGCGCCCGCGGCGGTTCCGATGTCGGCCGGAATGAACAGGACGCCGTCCAGCGCCTCGGCCGGCGCCGAGCGCGCGGCCGCGGCGACGCGGCCGCCGGCGAGCTGGAAGCGGCGAACGACTGCCGCGCCGATGCCTCGGGTGCCGCCAGTCACCAGCACGCGCTTGTCCGCGAACTCGCCCGCGCTGATCGGGAACGGATAGGGAGCGCTCACGCTCCGGCCCTCGCCTTGTTGTGGATCATGATCAACTGGGTGATCCGCTCGGCCCGGAGGGTGAAGTAGAGGCTCAGGATCAGCGGGTCGGGCAGACCCGTCTTGTCGTAGGTCCCGTCGGTGCGGGCGTGGACGGTGATGTCGCCGTGGCGATCGAGGGCCTGCACGGGCGTGAACGTGACGTGGTCGCCGAAGATCTCCTTTGCCGCGAATGCGCGGATCGCCTCGGCGCCGCTGAATTCGCGCCGGTCATCATTGACCAAAGCCTCCGGGTCGAACGTCGCCGTCCAGGATTCGATATCGTGGCCGTTGCAGGCCGCGAGGTGGCGCGCAATCAAGGGCGGAAGATGGTTGGTTATGTCTCTGGGCATCGCTGACTCCCGATCGTTGTTTTCGCTGATTTGCGAAAGACTATCGGTTCCTCGCGGGAGCCGTTAGAGGGTCAGATCGGATAGTATCGATCCCGGCAGGGAATAGATCAGTCGCCCGTTTCGGGGACGATCTCAGCCAGAAAATCTACGAACACCGCGACCTTGCCGGGCTGGCGACGGGACGCGGGCCGCACGGCGCTGATCGGAATTCTGGCCGGCTCACGATGGCGCAGAACCCGCCGGACGGTTCCGTCGCGTATGTCGGCCGCAAAGAGCCAGTAGGGCGCCTGGGTTATGCCGAGGCCGGCAAGGACCGCCGTGCGCAGCTGCTCGCCATCATTGCTGCGAAAAGATGCCGCCGCCTGATAGGCGATCACGCCGGCGCGGCCGGCGAAGCTCCAGGGTCGCGGTCCATCCTGCGAGACGAAAATCACGCCGTCGTGGTGGTCGAGGTCGCCGAGGCGCTGGGGCTCTCCCTTTCGTTCCAGATACTCGGCCGATGCGACGGCGACGACGGCCGTCTCGCCGAGTTTGCGTGCGACGAGGCTCGAATCAGAAAGCGCGCCATTGCGAACGGCAAGGTCGATGCCTTCTTCGACGAGATTGCTCGTCCGCTCGGACGAAAGCATCTCGACGACGATCTTCGGATACCGCGCCATGAACGAAGGCAGCTTCGGCACGATATAGCGGCTGGCGAAACCAGGCGCGACGGCGACCCGCACCATGCCGGACGGCGAGGCCTGGCCCGAGCCGATGCGGGATTCCGCCGCCTCGAGATCGCTGATCAGCGGCACAGCGGACTCGTAGAAGTCGCGCCCGGCGTCGGTCAGGCTGAGACTGCGGGAGGTGCGCATCAGCAGTTGCGCGCCAAGACGTTCCTCGAGCGCGGCGATCTGCTTGCTGATCGCCGGCTGTCCCGTTCCAAGCTCGCGGGCGACGGCCGAGAAACTGCCGGTCTCGACGACGCGCACGAATATCTTGATGCCTTGGAGCCGGTCCATCCAACCCTCCCCCGGGGAATGTCTCGGACACAATGTTAGCGTCGTCTATTCCAGATCCAGCAGAGACGCACCCGGACGCCGATGCCGATTTGACTTGCCGTTGCGCCGATCGGACTGGCTAGATCGTCAATGCAACCAAGGGAGCCTGCCCCGATGGCGTGGGACCAGCCGGCGCTGGACGGCGTCAAGGTGATCGACGCTACCTCCACGGCGGCGGGCCAGTTTTGCGGCAGGCTGTTCGCGGACTACGGGGCCGAAGTGATCCTCGTGGAGCGGCCGGAAGGGGCCGCGACGCGCCTTGAGGGTCCGGTCGACGACGAGGGCTCGCTCCTCTTTCGTCACTTGAACCAGGGCAAGGCGGGTTTCACCCGGCGCCAAGGGGAGGCGGCGAGCGAGCTCGACCGGCTCATCCGCGAAGCCGACATCGTCCTCGTCGACGCAGCAGATCCGATCGCGGCGGAGGCTGAGGACAAGATCGTGTGCCGCGTCAGCGATTTCGGCGAGCGTCCGCCCTACATGGGCTGGCGGGGCGGCGAGATCGTCCACCAGGCGCTGAGCGGCGTGATGTTCACCACCGGCGCCCAGGACCGCGAACCGCTCTACGGCGTCGGTCGACGGACGGCTTACGCGTGCGGGGCCACCGCCTACATCTCGTGCCTCGCCGCGCTCATCTGGCGCGACCGGACCGGTGGGAGCCAGGCTGTGGAGGCGATCACAGCCGAGGTCACCGCGGCGATGGCGCAGAACCTGGTCACCCAATACTCCTATTCGCGCACCTACGCTTCGCGGCGGCAGTATCCGGGCATGCTGGCGCAATTGAAGTGCCGTGATGGCTGGCTGGTGCTCTTTGCCCTGCGTGGATGGCCGGCCATCTGCCGCATCTTCGACAGCCCACACCTCGCCGAAGACCCAAGGTTCGCCGGCGTGGCGGCCATGCGCCGCAACTGGCCCGACGCAGTGGCGGTCCTGCGCGAGAAGGCGCGCGACCGCAGCGTGGAAGAGCTGATCGAGCAGCTGCAGCTGGCGAAGGTGAGCTCGGCGCGTATCCCAACGCTGCCGGAGCTCATCGAAACGCCCCAATATGCCGGTCGCGGCATGTTCCGGAGGGGCGCGGACGGCAAGCTCGATAGTCTGGGGCCGGTGTTCCGCACCCGCTCGCCACACCGCGCGCCGGCGGCGGCGCCGGCGGCGGGCGGCCGCGCGCGGTTCCGGACCGAGAGCCTTGAGCGCGCCAGCTCGCTACCCGCACCGGCGGTCGGTGACCGCTTGCCGCTCCAAGGCTTGCGCGTTCTCGACTTTACGCAAGCCTGGGCCGGACCGATGACGGCGCGCTCGCTCGCCTTCCTGGGCGCCGAGGTCATCAAGATCGAGAATGGCTCGCGGCTGGATTCCTGGCGCGGCCCGGCGGTCGGGGTCAACGACCCGGCGAGCTATCCCGACCGGGTGGGCGGCGAGCGGCCGTATGACCGCAACGCGCTGTTCAACACCCAGAACCACGACAAGAAGTCGATCTCCGTCGACCTGAAGGCGGCCGCAGGACAGGACATCGCGCGGCGGCTCGCAGCCAAGTGCGATGTCGTGTTGGCCAACTTCTCGCCCCACGCCCTCGCCAAGCTCGGCCTGGGGTACGAGGCGCTGAGCCGCGACAACCCGAGGCTGGTGATGGTGGAAATGCCTGCCTTCGGGAATGACGGCCCCTGGTCGAGCCACGTCGGCATGGGAAAAACCATGGAGGCGGCCGCCGGCATGGCCAGCCTGATCGGCTACGGCGACGGCGAGCCGGTGCTGACGGGGCCGGCGTATCTGGATCCGATTGGCGGGCTGCATGGCGCCGCCGCCGTGCTGACGGCCCTGGCGGAGCGCAACCGAACCGGTCTTGGCCAGTATGTCGAGGTCGCCCAGGTGGAGGCGGCCATGCATTGGATCGGCGAGTACATCCTGCAGACCGGACGGACCGGAGAGGTGTTCCGAGCCGACGGCAACCGCCGCCCCGACATGGCGCCGCACGACGCCTTCCCGTGCGCCGGAGACGACCAGTGGATGGTCATCGCCTGTCCCGACGACGAGACCTGGCCGCGGTTGGTGGCCGCCACCGGCGTCCGTGATCTGGCGGACGCGAAGTTCGCAACGCTTGCCGGTCGGCTCGCTCACGCCGAGGCGGTGACGGCGGGCCTGAGCGCTTGGACCCGCGGGCGCAACAAGCACGAAGCGGCCGACCTGCTCCAGGCGGCCGGCGTCCCGGCGGCGCCGGTGAACAATGGAGCGGACGTGTGGCGCGACCCGTTCCTCCGGAGCCGTGGCTTCATTCATGAGCTCACGCATCC
>DATGIN010000194.1:0-10710 GCA_035295705.1 Caulobacteraceae bacterium
CGACCCCTACCTGATCGACGCGGTCCTGATGTACGCCCAGCGCGGGCACGGCAAGCGCTCCAGCTTCTATTCCGACTATACCTTCGGCGTCTGGCGAGAAGACAAGAACGGCGACCACGCGCTGACGCCTGTCGGCAAAGCCTACTTCGGTTTCACCGACGAAGAATTGAAGCAACTCGACAAGTTCGTGCGCGACAACACCATCGAACGCTTCGGCCCCGTGCGCTCCGTTCGCGCCGACAAGGATTTTGGGCTGGTGCTGGAAGTGGCGTTTGAAGGCTTGCAGCGTTCCACGCGTCACAAATCCGGCGTTGCGATGCGCTTCCCGCGCATCAACCGCATCCGCTGGGACAAGCCCACCCGCGAAGCCGACGAGCTCGCGACGCTGGAGCACATGCTGGCGTCCATCGAAGCGGGCCGCGCGCCGGTGCGCGAAAGCTAGCGCAGCACCGGGTAGTAGAGGGCGATCTGCAGCGCCGACAGGGCGATCACGACGAGCGGCGCGAGGAGCTGCACCGGCCGCTGGCGGAAAACGAGCGCCGCCGCGATTGGCGCGAAGCCGAGGAGCACCACGAGGTTCTGTCTCGCCCAGGCCTGCGCCCCGGTGGCGTTCGCCGATAGCGCGTTGACGACGATGGCGTAGAGCCAAAGCGCCATGAGCGCGATGAGATAGGTGCGGCCCTCGTCCAGGTGGAAGCGGCGCAGATCGAGGTCCTGGCCGTCCTCGAACTCCGGAGCGACCAGCGCGCAGACATAGTACTGCAGGATGACCATCCCGAAGCCGCCAATGATCACCGGCAGGGTAAGCAGCCGCTGGTCGTGGAAGTCCCAGAAGCTGAGCCAGTTGCCGCCCAGCGTGAGCAACGCCACCAGCATCCAGAGCGCGTGCGGCCACGAGAAGACGATCTGACGCCGCAACCGGATCATCCTGGCGCTGGCCAGGAGCAGATGCGTGAGCCCCAGCGCGAAGACGAACGAAAAGAATAGAATGATGTAGTCGAACGCCCGCACCGCGCCCTCCCGCCCCGCCCGTGACCTTACGGTCCATCCTGGCCGCCCACGTTGATGCAGCCAAGCTCGCGCGAACCGGGGTAAGCAGGCGCGCATGAGCCTGATCCTGGCCGCCGCCGACGGTCCGCCGCCGCAGCCGATCGACGCCATCCGCGCCGGCGTGCACGCGGCGATCGCCGGCGGACCCGACAACTGGCGCTCGTTCTTCGACGACGCCGGGGCGCTGGCGGTGAACCTGGTCGTCGCCGGCGCCATCTTCGCGCTCACGCTGTGGGCGGCGCGCGTCGCGGCGGGGCTCGTCCGCCGCGCGGTCGGGCGGGTGCAGCGCCCGGGCGCCAAGGATCCGACCCTGCAGGGCTTCCTGGGCTCGCTTGCCCGCTGGGTGGTGATCGTGCTCGGCGTCATGGCCGTGCTCGAGCAGCTGGGCGTGCGCACGACCTCGATCCTGGCGGTGGTCGGCGCCGCGTCGATCGCCATCGGCCTTGCGATGCAGGGCGCGCTCGGCAACGTCGCGGCCGGCGTGATGCTGCTGGTCCTGCGGCCCTATCGGGTTGGCGACGTCGTCGAGATCGACGGCCGCACCGGCACGGTGCAGCGACTCGACCTCTTCATGACCGAACTCGCCGACGCCGATAACCTTGCGATCTACGTCCCGAACGGCAAGGCGTTCGGCGACGTCGTCATCAATTACTCCAGCCCGAAGACGCGGCGCATGGAGTTGGACTTTCCGATCGACTACGGCGAAGACCAGGGCCGCGCGCAGACGCTGCTGATCGAATGCGCCAAGGCCGATGCGCGCATCCTCAAGACCCCGGCGCCCTGGTCGAAGACGACCGCGCTAGGCGAGCACGCGGTCACCGTCACCCTGCGCTGCTGGGTGAGGCCGGAGGTCTACTGGGAAGCCCGCTTCGACCTCATAGAGCGCGCGACGGAGGCGCTGCTGGCCGCCGGCTTCGAACACCCCTACCCGCACCAGGTGGCGGTGACGAAGGCGCCAAAGCCGGCGGGGTCCTAGCCCCCCGCTGGCGATCAGGCGTTCAGGGCGGCAGGCGCGCGAAAGCCGCGGCGGCGGCGCTTGCGGCCGGCGGATTGCGGGGAGCGACCGTTCGGACGGTGAGCGTGCGGCTTCGGCGCGCGGTGCTGGCCGCTCGCCGGGCGCGGGGCCGCGGCGACAGGAACGGGCGCAAGCGCGGCGGTGATCGCGCCCAGCCGCCGGTCGTTGCGGCGGTCGAAGGCTTCGATGGTCTGGCGCGTCAGCTTCTGGATGTCGCGCAGCAGGGTGCGCTCGTCGTCGGCGCAGAAGCCGATCGCGACGCCGGCGGCCCCGGCGCGGGCGGTGCGACCAATGCGGTGGACGTAGGCCTCCGGCACGTTCGGCAGCTCGAACTGGATGACGTGGCTGACCGCATCCACGTCGATGCCGCGCGCGGCGATGTCGGTGGCGATCAGCGCCCGCACGCGGCCCGCCTTGAAGGCGGCGAGCGCCCGCTCGCGCTGGGGCTGGCTCTTGTCGCCATGGATGGCGGCGGCTTCGACGCCGGACTGCTCGAGGTATTTCGCCACGCGGTCGGCGCCCCGTTTGGTGCGGGTGAAGACCAGCGCGCGGGTGATCGCGCGATCGTCGAACAGCTCGGCCAGAAGCGCGCGTTTGCGCTGGCTCTCGATGAACAGGATCTGCTGTTGGACCCGCTCTACGGTCGTCGCGGCGGGCGCAACGCGCACCTGGACGGGATCGACCAGAAGGTCTGCGGCCAGCCGTCCGATCTCGCTTGGCATGGTGGCGGAGAAGAAGAGGTTCTGGCGCGTCTTGCTCATGCCGGCGACGATGCGGCGGATGGCGGGCAAGAAGCCGAGGTCGAGCATCTGGTCGGCCTCGTCGAGCACCAGGATCTCGGTTGCGGAGAGGTCGGCGTGGCGCTCGCCAATGTGGTCGAGCAGCCGGCCAGGCGTCGCCACGAGCACGTCGACGCCGTTTGCGAGCGCCTTGATCTGCGGTCCGTAGCTGGCGCCGCCGAAGACGACGGCGACACTCGCGCCCATGTAGGCGCCGTAGGCGCGGAAGCTGTCGGCGATCTGGCTGGCGAGCTCGCGCGTCGGCGAGAGCACGAGGCAGCGCGCGCCCTTGCGCGGCGCGGGCCGCCGTCGCTCGGCGAGGCGCTGCAGGATGGGAAGCGCGAAGGCGGCGGTCTTGCCTGTGCCGGTCTGGGCGATCCCGAGGAGGTCGCGGCCCTTGAGAACGCTGGGGATCGCCTTCGCCTGGATCGGCGTGGGAGAAACGTAGCCCTCGGCGGCAAGCGCTTTCAGAAGCGGCTTGGCGAGGCCAAGGTCGGTGAATTGAGTCACTTGGATGGGTTCTTTCGTGTGCGGCAAACGTCAGCGCCGCTTGCATCGCGGCCGCTGCGGAAGGCGCGGGTGGCAAACGCCCCGCGTGACCTGGGCGATCGGTTGGAAGCTTCGGAGGCGCTCGACAGGCTGGGACTTTAGGTGAAAGCCCCTCACGCGGCTGGAGCGCCGGATATCACGCCATGGACTTTCCGCCATGGCGAGCGCCGCTCACATCGGCGCTTCGGACGGCAAAGTCAAGTCGCGCTGGGCATTTGAGCGTTTGTCGGCTGGGGGCATAGTCGGCCGTCCTTGGGCCGAAGCCGGAGCATCGCCATGCACTACGCCATCCTTTGCTACAACGACGAGAAGCGCGTCTGGTCCTGGCCGAAGGAGGAGGAAGAGGCCACGATGGCCCGCCTCGGCGCGGTCGTGGAGGGGCTCGCCCGGCGCGGCAAGCTCGGTCCGACGGCGCGTCTGATGCCGACCACGGCGGCGACCACGCTCAGGAAAGACCGGGACCCGCCGCTGGTCATCGACGGCCCGTTCGCGGAGACGAAGGAGCAGCTCTTGGGCTTCTACATCGTCGACTGCACCGACCTCGAGGATGCGCTGGACGTCGCCAAGGAGCTCGGCCGCGCCAACCCTGGCGGAACCTACGAGATCCGGCCGCTGCTGGCCTTTCATCCCGCGCCGGTGCTCGAGAGCGAGGGCGCAGCGGCGACGGCGTCCGCGAGATGACCGACATGGCCTGGATCGATGCGGCGCTGACGGCGGCGCGTCCCCAGGCCGTCGCGGCGCTGTTGCGCTACTTCCGCGACCTCGACCTGGCCGAGGAGGCGTTCCAGGACGCTTGCCTGAGGGCGCTGAAGAACTGGCCGGAGAAGGGCCCGCCGCGCGACCCCACCGCGTGGCTGGTGCTGGTTGGCCGCAACGCCGCGCTCGACGGGGTGCGACGCCGCGCCAAGGATGCGCCGCTGCCGCCCGACGAGGTGCTGTCGAACCTGGACGACGCCGAGGCCGACATGGCCGAGCGGCTGGACGAAAACCACTACCGCGACGACGTCCTTCGCCTGCTCTTCGTGTGCTGCCATCCGGATCTGCCGCAGACCCAGCAGATCGCGCTGGCGCTCCGCATCGTGTCCGGCCTGACCGTGGCGGAGATCGCCAGTGCGTTCCTGGTCTCCGACGCCGCGATGGAGCAGCGCATCACCCGCGCCAAGCGGCGGATCGCCGAGGCCGGGTTGCCATTCGAGGCCCCCGACGCGGCCGAGCGCGCCGAGCGGCTCTCGACGGTGGCGACGATGATCTACCTGGTGTTCAACGAGGGCTATTCGGCCAGCTCCGGCGAAGCGACCCTGCGGGCGCCGCTCTGCGAGGAGGCGATCCGCCTTTCGCGTCTGCTGCTCAATCTCTTCCCGGCCGAGCCGGAGATCATGGGGCTGACCGCGCTGATGCTGCTGCACCACGCCAGGGCGCGAGCGCGCTTCGATGCGGCCGGCGAGATCGTGTTGCTCGAGGCGCAGGACCGCGCGGCCTGGGACCGCCGGATGATCGACGAGGGCCTGGCGCTGATCGACAAGGCCATGCGCCACCGCCGCCCCGGCCGCTACCAGATCCAAGCGGCGATCGCCGGCGTGCACGCGCGCGCCGGCGCGGCGGCGGAGACGGACTGGGCCCAGATCGATGCGCTGTACGCGGCGCTGGAGCGGATCGCGCCGTCGCCGATCGTGACGCTGAACCGGGCGGTGGCGGTCAGCAAGGTCGAGGGCCCGGACGCCGCGCTCGCGATGATCGAGCCGTTGGCGGAGCCTCTAGGCGGCTACTTCAACTTCCACGGAGCGCGCGGCGGGCTTCTGTTGCAGCTCGGCCGCGAGGCGGAAGCCCGCGTCGCCTTCGACAAGGCCATCGCGCTCGCCAACACCCCCGCCGAAGCCGCACACATCAGGATGCACCTGGACAGGTTGAAGGCGGACGCGACGCCGCCGGCGGCCTAGGGGGCGCTATTCCGCCGCTTCCCGCTTCGCGGCGACCTCGGCCATCACCTCGCCGGTGTGGGCGCCCAGGGCGGGCGGGTCGCGGCGGATGCTGACCGGCGACTTGGCGAAACGCAGACCAGGCTTCATCGCCCGATAGCGCCCCTCGCCTTCCAGCTCGCGCACCTCGAACAGTGTCTCCTTCAGGTGCGGATCGTCGAAGATCTCTTCCGGCGTGTTGGCGCGCATGGCGGGGATGGAGTGTTCGGCGCAGAGCGCCATCCACTCGGCGGTCGTGTGCGAGGCCGCCGCCTCGTCCATCATCGCGTGGTACTCGGCGACGCGCTCCGGCCCGGAGCTCTTCGAGGTGAAGCGCTCGCTCTCGTAGGCGTCGGGGATGCCGCCCAGCGCCATGAACCTGGCCGACTGCTTGCGGTCGGCCGGCGCGACCGAGAGATGGCCGTCCTTGGTCTTCAGGGGCCGCCGGTAGGGCGTGATGGTCGTGGTGTGGCCGAAGTGGCCGGTCGGCGGGATATACGTTTCGTTGTACAGATGCTCGGCCATCAGGAAGCCGGTGAAGCACTCCAGCATCGGCACGCAGACGTACTGCCCCTCGCCGGTCTGGTCGCGGTGGCGCAGCGCCGAGAGGGTCGCGATGACCGCGAAGAGGCCGCTCGTCTTGTCGGCAATGATGGTCGGCAGCGGGCGGAAGGTGGCGTCGGGCTCGACCAGCGCGTTCAGCCCGCAGGCGCCGCTGGCCGCCTGGATGAGGTCGTCGAACGCCTGCCGTCCGGCGTAGGCCCCGGCGGGGTCGTAGCCCATGGCCTCGACGTAGACGATGTCCGGCTTGACGCGCGCGACCTCGTCGTAGGCGAAGCCGAGGCGGGCCATGGAGTCGGGGCGCATGTTGTGGATGAAGACGTCGGCGCCGCCGATCAGCCGCCTGAGATCGGCCTTGCCCTCGTCGGTCTTCAGGTCGAGCGTGACCGAGCGCTTGTTGCGGTTGAAGGCCACGAACATCGGCCCCATCGTCGGCGAGTTGGGCGCCTTGCCCGAGCGCCGCTGGCGGTCGCCGGCCGGCTCCTCGACCTTGATCACGTCGGCGCCCAGGTCGCCCATGGTCATGGTGGCGTACGGCCCGAGCACGAACTGCGTCAGGTCGACGATGCGCACGCCGGCGAGCGGTCCGGCGGCTTGAGGGGCGGCCTTGGTCATCGGCGTGGCGTTCTCCGATCGCGGTTCCGGCTGATCGGTAGGCGACGATGCCGCCGGGGTCTAGAGGCGCACGGGCTGAGCCGCCGGCTCAGCGATCGGCGTCGACGGCGCGCCAGGCGTGGGTGATCTCGTCCAGCTTCGCCTTCAGGTCGGCGGGCAGCGGTCCCCGCTCGGCCGCCTCGAGGCTGTCCTTGAGCTGCTCGGGCCTGCTCGCACCGACGATCGGCGCGGTGATGGCCGGGTTCGACATCACCCAAGAGACCGCCATCGAGGCCATGCTCATGCCGGCCTCGTTGGAGAGGCCGCGCAGCGTGTCGACGGTGTCGAACTCGCGTTCGTGCCAATAGCGCTCCTGATAGCGGGCGCCCGCGGTCCCGAGTTGGAAGCGCCCTTCCGGCGGCGGCGCGCCCCGGTCGTGCTTGCCGGACAAGAGGCCGCCGGCGATCGGGTTGTAGGGGATCACCGCGACCCCCTCCTCCTCGCAGAGCGGCAGCAGGTCGCGCTCGAAGGCGCGGAACAGAAGGTTGTAGCGCGGCTGGACGGAATCGATGCGCGCCAGCCCGTTCAGCTCGCAGCGTCCGAGCGCGCGGGCGACGCGGTGGGCCAGCCAGTTCGAGACGCCGACGTAGCGGGCCTTGCCGCTCTTCACCACCGCGTCCAGCGTCTCGAGCGCCTCGTCGATGGGCGTTGCGGGGTCGTAGCTGTGCAGCTGGTAGACGTCGACGTAGTCGGTCTTCAGCCGCCGGAGCGAGCCGTCGATCGCATCGAGGATGTGCTTGCGCGACATGCCCTGGTCCCAGGGCTTGGGCCCCATCTGGCCCACGCACTTGGTGGCGACGATGAAGCTGTGGCGCTTGCCTTTCAGCCAGGCGCCGACAATCTCCTCGGTGCGTCCGGCGGTCGAGCGGCCGCCGCCCAGGGGATAGACGTCGGCTGCGTCGAAGAAGTCGATGCCGCCCTCCGCGGCCGCATCCATGATCGAATGGCTGGCCGCCTCGTCGCACTGGAGGCCGAAGGTCATTGTGCCGAGGCAGAGGCGGGAGACGCGCAGGCCAGTGCGGCCGAATTTCGTGTGCTGCATGGTCGTCGCTTCTAAGAGGGGGACGGAGGGAAAACCAGCCTTCGCGGGGCGGCGCGGCGTTGACCTTGGGGGTCCGGGCGCCCAGAATTGACGCGAGGGCAGCAGCGCCGCGATTACGGCGTGGCGTTGCCCTCTATTCGATCAGCGAGAATGAGAGCGGCAAAGGCGACCCCGCCGCTTTTTCAAGGGAGAGATTTCGAGATGGCCGATTTTGGCGGCGCCGACCTGGACGCCTTCCGCGGCGAAGTCCGCGAGTGGTTGGAGGAGAACTACCCCAAGTCGCTGCGCAAGGACCCGGACCGGGTGACCGAGCAGATGATGGGCGAGGCGCGGGTCAAGCGCGACGAGGACGTCGACCTGTGGCGCAAGCGGATCGGCGAGAAGGGCTGGGGCACGCCCGCCTGGCCGAAGAAGTACGGCGGCGGCGGCCTCTCCCAGGCCGAGGCCCGGGTGCTGCAAGAAGAAATGGCCAAGATCGGCGCCCGCAACCCCATCCAGGGCATGGGACCGGGGATGTTCGGGCACACGCTGCTCGAATACGGCAACGAAGAGCAGAAGCTGAAGCACCTGCCGCCGATCTGCCGCGGCGAGCTGCGCTGGTGCCAGGGGTTCTCCGAGCCCGGCTCGGGGTCGGACCTCGCGTCGCTGCAGACGAAGGCGGTCGACATGGGCGACCACTTCCTGGTCAACGGCCAGAAGATCTGGACCAGCGGCGCGCACCTGGCCGACTGGTGCTTCTGCCTGGTGCGGACCGACCAGACCAAGAAGCACGAGGGCATCAGCTTCCTGCTGATCGACATGCACTCGCCAGGCGTCGAAGCGCGGCCGATCCGGATGATCTCGGGCGCCTCCGGCCAGTGCGAGACCTTCTTCACCGACGTCAAAGTGCCGAAGGAGAACCTGGTCGGCGCCCTGAACGGCGGCTGGGCGATCGCCAAGCGACTGCTGCAGCATGAACGCAACGGCATGGGCAACCGCCTGGGCGCCGCCGGCGCGCGCGGCGAGGCGACCAGCGTCGTTGACGTCGCCAAGAAGTACGTCGGCGTGGACGAGACCGGCGCCCTGGCGGACGCGGACCTGCGCTCGCGGCTGATCGCCCACCGCATGGAAGAGCAGGCGATGCGGCTGACCGTGCGCCGCGCGGCGGCGGAGGCCAGGGGCAACATGAGCCCGAACGCCACCACCTCCATCATGAAGAACGTCTCGATGAAGGTCATGCAGGACCGCTCGGAGCTGATGGTCGAGCTGCTCGGCAGTCACGGCCTGGGCTGGGAGGGCGACGGCTTCAGCGAGGAGGAGCTCTCGGCCGTGCGCGGATGGCTGGCCGGCAAAGCCGGCTCGATCTACGGCGGCAGCCACGAGATCCAGAACAACATCATCGCCAAGCGGATCCTCAACCTGCCGGAGCTGACCGGCTCGGTCGGGGGCTAGCCGCTCCATGACCGATACGATGAACCCGCCCGCTGCGGCTGACGAGCGGGCGGCGCTGGAGCAACGCCTGATCGAGGCCTCGGCGGTGGGGATGACCACCGCGGTCTGGGCGAGCGTCAAGCCCGATGCGATCGCCGTCTACGACAGCCACGGCGCGCACACGCTGGCCAAGATCAACGCGAACGCGAACAAGGTCGCGCGCTTCCTGCGCGCCAACGGTCTCTTGCCCGGCGACCCGGTGGCGCTGCTGTGCTCGAACCGCGCCGAGTTCGTCGAAGTGCTGCAGGGGTGCCTGCGCTGCGGGGTGAGGCTGACGCCGGTCAACTGGCACCTGACCGCAGATGAGATCGCCTACGTCGTCAACGACTGCCGGGCCAAGGTGCTGTTCGCCGAAACCCGCTACGAAGGCGGACTGAAGGCATCGGCGGGCGCGCCGCGGCTGGTGGCCAAGGCCGCCATCGGCGGGGACGCCGAGGGCTTCCTGAGCTACGCCGACGACGTGCTCGGGGCCTACGACGGTTCGGACATCGACGATCCGGTCCCCGGCAACACGATGCTCTACACCTCGGGCACCACCGGCCGGCCGAAGGGCGTCTACCGCAAGCGACTGAACCAGATCCCCTTCGTGCTGGGCGGGGCGCGCGGCTACGACCACGAGCGAGACGTCCAGCTCTGTGTCGGGCCGGCGTACCACGCCGCGCCCCTGGGCATCGACGTCCGCGGGCCGATGAGCCAGGGCGTGCCGATCGTGTTCATGGACGGCCGTTGGGACTCCGAGGCCGTGCTGCGCACGATCGAACAGTATCGGGTCACCCACGGGCATATGGTCGCCATCATGTTCCAGCGGCTTTTGTCGCTGCCGCCCGAGGTGCGGGCGAAATACGACCTTTCGAGCCTGCGCGCGATCATCCACGGGGCGGCCCCGACCCCGCCCGACGTCAAGCGCGGCATGATCGAATGGCTGGGTCCGATCCTGTCCGAGTACTACGCGGGCTCGGAGGGCGGCGGCGGCTTCCACATCAGCTCCGAGGAGTGGCTGAGGAAGCCCGGCAGCGTGGGCAGGCCCGAGAACCCCGAGAACACGCGCGTGCTGGACGAGGAAGGCAATCCGGTCGCGCCGGGCGAACCTGGGATGCTCTACTTCAAAGCCGCGGCCAACAATCCGTTCGAGTACTTCAACGATCCGGAGAAGACGGCGGCCAGCCATCGCGACGGCTACTTCACCCTCGGCGACGTCGGCTACTTCGACGAGGACGGCTACCTCTTCCTCACCGGCCGCACGGCCGAGTGCATCATCTCCGGCGGCGTCAACATCTACCCGCAGGAGATCGACAACGAGCTGATCAAGCACCCGGCGGTGGAAGATTCCTGCACCATCGGCGTGCCCAACGGGGAGTGGGGCGAGGAGGTGAAGTCGGTGGTCACGCTCAACCCCGGCTTCCAGGGCTCGCCCGAGCTCGCCAAGGACATCCAGACCTTCGCCCGCGACCGGCTGGCGGGCTTCAAGGTTCCGCGTTCGATCGAGTTCGTGGACGAACTGCCGCGCAGCCCGGCCGGCAAGATCCAGCGCAAGAAGGTGCGCGAGCCCTATTGGGCGGGACGGGCGCGTTCGATCTGAGATGTTGGCGGGCGCGACGCGCGCCTGCCGTCGGCGATCAGGCGAGGTCGTCGCTG
>DATGIN010000195.1:0-8917 GCA_035295705.1 Caulobacteraceae bacterium
TCCTGCCGTGGAGCGAGGCCAATGCACGCGCGCTGGCGGCGGGCGAGAGCGAGTTCAGCGTGGACCTTCCGGGAGGCGCCTATGTCCAGCCTCCGCAGAAGTACCACGCAAAGTCCCTGGGCGTGCTGAAGGAACGCTACGTCGCCTTCGCCGACAACGCCGAGCTGACCGGCATCCTTTCCCAGGCGGCCGGTGCGATCGCGGTGCTATCGCCCTAGCGGGCGGGCGGCTAGCGCGACCAGCGCTGCAGGGCTCGGATGCAACTCCTTGCCCACGGCCAGGCTTCGATCGATGTTCACTCGACGCCGCCAGCTTCCGCGCGGCCCCGGGGAGATCGCCATGCGCACACTATCAGCCGTACTTTGCCTCGTGCTGGCCAGCGCGCCGCTGGTCCACGCCGCACCCGTCGACGACGCGGTGGCTAAGGCTCACGAATTCATCGATGCGTTCGACAAGGGTGACGTCAAAGCCGCAGAAGCCACGCACGAGGCTGACGCGGCCATCATCGACGAGATCGGCGGCCACCAGTGGCACGGTCCAGGCGCATTTCAGGCTTGGGCTGCGGCGCTGACGAAGGATGCGCAGTCCGGCGGCCTCACCGACCTTAAGGTGACGCTCGGCAAGACGCTGCGGGCCCAGGTCGACGGAGACACGGCGTACGAGGTGCTCGAGGCGACGTTCAGTTACAAGGAGCACGGAGTCGCCATGTCCGAGCCGGCGCAAATGGTGTTCGCGCTGAGGAAGGAAGCCGACGGCTGGAAGATCGCCGCCTGGGCCTGGGCCGGCGGCACGCCCCACAAAGCCTAGGGGCAACGGGTCGGCGAGAGAGCGGCGGGGGCGCTAGCCCCACGGCCGCTTTGGCGGGTTGATGGTCATCTCGACCGAGATTACGTCCCCGGCGGTGATGTTCGCCTTGCGGCGTACCGCCACCTTCAGCGGCAGGAGGTAGGTCCCGTCCTTCGGAAAGAGCGAGGTCGTGAAGACAATATCGCCGATGCTGGCCTCGACGGGCACGCAGCCCCAGCCGTAGCTGGCCACCCGCGCCGCCTCGCGCACCTTGTCGGCCAGGTCCATCGGGATCGGCGCGTAGAAGAACGGCGACGGCCCGCGCCAGTAGATAATCTCGCTTTCGAAGCCGATCGCGAGCAGGGCTTCGCCGGCGCCGCTCATTCCAAGACGAGCTCGCCAAGCACCTCGCCGGTGTGCTCGCCGAGCGTCGGCGCGGTGCGGCTGATGCGCCAGGGGGTGCCCGACATGCGGTAGGGCGCGCCGGGATAGCGGACGGTCCGACCGAGGCCGGCGTGCTCGACGGCTACCTGGAATCCGCGGGCGACGAAGTGCGGGTCCTCGAACGCCTCCTCGGGGGAGTAGATCACGCCCACCGCAAAGCCGCGCGTCTGGAAGCCGGTGAAGTACTCAGCGGCGCTGACGTTGGCGGCGATCAGCCCAAGCGCCTCGCGACCGGCGGCGAAGATAGCGGTCGCCTCGTCGTCGACGCCGATCAGGTCGTAGGTGATCGGCTTCTCGCGCGCCGCCCCCATCTCCAGGAAGATCGCCTCAGGGAAGTCAGCCTCGAGGCCGAGGTCCCGGATCCAGCCGAGGATGGCGCCGAACTCACGGGGGGCGCGGGGCGGGACGCCGGTGTTCACCCAGCGCCCGTCCTTGCAGCGCATCTGCGTGTCCTGGGTGAGGATGACGGCGGCGTGGCGGCCGGTCTGCCGTTGCACCGTCTGGCGCGCGACCAGCCAGCTGTAGGACGCGGCCTCGGTGGTGACATTCGACGCCTGGTGCATGCTGACGTCCACGAACTGCCCCTCGCCGGTTGCGAGGCGGTGGAAGAGGGCGGTCAGCGCCGACATCACCGCGATGTGGCAGGCGGTGTGGTAGCCCTGGTTGCCGCCGCCGCGCACGGGCGGCAGGGCATGGTCGTCGTAGCCGCAGCTCCAGGCCGGCCCCGCGCCGGCGAGGATGGTAAGGTCCGTCGTTGGCGCTTCGGCGTTCTTGCTGCCTCGCCCGAACGGGGTCACCGAGACGAAGATCAGGTCGCCGCGGCGCTTGGCGAGGTCGGCGTAGTCGAGCCCGAGCGCCGCCAGGCGTCCCTCCGGCTCGGACTCCAGAACGACGTCGGCGCTCGCGGCCAGCGCCTTGAAACGCTCTCGATCGGTGGGGGTGTCCAGGTCGAGGACAATGCCGCGCTTGCTGGTGTGATAATGCTCCCACCAGAGGCTTCGCTGCGGGCCCGGAGCGTCGTCGGCGAACGGCGGGTAGGCTCGGGCGCGATCGCCGCCGGGCGGCTCGACCAGGATCACGTCCGCGCCCATGTCGGCCATCAGCTTGCCGGCGA
Source organism: Caulobacteraceae bacterium (assembly GCA_035295705.1). GTDB lineage: Bacteria > Pseudomonadota > Alphaproteobacteria > Caulobacterales > Caulobacteraceae > Poindextera. The sequence goes on from DATGIN010000195.1 coordinate 2,345, forward strand.
ACGCGATCCGCTCGCTGGCGAGCTCGACCACGCGAAAGCCTGCGAGCGCGGTCATACGACCCCTTCGGCGCGCAAGTCGGCGACCGCCTCCGCCGAAAGGCCCAGCAGACGGCCGAACACCGCCTCGTTGTGCTCGCCGAGGCAGGGGCCGCCGCGCGCGATGCGCCACGGCGTCTTCGAGAACCGCGCCGGAATCCCGTCGACCCGAACCTCGCCCATCGCCGTGTGGACGACGGTCGGCCAAAGCCCGTCCGTGTCGGGGTCGGCGTCGATGCGCTCGGCCGGCTTTTGCACCGCCGCACAGGGGACGCCTGCTCCACGCAGCCGCCGCTGGACGTCGAACTTGTTCTGACCGGCGGTCCAGGCGGAGATGTGCTCGTCGAGCGCATCCTGGTTCTCGAGCCGCAAGTCCACATCGGCGAAGGCCGCCTCGGCGGTCCAAGGCTCGCCTATGACGCCGCCGAGCGTTCGCCAGTCGCCGTCGTCGCGGCACGCGATGGCCACCCACTCGTCCTCGCCGGCGCAGGCGTAGATGCCGTGCGGGGCCATGGGCGGCCATTGGTTGCGGTTCGAGTGCGGCTGCCCCTCCCGCCGGGAAGGCCGTCCGTTCACCGTCCAGTCGAGCAGCGCCGGTCCGTGCAGCGTGAGCGCCGCCTCGGTGCACGCGAGGTCGACCCATTGGCCCTCGCCGGTCCGCTTGCGATGGATCAACGCCATAAGGATGGCGATCGCCATGTAGTACCCACCGGTGTGGTCCATGTAGGAGTAGCCCCAGCCGGCCGGCGGCTGCCCAGGCAGCCCGGACGCGAAGGTGAGGCCTGAGACCGCCTGCACGATGGGACCCCAGGTCTTGAATGCCGCATACGGACCCGACTGCCCGAACCCGCAATTGGAGACGTAGACGATGTCTGGCCTGATCTCCTTCAGCCGCTCGTAGCCGAACCCCAGCCGATCGAGCACGCCGGCGGCGAAATTCTCGGTGACGCAGTCCGACTGGCGGATGATCTCGGTGAGCATCTCCTTCCCGCGCTCCGTGCGCAGGTTGAGCGTGATCCCCAGCTTCTCGGTGTTGTGGTTGTTGAAGCCGCCGCCGAACTCGACGCCGCGCCGCTCGTCGACGTAGGGGCCGACGCCGCGCAGGATGTCCCAGCGGCCCTGCCGCACCGGGTCTTCGATGCGGATCACCTCGGCCCCGAAGGCCGCGAGCCATTTCGTCGCGCCCGCGCCGGCGAGTTGCCCGCAGAAATCGCAGATGCGAAGCCCGGCGAGCGCCGCCGTCGGCGTCTGCTGCTCACCCTCCATCCGCTTCACCCGCTCGCGCTCGGCCCCCGCGCCCACGCCCTACCACACGGGGCGCCGGGGCGAGAACCAGCGGACTGGCGGCTCGGTCATGCCCTTTCCAGCCACCAGCCGGTTGACTAAGCTCGCGGGCGAGCCGCTTCGCCAGTTCGCCGGACGGCTTCGGGGGCGTCAGCGGATCTTCAATGTCAGCGTCGTCGGTCGCCCAGGACCTGTTTAAGGGCAGGCTCAGCGCGGGCGCCGCCGCGTGACCGCCTTGGACCGTCCGGACACGCCGCCGGCGCCCGCCTGGGACGAGGAGTTCTGGGACGTCCTGCTGACGCTCATTTCCAAGGATCGCGTTATCCCGGTGCTCGGCCGCGCGATGTCGGTCGTGAGGGTCGACGGGCGCGCCGTCACGATGGACCGCTACGTCGCCGGGCGGCTTGCCGACAAGCTCGGCATCGATCCTACGACCCTCGGCGAGACGTTCGGCCTCGACGCGGTGGTCAGAGCGCACATGCGCCGCAAGGGTCCGCTCGACGAGCTCTATCCGAAGGTGAACACAATCCTGAAGGAGGAGATCGAGCCACCTGACTCGATGGTGAAGCTCGCGCAGATCCCGAGCTTCCGCCTCTTCGTCACAACCGCCTTCGATCAACAGCTGGCGCGGGCGATCGCCCAGGTGGACGGCGAGGGCGCCTGCGACAGCGTCGGCTTCGTGCCGTCCGATACGCGTAGCTCGGATCTGCCCGTCTCGAGCGCCGCGGCGCGGACGGTCTACCACCTGCTCGGCCAGGCGTCGCCGCTGCCGGAGTTCGTCATCTCCGACGATGACCTGCTCGAGTACGTCATCGCGCTGCACGACTCCGAACGCCGCCCGGCCCGGCTGTTCGACCAGCTCCGCAGCCACGACCTCCTGATCCTGGGGGCCAACCTGTCGGACTGGCTCGTTCGCCAGTTCCTTCGGCTCGCGAAGCATCAGCGGCTCTCGGAGCGCTCGATGCGCGACCGCGAGTTCATCGCCGACGAAAGCGCCGCCGGCGACCCGGTGCTGGTCAGCTTCTTGTCCAGCTTCAGCCCGCAGACGAAGGTGTTCAGCGGCGGCCCGCAGGCCTTCATCGACGAGCTGCATCGGCGCTGGTTCGAGACGTTCGGAAACCCAGCGCGATCGAGCTTGTCGGCGGACCCCGACCCCGATAGCCCAGCGGCGGCTTCGAACTGCGAGATCTTCGTGAGCTATGCGCGCCAGGACATCGCGGCCGCGACGGCGCTGGTCAACGCGCTGAGGAGCAAGGGCTTCCGGGTCTGGTTCGACGCCAACAAGATCGAGGCGGCGGAGGACTTCGACTACGTCATCCGCCAAGCTATCAAGTCCTGCGCGCTCTTTATGCCGCTTATCTCGCGGCACACCGAAGAGGATGTCCGCGACGCCTACTTCCGCCTCGAGTGGAAGATCGCCAATGAGCGTGACGAGCGGAACGATGAGAGCGTGCGGTTCATCATGCCCCTGGTGGTAGACGAGACCCCGCTCGACCAGCTCAAGCACACGCCTGCCAACTTCATGCGCAAGCATATCCTGCGTGTCGCCGGCGGCGCGCCGACCGACACGTTGCTGCGAGACCTGGAATCGGCCGTCGGCAAGGCGCGCAGATGACCGACGCCGTCGTCGACGAGGCGCATCCCTGGCCGGGCCTCGCAGCGTTCGACGAGGCCATCGCGCGGTACTTCTTCGGCCGCCGCGGCGAAGAGCGTGAGCTGTTCGAGCGCGTGTCGCGGGAGAAGACGACCCTCTTCTTCGGCCGGTCCGGCCTCGGCAAAACCTCGCTGCTGCAGGCCAGCCTCGCGCCACGGCTTCGAGAGGCCGGGTATGCCCCGGCGATCATCCGGGTGAACTACGACGCCGCCGCGCCGCCGGCCGCACAGGCGGCCGAAGCGATCATGCTCGCGCTGAGGGATACGGGCGCCGATCCCCCCGCGTCTGAACCTGCGGAGTCACTCTGGGCCTGGCTGCACCGCCGAGACCTGGCGCTCGGTGACGCTGACGCCGACCCGGTGACGCCGGCGATCATCTTCGACCAGTTCGAGGAGGTGTTCACGCTGGGCTTGGATCGCGACGCCTCGCGGCTGGCGGCGCAGAGCTTCCTCGGCGAGCTCGCCGACCTCATCGAGAATCGCCCGCCCGCCGAGCTGCGCGAGCGGCTGGAAGCCGACCCTGACCTCTTAGGACGCTACGCGCTCGGCCCGCAGAGCTACAGCATCGTCATCGCGCTCCGGGAGGACTACCTGCCCCAGCTGGAGGGACTGCGCGCCCGGGCTCCTTCGCTCGGGTCGAACCGGATGCGGCTGACGCCGATGGAGGGGCGCCAGGCGCTGCAGGCGGTCATCGGCCCGGCGCGATCGCTGGTCGATGACGCGGAAGCGCGTGAGATCGTCCACTACGTCGGCAGCCGGCGGATCGACGATCCCTTCGGCGCGACCGGCGCAGAGCCGGCGGACGACCTCGGTCGCCTCGAGGTGGAGCCGTCGCTACTCAGTCTGTTCTGCCAGCAGTTGAACGAGAAACGTCTGGCCGAGGGCGCGCCGAAGCTCACCCACGACCTGCTCGAGGCCAGTCGTGGCAGTATCCTCGACGACTTCTACGAGAGCGCGCTTGCCGACCAGCCCGCGGAGGTGCGGGCGTTCGTGGAAGACCGACTCCTCACCCCGTCCGGCATGCGCGACCGGCTGACCCGCGCCACCGTCGAGACCGAGCCGGACACCTACCGCGTGCCTACGAACCGGCTGGACCTGCTCGTCGGCCGTCGACTGCTGCGCGTCGAGGAACGGGGCCGCCTGCGGGAGTATGAGTTGATCCACGACCGGATCGCCGAAGTGGCGATGCGTTCCCGCACCGAACGTCGTGCGCGCGACGCCGCGGAGGCGGCCAGGCGCTCGCAAGCGCGCCGGCGACGGCTGCTGGTCGTTGGTGGCGGCCTGATCAGCGCGGCGCTGGCGCTCGCCGTTTTGGTCCTGTCGGTGCTTTACTCGAACCAGCGGACGTCGCTCGCCGAACAGCGCTTGGCCAATGCGGACCTACTGCTCGAGGACGGCCGCTTTTCCGAGCTCGTCGCCGGCGCGGCGCCGGTTCTGCCGGCAACTCTCGCCGGCGCGCGGCGGACCGACCTGGAGCTGGTCGCTGAGGTTGGCTACGCGCTCGAGCACAACCGGCTGCGGCGCGGAATCGCTGGGTTTGCCGAAACGCCGAGCGAAACCGAGCTCAGCCCTGACGGGACCCGTGTGCTGGCGGTCAGCAAAGTGGACGTCGGGCGCTATGAGCTCGGGGTCTGGGACTTGGCGACCGGCCGGGCGGTGCTCCCCTTGGGCGCGCGCACCGACCTCGATTGCTGCGCCTCGTTCGGCGCGACCGACGACGTCGTCGTCCTGGCCAAGGGGTCGCCGGGCGCCCGCAAGAGCGAGCTTGACGCGGTCAGCCTCGATCAAGCGGCGCCGCCGCGGGTGTTGGCGCGTGGCTGGCCGACGATCAGCACGATCGCCCGCGACCCGCCAGGCGGCATCGTGCTGGCGGGTGCGATCGATGGTTCCTACGCGATCTGGGACCTGCACAGCTGGGCTGCGACGCCACCCCTCAAAGCGCCGGGGCGGATCCGGTCCTTGGTGTTCTGCCCGGACCAGCGCTGGCTGGCGCTGTTCTCGGATGCGGCGCCGCCGCAGCTCGTGAGCTATTCCGGCGCGCAGCTCGGCGTGCTTCGGTCGCCCGGCGCCTCAGGCGGGCCGTACCCCGCGGTCGCCGGACTCAGCGGCGACTGTGGACGGATCGTCACAGCGACGGCCGGCGGCTTGGCGGTCTGGAACACGTCGAACCCTCGCGCGCCGCGGTTCCTGCGGCAGCTGCCACAGACGCAGGTCGGCGACCCGGTGCGGTCGCTGGCGCTGAGTCCAACCGGCAAGCTGGTCGTGACTGCATCTGGCTCGCAGGAGCAGGCGCTGCTTTGGGACACCGATAGCGGCCGTCAGGTGGCGGCGCTTGCGAGCCGCGGGCGGGTGCAGTCCGTGGCGTTCAGCCCCTCGGGAGATCGCATTGCGACCGCCGCTTTCGGCGACTGGGTCCAGCTGTGGGGCGCGAACGGCGAGCCCCTGGCCGGCGACTACGTTCTGCGCGACGGCGTCGACTTCAACCGCAAGGTCATGTTCGGCCCCGGCGGCCAGACGCTGATCACCGTCGGCCAGATCGAAGCGCCGAGCGACCCGGCGATCCGGATCTGGGACGTTCGCGCCCGAGCGAGCGCTACCGGGTCCGGGACGGGCGACCTGGCAATGGACGGCCCCGCGCGCGACGTCCAATTCTCGCCTGATGGCAGACGGCTTGCTGCGTCAAGCATGAAGGGGCGCGTGGCTTTGTGGGACGCATCGACCCTGCGGCCGGTCGCGGACCAAAGTTCCATGACGGTCGGCTCGGCGGTCTTTCGCCTCGCGTTCGACCGCGCCGGCCGGCGGCTGGCCGCAGCCGCGCAGGACGGCTCGGCGGAGATTTGGGACCTGAGCGGCCTCGCCCCGCCGCTCCGGCTCCCGCCGGTGAGCGACATGTGGGCGACCGGCGTCGGGTTCGATCCGACCGGCGCTCGCCTGGTCATCACTTACGCCGAAACGGACCCGCAAACCCCCGACGGGGAGGCGCGTATCTGCGCCGTCAACGATGGACGCGAGCTCGGCCGGTTCGCGGAAGGGCAGGAGCTGTGGGACGCGGCGTTCAATGGCCGCGGGACGCTGATCCTGACCGGGTCCGAGAGCCGGGTCGCCCAACTGTGGGACGCCGCAACGCTCCGTCCGGTCGGTCCGGCCATGCGTCACGGCAAGCCGCTCAACTGGGCCGCATTTGACCCGGCCGGCGACCTTATCGCCACTGCGTCCGACGACGGGACAGCACGCATCTGGCGAGTGGCGGATGGCCGGCCCATGTCGCCGCCGCTCGTCGGCGACGGGCTCATGCTCTACGCCGCCTTCGATCCGGGGGGGAAGACGCTGGCGACGGCGACCTCGACGGGCCGCGTCTACTTCTGGGACGCGAGGTCCGCCAGATTGCTCGGTATACGGATCGTCTCAGCCCCTGGCGAGGCCCTCTATTCGGTCAACTTCGACCGCACGGGCCGCCGCATCGCCGTGGGATCGCACGATGGCTTCGTCCACGTCCTGGAGGCGCGCGTCGATCCGAACGCCACCGTCCGCGCCGCCCGCGCGCTGGCCGCCGCGATCCGGCCAGCCGGCTGAAGCCGATCGAGCCTCCGCGCTTGGAGA